>NZ_JAWOSW010000002.1:0-430150 GCF_033338535.1 Vibrio sp. Vb2131
TGAGTAGTTTTACAGGCAAAGCCGAAACGGATGATAACCACCTACTGAAGTAGGTGGTTTAGGGCTGAAAACAAAAAGGAAACGATTGATGCCAACCGCTTCCTTTATTTGTTATTGCTATTTAAAAGTGCGTGAATTACGCCACTTCAAGAATCACTTTTTCCAACTTATCTAGGCCTTCATTTAGCACGTCAGATTCGATGGTCAGTGGAGGTAACAGACGAATCACGTTCGCTTTTACTCCACAAGAAAGCAGGATAAGGCCGTTTTCTTGCGCTTTAGAAATCACCGCTTTGGTCATCTCTTGCAGTGGTTTGCCTGATTCTGGGTCAGTAAACTCAATCGCCATCATTGCACCAGTAGTGCGGATTTCACCGATAGCAGGTACTGACTGTTGCAGCTTAGTCATTCGTGCATTGACCACTTCACCAATGCCCATCGCTTTAGTGCACAAGTTTTCTTCTTCGATGATTTTCAGCACTTCAAGACCAGCAACACAACCAAGTGGCGAGCCCGCATAAGTGCCACCTAAACCACCGGGTAGTGCAGAGTCCATCACATCCGCTTTCCCAACTACCGCTGAGATTGGGAAACCACCAGCAATGCCTTTCGCCATTGTCATTAGGTCTGGTTCAATGCCTAGGTACTCTGTTGCAAACATTTTACCGGTACGAGCAAAACCCGTTTGGATTTCATCGGCAATCAGCATGATACCGTGCTTGTCACACAGCTGACGCAAGCCTTGTGCAAACGCTTCAGGTGCTTTGTAGAAGCCGCCCTCACCTTGTACTGGCTCGAAGATGATCGCCGCAACACGCGATGGTTCAATATCACAAGCAAATAGATCGTCGATCGCTTGTAAGCTTTGCTCAACGCTGATGCCGTGAAACGCATTTGGGTAAGGCGCGTGGTAGATTTCGTTCGGGAAAGGACCAAAGCCCGCTTTGTACGGCGCAACTTTACCAGTTAACCCCATCGTCATGTTTGTGCGACCGTGAAAGCCTCCTTTAAACGCTATCACGCCGCTACGGCCTGTATGAGCGCGTGCCACTTTTACGGCATTTTCGACCGCCTCGGCGCCAGTGGTTAGAAAGATCGCTTTCTTCTTAGTCTCACCTGGTACAAGTTCTGTCAGCTTTTCAGCCAGCTCTACGAATGACGCGTATGGCGTAACCATCGCACACGTGTGTGAGAAATTGTCCAGCTGAGCTTTTACCGCTTCGCTAATGCGCTTGTGAGAATGCCCGGTGTTAGTTACCGCGATACCCGCTGCAAAGTCGATGTATTTGTTGCCTTCGATATCCCATACGTAAGCGTTTTCTGCTTTCTCTACGTAAAGTGGGTACAGTGCGCCCATGCCTTGAGCGATAACTTGGCTTCTTCTTTCGTGCAGTTGTTGGTTTGTCATTGTTTTGTCCTTAATTAGTTGCCGCCAAAGCAGAGATATTTCACGTCCATATATTCATCGATACCTTGTTTTGCTCCTTCGCGTCCGATGCCAGACTGCTTAACACCGCCGAAAGGAGCGACTTCAGTAGAAATCATGCCTTCGTTAATGCCAACCATGCCGTATTCGAGCGCTTCTGCGATTTTCCAAACACGGTGGATGTTTTGGCTGTAGAAGTACGACGCAAGACCGTAAATGGTGTCGTTCGCCATTTCGATCAGCTGTGCGTCACTGTCAAAACGAATCACTGGCGCGACAGGGCCAAAGATTTCCTCGGAGACAATCTTCATGTCGTGAGTAACGTCTTTGAGAACCACTGGCTGCATAAATAGACCATCGAGCTTTTTAAGTTCTGAAACCGGCTTCGCGCCTTGCTCGATAGCACCATCAATAAGCGTCTGAATGCCTTGCTTCGCTGACTCGCTGATAACTGGACCAATGTTGACCCCCTCTTCCAATCCGTTACCAACTTTGAGCTGCTGAACCGCAGCGTCAAACTTAGCAACGAATTCGTCATACACTTTGCTGTGTACATAGAAACGGTTCGCACAAACACACGTTTGACCTGCGTTACGGAATTTCGACGCCATCGCGCCTGCCACAGCTGCATCAATATCCGCATCATCGAATACGATAAATGGCGCGTTGCCACCGAGCTCCATTGAGGTACGTTTGATGTCAGCCGCGCTTTGCTGCATCAGCACGCTACCGACTTGAGTAGAGCCAGTGAAAGACAACTTACGAATCAACGGGTGTGAAGTGAAGATAGCACCGACCTGACGGGAGTTTTCCCCCAATACCACTTGCAGCACATCGCGTGGGATACCCGCTTGATAGGCAAGCTCTGCAACCGCAAACGCAGACAGCGGCGTAGATTCAGATGGTTTTACCACAAAGCTACAGCCTGCTGCTAAAGCTGGCCCTGCTTTGCGCGTGATCATCGCAATTGGGAAGTTCCAAGGTGTAATCGCACAGGCGACACCAATTGGCTGTTTGATGGTCACCAAACGCTTGTCCGCACTTGGCGCAGGAATCGTCTCACCGTAGGTACGCTTCGCTTCTTCAGCAAACCATTCGATAAAGCTCGCGCCGTAAAGCACTTCACCTTGAGCTTCCGCTAGCGGCTTACCTTGCTCTAACGTCATTAAGCGGCCAAGGTCGGCTTTGTTTTCTAACAGAAGTTGGAACCAACGATTGAGCATGCCAGCGCGCGTTTTTGCTGGCAGTGCCGCCCACTTTTTCTGCGCCACACTGGCACGTTCAATGCCATTTAAAATGTCGTTTTCGGTTGAGACTGGTGCGTACCCGAGGAGTTCTCCGGTCGCCGGATTAGTCACTGCAATGCCCTGTTGTGGATTCGCTACCATAAACGAAACAAGGCTTTGGTTTTGTATCTGTTGCATGGTCATTCCTTTTGACAACTCATCATCGCCGCTAAGCCAGCGGCGAGTTTATGTTTAAGCAGGGATCTGCTGCGTAATACAGTGAATGTTCCCTCCGCCGAGTAGAACCTCTCTCGACGGTATCGCGATGATTTGGTATTCCGGCATCGCGTTTTGCAAAATATCGATCGCCATAGCGTCGGTCTCTTCGTCCAGCATCGGCAAGAACACATGCTCGTTGACGATAAGAAAGTTCGCATAAGAGGCACTTAGGCGTTCGCCAGCTTGTCGACTCATTCCTGAACTGGCGTCAATGCCATTGGCTTCGCGCTCGCTGTAATGCAACGGACCCGGTAATGGCAAACGGACAATTTCAATCTCGCGTCCTTTCGCATCGTGCTGCGATTTCAGCACTTGCTCTGCTTGACGAGATAACGCGTATTGCGGGTCACTTGAGTCATCGGTCCAACTCAGTACCACCTTACCCGGTGCGATCACGTGCATCAGGTTGTCAACATGGCCGTCTGTTTCGTCATTGAATAAACCATTTGGCAACCAAATGACTTTTTCGATACCGAGATACGCCTTTAACTGCTCTTCGATTTGCGCTTTGCTCAATTGCGGATTTCGCCCCGGACTGAGTAAGCACTCTTCTGTGGTGTAAAGGGTGCCTTCACCATCGGTGTGAATCGCCCCTCCTTCAAGTACAAACGGAGCACGGTAATGATCAATACCGATGATGTCGCATACCGAGCCAGCGACAAGATCGTCCTGCTGCCAGTTGTCGTAAAGGCCGTTGTATTCGCCGCCCCACGCGTTGAATTGCCAACTAATCCCACGGCGCTCGCCCGCTTGGTTAACAAGCACGGTCGGCCCGATGTCTCGCATCCACGCATCGTTAAATGGGATTTCCACCAAACGTACATCTGAGTGAAGCATTTGACGCGCTCGGTCAAAGTTGTGCGAGCACACCGCCACACACACTTTGGTCACTTCCGCGATTAAGTTCGCGATTCTGGCGAAGGTTTCTTGCGCGGGTAATGCGTCATCACGCCAATTGTCTTTCCTTTCTGGCCACGCTAGCCAAACTTCACTAACCGGCTGAAACTCAGCCGGAAAATAGAAGCCATCTTGCGCTGGTGTTGTCGATAACTTCATTTTAACGCCTCTTTAAACGGCTAGTTTGCCAACGCTGGTGTAAAGGTCTGGACGACGGTCGCGGAACAAGCCCCACGCGTGACGCGCTTTCGCTGTCGTAGCTAGGTCGATTTCTGCGTAAATGATGGTTTCACCTTGACGCGGTGCTTCGGCAATTTTTGCACCAGTGTGGTCAGTGATAAAAGAAGAGCCGTAGAACGTCGTCTCGATACCATCATCGACTTCAGTGCCCACTCGGTTTGACGCAATCACTGGAACGAGGTTTGCTGCCGAGTGACCTTGCATTGTACGTTGCCAGTGGTCACGTGAATCCAGTGTCGGATCTTGAGGCTCAGAACCGATTGCAGTTGGGTAAAAAATCGCTTCCGCGCCGTGCAGAGCCAAGCTGCGTGCAAGCTCTGGAAACCATTGGTCCCAGCAAATGCCAGCACCGAACTTACCGAACTTGGTTTGCCACACTTTGAAACCGGTATCGCCAGGGCTAAAGTAGTACTTCTCGCTGTAGCCCGGGCCGTCAGGAATGTGTGACTTGCGGTAGTTATCTAGTACCGTGCCATCGGCATCTATCATTACTAGCGAGTTAAAAAACGTATTGCCCGCTTTTTCAAAGTAGCTGACAGGAATCACCACGCCGAGCTCTTTAGCCAACGCACTCATCTCTTTAATAAGACGACAATTCTCCGTTTCTTCTGCAAGCTCGAAATACTTCGCTTCTTGTTTTTTGCAGAAGTAAGGTGCGGCGAACAGCTCTTGAGGAAGAATCACGTTCGCACCGTTTTGTGCTGCTTCACGAATCGCATTTTTTGCTTTGGCTAAGTTATCTTCCAGATCCCAGCTTTTCGTCAGTTGAAGGGCTGCAAATTTCACTACTTTGCTCATTGGATATTCCTTATCTCTTAAATCGCCAGTTTGTCACGTAGGTTGTAGTAAGCCGCGCCCATTGCCGTAAACGGAATTTGGAAGTGGCGGCCACCCGGGAAGGAGTAATGTTTCAGAGCGGCAAACGCGTCAAAGCGTTCTGCGTGTCCAGTCAAGGTTTCAGCCAGCAACTTGCCTGCTAGGTGAGTACACGTTACACCGTGACCGCTGTAGCCTTGTAGGTAGTAAATGTTGTCTGCAAACGAGCCAAATTGCGGCATGCGTGAGTAAGTCAGCAAGAAGTTACCCGTCCAGGTGTAATCAATCTTGATGCCTTTCAATTGTGGGAAGACTTTCTCCATCTTCGGACGGATCAGTGCTTCAATGTTTTCTGGGTCACGTGCGCCGTAAACCACGCCACCTCCGAATAACAAACGCTTGTCGGCGGTTAAGCGGAAGTAGTCAAGCAAGTAGTTACAGTCTTCAACGCAGTAGTCACTGGTCAGCACTTGTTTTAACTGCTCATCACTCAAAGGCTGAGTCGCTACCACTTGCGTGCCACACGGAATCGCTTTGTTGCTGATGTTTGGTGCCAAACCACCAAGGTAGGCGTTACCTGCCAAAACCACGTACTTGCTCTTCACGCTGCCTTGCGCCGTTTTAACTACTGGGTTAATCCCTTTGTCAATCGACACGACCGCCGACTGCTCAAAGATTTGACCACCTAGAGACGTAAACGCAGCAGCTTCACCCAATGCCAGTTTAAGCGGGTGAATGTGACCACCGCGCATATCCAGTAAGCCGCCAGTGTATACTTTAGTGCCTACCGCTTGTTCTACCTCTCCTGCGTCAAGCAGAGTCAGTTGGTCGTTGCCGTAACGCTCCCAGTTCTTCTTATGTTCTTCTAGCCCTTTGAGTTGTTTACTGTTCAGTGCCGTGAACAAGCCGCCTTGCTTGTAATCACAGTTGATGTCGTATTTGTCGATCAGGCCACGGATGATATCGCCGCCTTCAAAAATCATATCGCACAGAGCTTTGGCTTGGTTTTGGTCGTAACGGCTTTCAATCACGTCAACATCTCGGCTGTAGCTGTTAACGATTTGGCCACCGTTACGACCAGTTGCTCCAAAGCCCACTTTTGCGCTTTCTAGCACAACGACTTTAAAACCTTTTTCTGCAAGGTGTAGTGCAGAAGAAAGACCAGAAAATCCCGCACCGACTACACACACATCGCACTCGATGTCGTTTTGCAACTGTGGGTATTCCGGCATGTTTGGCACAGAGTGCGCGTAGAACGAATCCGTATGCTTGTTCATAGAACTATTCCTTTATTTATCGTAATCGTCAGCAGGCTTAAGGATGGAGGCGAATCCAAGTGGTTTTGGTTTCGGTGAATTTTTCAATCGCGTGGAGAGACTTGTCTCGACCGTTTCCGCTCATTTTGAATCCACCAAATGGAACCGTCATGTCACCTTCGTTATAGTTGTTGACCCAAACCGAGCCGGCTTGCAGTCGTTTTGCTACGCGATGAACGCGGTTGATATTGCTACTCCAAAGTGCAGCACCTAAGCCGTACTTCGAATCGTTAGCGATCTCAATTGCTTGCGCTTCGTCTTTGAATGGAATGACACACAGCACCGGACCAAAAATTTCCTCTTGGGCGACACGCATCTTGTTGTCGACGTTGTCTAAAATGGTTGGGGAAACAAATGCGCCCTGCCCATCGACATCGCCGCCACAACGTACGTTTGCACCTTCTGATTCACCTAACGAGATGTATTCCAATACTTTTGATTTATGATCTTGGTCGATGAGCGCACCCATTGATGAACTTGGGTCCATTGGGTCTTTTGGCGTGAACGCTTTCGACGCTTGAATAACTTTTTCTATAAACTGCTCTTTGATGCTTTCGTGAACAAGCAGGCGGGTTGCCGCGACGCACACCTCACCTTGGTTGTAGAAACACCCTGCGGCGGTTTCTGCTGCTGCGCGGTCTAAATCATCACAATCTTCAAACACGATGTTCGCGTTCTTGCCGCCCGCTTCTGCAAACACGCGCTTTAGGTTGCTCTCACCCGATCTGACCATCAGTTGACCTGCAATGCGCGTCGAGCCTGTGAAGGCGATGCAGTCTACGTCTTGGTGTTTCGCCAGCGCGTCGCCAGCTTCATGACCAAAACCCGTAACGACTTGGAAAACGCCTGTTGGTAAGCCCGCTTGAGAAGCAAGTTGACCTAGAAATATCGCGGTGAGAGAAGATTTTTCTGACGGTTTTAGAATCACGCTGTTACCAGCGGCTAAAGCAGGACCAAGCTTCCAGCACGCAAGCCAAAGGGGGAAGTTCCACGGTACAACCGCAGCAACCACACCAATTGGTTGATGAGAAATAAAAGCGTGTACATCTTTTTCGGTTGGGGCAACTTCGCCGTATACTTTGTCGATTGCTTCTGCGTACCAGCGTAATGCACTCGCCGCACCAGGAATATCGGTAGAGAAGCTGTGAGAGATAGGCTTACCGGTATCAAGCGTTTCTAGCAGAGCCAATTCTTCTTGGTTTTGATCAATCAAGTCAGCAAACTGTTTAAGCACTGCTTTGCGATGAGCTGGGCTACTCTCGCTCCACTGACCGGATTGAAATGCTTGGCGAGCGTATGAAACCGCGAGATCAACATCTTCATTTTGGCAACGGGCGATTTCGGTGAATATCTCATCTGTTGCTGGGTTAACTACCGGGATGGTTTGCCCTGTTAAAGCGGCACTGTATTCACCGTTAATGTACGCCCTGTTTTCGATGTTTAGATTGTTTTTTAGTTCAATCCATTGCTCTTGGGTTTTCATACGCTCTCCTTGTGATCACACAAGGCAAGCCCCCACTAAAATGTGGTTGGCGTATGCGCACTTATCATTCGACAAGCCTTGTCTGTGTGATTTGTAAATCGATGGGGCTTCGTCGTATCAATAATGTACGACTCGCCCGCTGTTATGACATGAGATTGCCCTTTATATTCCAGAGTGATTTCACCCTCTAATACGGTGCCAATCTCTTCGCCTTCGTGTTTGATTTCTGCCGCACCAGTGGTTCCATAAGGTGCGTATTCCTCGATCAAGAATCCGATGACTTGATCTTTGTCACCATTCGTTACCAGTTTCATGGACACCGTCTCGCTCCCGATTTCCACAAGATCTGACGGCTTGATGACTACTTTCACTTCATCGTTCGAAGGTTGTTCAAAAGTGAAAAACTCTGATAACGATAAAGAAAATACATTAACGATTTTTTGTAGTGAGCTGACCGACGGGCTCACTTTGCCATTTTCAATGGATGAGATTGCACTGTGGGTAATACCTGCGCGCTCGGCTAGTTCCCTTTGTGACAATCCATGTTTTTTTCGTAACTGAACAATATTTTTACCAATCTCTTGATTGTCCATTCATACAGCTCCAAACGTTTAACGAGAGGTAGCCATCATAAATTCATTGAACAAAATTTGAGAGAAATGATTGGTTTTTGCTTCCCATTCTGGGTGCCACTGCACGCCAACGAAAAATTTTTGATTAGGAAGACTAAATGCTTCTACCAAGCCATCCGGGGCTTTAGCTTCTACTTGTAATAGAGGAGCAAGCTGATCGACGCCTTGGTTGTGTAGTGTGTTCACTTCAAAGAAGGTGGTATTTTCCCAATGATTTTGCACCAGCCATTGTTCAAATAAGCTCTGCTTTTGAACTAGTACAGCGTGTGCTGGCGCGTATTTTTGTTCGAAATCTTCAACAGGCGCTTCACGATGGTCATTGAAGCCGGAGTCATGAACGGCTGGGTTTAACGAGCCACCAAGTGCGACATTCATCTCTTGAAAGCCGCGGCAAATACCAAGGCACGGAATGTTTTGGTCAACCGCATGACGAATTAACGTGAATGAGAGCTCATCACGAGCTTCATCTTTGTAGCTCTCTTCGTGCGTTGCATTGTATCGATGTGGCGCAACGTTAGAGTGGCTGCCAGGAAAAAGAAAACCATCACATATGTCTAGGATGGTGGTTACGTCATCGCCCGACATGTCGGGAGCCAACATAATCGGTAGTCCTCCAAAATCCTTTATGGCGCGAAGGTAAAAGTCGTTGACCGCTTGTATCTGATAGCCACCCAACTCTTTAGCGCAGCTAACCACACCAATGATGGGTTTGTGTGTATCTGCCATGATATGTCCGTGTTCAATTTATTTAACACAAACCCTACAAACCATGTACAAAATTATCAACACAGATGACCATTATTATCGTCACAACGTGATCTGACGCACTTTTTAGGCTTCAAAACTGAATATTTATGCTCATTATATTGAACAAAACAAAACCAAATGTTACAAAATAGTTAACAGAAAGACATAAAAACCAGCCGTTAAACATCAAAAACACAGTGTAAGTGCATGTTTAAATTAAAAATAACCTAAAAAACAAACAACTCGCTCAGAGTACTGTAATTTATTTGTTAATTTGGTTATTTCTAATTTCTACTCGTCAGGCTATTTGGAGAAGAAAATGGAATCGTATCTACAGGAAGTAAAAAATTTTAAACAAAAATGGCCCGATATTGAATTTATCGATCTCATCTTTACCGATATAAATGCCACCCCAAGAGGAAAACGCATCCCGATAGATGCTCTAGAAAAACTGAATAAAGGTGTTGCCCTCCCCCTTTCGACCATCACCCTAGATACCAAAGGTAACGTCGTTGAAACAGCCGGGTTGGGAGAAGATCTCGGAGAACCAGATAATCTCTGCTATCCAATCAGCGGCACCTTAATGCCGACGGCAAAAGAACAAGTTGGTCAGCTACTGCTTAGTATGATGGATGAAACCGGGCAGCACCCTAACCCACTGTTCATCCGAAACATTCTCGCTTCTATATTGCAAACACTGCATGCTAAAGACCAATATCCTTGCGTCGCGCTCGAGCTGGAGTTCTATTTAATAGACAAAACCCGCGGCGAAAATGGCGAACCATTAACGGCAATTAACCCCACGAAAAAAACTCGAGAAAAAGATACCGAGGTTTACGACCTTGATGGACTAGATGACTACGCTGATTTCTTGGCCGACCTTAATCGAATTGCATTAGAACAAGGTTTAAACACTTCCGGAGCCCTATCTGAATCGGCACCAGGGCAGTTCGAAATCAACTTCAACCATTCTAAAGATGTGCTTCGAGCATGTGATGAAATCATCATCGCAAAACGCTTGATTCGCCAGGTCGCTCATCAGCACGGATTTGACGCCACATTTATGGCGAAACCTTTTAGTGAGCAAGCGGGTAATGGCATGCACATTCACCTCAGCTTGGTTGATACAGATGGTAACAACCACTTTAGCCAACCAGACGGTCAAGCGAGCGCCTTCTTCTATCAAACCATGGCAGCGATGCTGTCACAAACATCCGATGCCATGGCCCTAATCTGTCCTAACGTTAACTCTTACCGTCGCTTTGTTCCTGGCGCTTACGTCCCAACCAAAGCCGATTGGGGAGAAAACCACCGCGGTGTTGCGTTGCGTGTGCCTATCAGCGATAGCAAAAATCGCCGTATAGAGCATCGTATAGCAGGCGCTGACGTTAACCCATACATTCTCGCTGCAGTAGTACTTTCCGCAGTATTAGCGAGTGAAAGCTACACCAAAGATCAATGTCCACCGACTCTCAGTGATGATGCAATTGAGTTACCTCTGCGTATGTCAGAAGCTCTAGAGCGACTGGAGCACAGTGAGCTGGCTCAATACATCTCAAGAGATTTTATCGATTTGTATCTAGCTTGCAAACAGAGTGAACTCGCAGAATTTGAGCGAGCGATTACTCCATTGGAAATCGACTGGATGTTGCACTCGGCATAAACAAAGGAAATGAACTTTATGACTACGCAGACCAAGGCGCTGGATGCGCCTCTTAAAATCAACTCTCAACACATTATTGTTTCTTTAATCTCGGTTGCGACGTTTGTCTTTTTTACCACAATCGGTTTGAACCATGAGGAAGGCGAAGCCTACGGATGGATGAGTCTTTTACCAACGGCGTTGGTATTGGTCTTTGCGCTGACAACACACCGAACTGTGGAAGCCCTCTTTAGCGGCGCTATTGCCGGTGTTCTTCTGCTTAACCCAACTGAAGCGGTGGAACAGATTGTTGATATTTCCATGAGTGTAATGATGGATGAAACTATTGCTTGGATCATCCTCGTTTGTGGTTTGATGGGCGGCCTAATTGCTATTTTGGAGAAAGGCGGCAGTATCTTAAGCTTCTCCGACATGCTGGTCACGAAAGTAAAAAGCCGTAAGCAATCGATGCTGATGACCTTTGCTTTAGGTATTCTGATCTTTATCGACGATTATTTGAATGCGATTGCAATTTCTTCCTCAATGAAAAAAGTTACGGACGGCTACCAAATCTCGCGTGAAAAGCTCTCATATCTTGTGGATTCAACCGCCGCGCCTATCTGTATCCTCGTACCGATTTCCACTTGGGCAATTTTCTTCAGTTCGTTGCTAGAAGCAAACGGAGTAGCAGAAGCGGGAGATGGTATCAAAGCATACATTGAAGCTATTCCATACATGGCTTACGGCTGGGTAACGCTGGTGATTGTTTTGCTGGTTGCAATGGAAAAGATCCCAGATCTAGGTGCGATGAAAAAGGCAGAAAAGCGTGCGAAGAATGGTCAAGTTCGTCCAGACGGTGCAACAGATGTCGACTTTGGTCCCGATGTATCTGCACATACCAACCCAACCATGGGCCTTGTCAACTTCTTGTTACCAATGATCGTACTTGTTGCAGCAAGTTGGTATTTTGGTATCGATCTACTTGCTGGTGTTTTCGTCGCGTTAATCTTTACTATTAGCTTTTACGGCGCACAAAAACTGATCTCGATGAACGACATGTTCGAAGCTGTTTATGATGGCATTAAGGTTATGCTACTGCCGCTTGCGACCGTTATTGGTGGTTTCATGTTGAAATCGGTCAACGACTCATTGGGCGTCACGCAGTATGTCATTGAGACCGTCAGCCCTTACCTGTCAGCGTCTTACTTCCCGGCGATTATCTTTATGATTACGGGCGCGTTGGTATTTGCAACGGCATCGTCTTGGGGAACGTTTGCAGTAGCGATGCCAATTGTTCTACCTTTGGGCGAACAGCTTGGTGTGCCTCTACACTTAACCGTTGCAGCGCTGCTTTCAGCATCAGCGGCAGGGAGCCACTCTTGTTTCTTTAGTGACTCAACCGTGTTATCTGCACAAGGTTCGGGCTGTACAGCAATGCAACACGCAACCACACAGTTTCCTTATGCGTTGATTGGTATTGTTGCAACCGCGATTTTCTTCTTCATCATCGGTTAGCCCCTTTATCTAATTGCAAAACCCTGCTCAAAAATAGCGGGGTTTTGTTCTATCAAGTCAAATGATCCTCTTAAAACTACTTTACGTTCGTTCAGTATAAAAATACTCAAAGATGTACAGCTGCACTCAATAAGGGTTTGGTAAACCTAATATTTTTGGTTTACGCTTAGCGAAGCGTTTATTGTGCAACAAGGCAGCTTTTGAGTAACTTAAATGCCGCCTTAATACAGTGTTAACGGTTGGAGAGACATGAAAAAGTTAGCCCAAGAGATATGGATATTTGACGGAGATCCCGTCCAATTCTTAGGACTCCCATACACCACTCGTATGACTATTGTTAGGCTTTCTGATGGTGGCCTTTGGGTTCATAGTCCAATTAAGTTATCAAATTCGATTAGAGAGCAAATCAACAATCTAGGCCAAGTGAAATACTTAATCGCTCCTAATCATTTACACCACTTGTTCTTATCTGAATGGGTATTTGCCTATCCTAGCGCAGAAGTTTATGGCACAGATGAAGTCATCAAGAAGTGCCGTGATATACACTTTCACGCTTCACTTAACCAAGGCGGTAATGCTTGGAACTCTGAGGTTGAACAAGAACTATTTTCTGGCTCTCCATTAATGGAAGAGTGTGTGTTTTATCATCGACTTTCAAAGACCTTAATTGTTACTGACCTCGTCGAGAATTTTTCTGGCCAGGACTTTAACTACTGGCAGCGGTTTGTGGCTAAAGGGGCCGGTATTCTTGCTCCGAATGGAAAAATGCCTTTGGATTGGCGCCTAAGTTTTATGTTTAGCAAACAAGAGGCTCGAAAACACTTAAATAAACTGCTGTCTTGGAAACCTAATATATTGGTTATGGCTCACGGTGAAATCGTCCTTGATAATGCAGACAAGTTCTTACAGCGCTCTTTTAAGTGGCTAGTATGAGACAACATTGAAAACTCACACAACAGAATAGACAAGAAGCTATTTTAAAACATTAGGCCCTTTTAGCTTAGTCTTAGGGGGCAATTTACAGAACTACACGTTATGTTTAACGATAAGCTCCCCTATTCCTCTTAATTGAGCATTATGCAGCAATTTAAAATTCCGTTAGAATTGCACTTCAAAAACTTCAATGCGAAGAATTCTGAACATTGATACGGACATAAGTTCAAGAGTTAACATAACGCTATAGCAATCTCTTACTAATTATTTTGCTTCGAGACATTGGCATACTCCCGAAACAAACCCTTCGACTCTAAAGGTTTTGTTAATAACTGTTGCCATGCTTGTTAGTTATTCTCGTTGAACTCAGTATCTTGAAGTTGTTTGAATATATAAATTTAAAAAAGAGACATAAGATGCACAAAAAACTCATCATTCTAAGCTTGCCTATTCTATTAGCCGCATGTGCGGCACCAAAGTATACGGTAGAAACAATCTCGAAAGAAAATCAGAGCAAGGAAATCACCATCGTAAAAGACAACGCCACGCGAGATGTTTTCTTAGATTCGATGCAAGACTGGTGTTTGGATACCGCCCATAAATGCACAGTCGTAAGCGACGGCACTCCTCCTGTTAGCTCTGAGCTGACACTTACTTACGTATCACGCTGGAGCTGGGATTTTAGAACATTTATCGCTGATGCTCAGATCAAAGCCTACAAAAATAACGAAAAAGTAGGACAAGTTGAATTTAAAGCACCAAACAGCGCGAATCCAGATAAATGGGGTAAAGACAACAAACGAATCATTTCGATGATGGATTTGTTATTCGGTAAACAAACCGTGAGTGAGGCTCAATCCAAGATTAAGCTGGGCGAAATGTAATGAGCCGAGCAATTGCCCATTTAACCAGCATCATATATTTGTAGATAAAGATAGGAATGTTTAAGTGACTGAAGTCAAAACCATTGGGCTTTTCTTTATAACCGCCATTGCAGAAATATTAGGCTGCTACTTACCTTATCTCTGGTTAAAGGAAGATAAGTCAGTTTGGCTTTTGGTACCGGCAGCGCTATGCCTTGCTATGTTTGCTTGGCTTCTATCTTTACATCCTACCGCTACTGGCAGAGTTTATGCTGCTTACGGTGGTGTCTATATTTTTGTCGCAATTCTATGGTTGTGGTGTATCGACGGCGTTCGACCAACGCTCTGGGACATAGTGGGGGTTTCTGTCGCTATGCTTGGCATGTCAATCATCATGTTTTCACCCAGAGCATCCTAAACGTAACCGAGGGAAACCCTTACGCTTAGTATTTTGGCTATGTGCTAGATTTATTGATTAATAACATTATGACGTAATTGCTACATAGCCAAAGTACGCTTGG
The DNA here is from genome assembly GCF_033338535.1 of Vibrio sp. Vb2131. NCBI lineage: Bacteria > Pseudomonadati > Pseudomonadota > Gammaproteobacteria > Vibrionales > Vibrionaceae > Vibrio > Vibrio sp. Vb2131. The sequence goes on from NZ_JAWOSW010000002.1 coordinate 14,537, forward strand.
GCTTCACCCCAAAACAGCGCTATTTATAGGAGATACCAATGAACCATGCAGTGAAGGCAAGATTTGATGAGTATCCAAAACATGTGCGTATTCGGATAGAAGAGCTACGAAATATCGTCTTAACTATCGCTTCTGAATTAAAACTGGGGGAAGTTGAAGAATCTCTAAAATGGGGAGAGCCAAGCTACAGTGTGAAAACAGGTAGCCCGGTAAGGATGGATTGGAAACAGAAAACGCCTAGTCGTTATTATCTGTTCTTTAATTGCCAAACTAAGCTCGTCGACACATTCCGCGAACTGTATAGTGACTCACTTGAGTTTCAGGGTAATCGAGCAATAATTCTATCTTTATCAGCTCCTTTGCCAGAAGCTTCAATCAAGAGCTGTTTAGAATTAGCATTAACCTATCAAAAGCGAAAGAACTTACCTCTTTTAGGTATGTAAGATCGCTTAATAAAACTATTTACGGCCGATTAACCATATTCAACTACTCTACCTTTGTATCCTTTTTAATGCTTACGCAGTAAAGTTTTAGATTAAGTGGTCACCTTAATAGCGCCGTAACCAAACTAGTAATATCGAAATAAAGAAGAGTTTATGAAATCAAAAATCTTGTTCTTACTTATGCTTGGAGCTCATTTCAATGCTTTTTCAGCGACGAACTATCAAGTAAATGTGGTAGTAACAGAGCCTCAATCAACATTCATTTTTCCGACTTTTGAAATATCCTCTAAAGGAAAAAGCAAAACCAGTTTTGTCGACGGCTGCACGTACTTAGGAACCCTTTCAGAACCGAGCAAAAATAGCATACAGCTTGAAGCTACCATGTCATGCAACCGAGATGGCGCTACGTCAAGGATAGAAATGCCGGTATTTGTACTCAACTCCGAGGGTCAAAGCGCGAGTTATGATCTTGTAGAAAATGGGATCGTGATGTGGAAATATTCTGTAGAAGTTAAGCCGTCACTTAAAAAGTGATATATCAGAAATACTAAAGTAACAATCAGCACTATTAACCGCCGTTTAAGTGTAATAGGCATATTCTTTACGACTTAATGACGTTACTTGTTGCCGCAAGTCTCCAACTCATGTACAAAACAGCCCTAATTTTAATAGGAGATAAGTGGCATGAATTTAATTGTACGTCAGGTAACTTTAGGTGATGCTGAAGGCATTACAAACGTCCTCAACCCCATCATTATTGAAGGTTTATACACTGTATTAGATACGCCTTTCACACCTGAAGAAGAAAAAGAGTTCATTACTCATTTCCCAGAACGGGGCGTGTTTACAGTCGCTTTATCCGAAAATAGCTCACAAGTTGCATATTTCGGAACATTCCGATCAGTCATTTCGGGATTATCCGATCACTTTTAACCTAACTCCGAAATTGGTGATCGGAATAGCGAAAACCGCGATCGGAAAGCCCGAATTCCTACCTTTCCTCTTTTAGAACAATAGCTCGCTATTCTTTACTTCTTAAACAAGTAAGTAAGGAAGCGACAATGGCAAAAAGAGGAATCCAATGAACAAAATAAGAGAGGTATTACGCCTTAAGTACGACTGCAGTCTTTCAAATCGCAGCATCGCTTCTTGCCTTAAACTCGGCCCTTCCACCATATCGGAACTCCTTACTCGCTTTAAACAAAGCCAACTTGGTTGGCCTCTACCTGAAAGTTGTAGCGATGCTGATCTCACTCAAGCTCTGTATCACGGCAACAAAGCCAGTCGCGATAAAGTCATGCCAGACTCCATTCAATACGCAGTCGAACTCAGACGTAAAGGTATGACGAAGATGTTGTTGTGGCAGGAACATCATGAGCAATATCAAGAGCAAGCTTACGCTTACACTCAGTTCTGCGAGCACTTCACTCGTTGGTTCAAAACCCAAAAGCGCAGCATGCGTCAGCTCCATGTGGCAGGTGACAAGCTGTTTATCGATTACTGTGGGCTTCGGCTTCAGGTAGTCAATCCTGACACAGGCGAAGTACGAGAAGCAGAAGTGTTCGTGGCGACCTTGGGCGCGTCCAATTACACCTATGTTGAAGCCTTCTCAAGCCAAGGTAAGTCATACAGGTTAGAGGCGCGCCAATGCGTTAGAGCACCTCGGCGGCGTACCACAACACTTGGTTCCCGATAATCTGCGTAGCGCGGTCACCAAAGCTAACCAATATGAGCCAAGGCTTAACGAGAGTTATCAGAAACTGGCGAATCACTATCAAACTGCCGTAATGCCAGCTCGTCCCTTCAAACCAAAAGGCAAAGCGAAGGCCGAGAATGCCGAACTCTTAGTAGAGCGCTGGATCATGGTGCGGCTACGACACAAACCTTCCATACCTTCAAGGAACTGAATCTCGCCATCCGTCAGCTTATGAACGACTTAAACCAACGTGAGATGAAACAGTATGGTGCAAGTCGTAAAGCGTTGTTCGACAAACTCGATAAGCCTCCGTTCCCCCCCCCCAAAAAAAATACAGCGTTACCTGTATACCTAAACCAAACGAGCCAAAGTCGGGCCTGATTATCACATCGAATATCGCCGCCACCACTACTCGTGCCACATCAACTTGTAGGTCACCATGTCGAACTGGAAGCCTACAACCGTCTCGTGCAGATCTACCATCAAGGTAACTTGGTCGCCCAGCATCCACTCAGCCAAAGAGAGCGCGGAAACAGCACCCAACCAGAGCACATGCCGAGTAATCATCAACATCAGAAGTGGTCGCTTGGACGCCTGCTCAACTAAGGGAGCCAATATCGGCCCAGCTATGCGAGAAGCCGTTAATAAGATGCTCAACTCCAAGCCTCATCCAGAGCAGTCGTATCGCTCCTGCCTTGAGCTGCTCAATCTGAACAAAGCGCATGGCGAATCGCGCTTAAAGCAAGCCTGTAACGATGCGCTGATGCTGACAAAACCGAACTACACCTTCATCAGCAATCTACTGAAAAATAATCGAGAAGGGCAACTAAGCAAAGACAAGGCGAGCACGCCGAACCTAGTTCATAGCAATGTCCGTGGCCCGAACTGTTATCACTAGGAGAAAAGACATGAACTCACTTAACGACCAAACCAAAACTCTCCGCCTGAGCCATGCTGTAAAATCGTTAGAGCAGTAACAGGAACAACTAAGCACCTACGCAGAGTTGGACTTCGAGGAAAGAATAAGCCTGCTTCTGGAAAGTGAAATCTTGAATCGTACTCAGACCAAAATCCAACGTCTAAAGCGACAAGCCAAGCTGAGAGTAGATGCGAAGCCAAGCCAACTCATCTACAAAGAAGGACGAAATCTCAATCGTCAACAGATAAGCGAACTTATGACGGGTAGTTATCTTTACAAGCATCAGAACATCTTGATCACAGGCCCAACAGGCGCAGGCAAAACCTATCTTGGCTGCGCACTGGCAACCAGTGCCTTCGACCAACAACAAACCGTCAGGTACTACCGATTAATTCGCTTGCTTGATGCTCTGACCGCAGAACGTCTAGATGGCAGCTATCAAAAACAACTCCAATCGAAGGCTAAGAAAGCCTTACTGATCCTTGACGACTGGGGGATGGAAAAACTGACTCAAGAGCATGCAGGCCATCTTCTGGAAGTATTCGAAGATCATTACCAAAACAGCAGCACAATCGTCATTATTCAGTTACCTGTAAAAGAGTGGTACAACATGATCGGCAACGCAACCGTCGCAGACGCTCTCATGGATCGGCTGGTACATAATAGTCATCGAACAGAACTAGGAGGTGAGTCGATGAGAAAACTGGCGCAATCCGATCACTTAGAGTAAAAATAGGAAGAGAGAAAAACGGCAGGATCAGGTGATCGGAATAAAACGAAACAAGCGATCGCAATCACCGAAATACGCAAAACACTCGCAAATTTAGAATTTTGGCATGAAGGCTTGGAGTCCATTACCTAATGATTTAGCAAAACTAAGAGGAACTAATGCATATAAAACAAAGCGATAAGCTACAGAGAAGGAGCCTTTGACGCAAGGAATTAGAAGCAAAATTCACCCTGCGTATAACGCCGCATTAAGTGGTGAGCAACTCACCGCCTAACCCGAAATATAGTGCCATAAACACCGCACTAAAACTTTGAACTGAAACTGCCGAGCGTTGGGAATCCCTCTTAAATGCTTTGTTAGCTTTCGTACTCTACGACGTCAGCATTTTTTAGTTGATATTTTTGTAACAAAACCAGTGCCCTTTCAGAAACTAAGAGTAGCCCAGTATCTGTCACGCTAAAATCGTCTTTATCTATGGTTCCAGAGACTTGGAACCACGAAAAACGAGGTAACGTACACTCTGGATACAGTTCTTCAAATATGTCAGAAATAGATATTTCAGCCACTTCCAGATTGTATCCTGACAACTGCGATGAGCGTAAGGCCATGGCTAAACGCTCAGAGACTAAAAAGCATGGAAATGAAGTCAATAAATCATCACCTAACCAACCATCAAACTGAAAATGTAGCTTTTCTATTGTCGGTGGATGCAAATCGAAATTTGCCAGCGTATTTTCACCCAAGCTTCCAGGAACTTCTGGTTCGATCAAATATTGGTTCATTTCATTCTCCCAAAGAAAGCTAACGCCCTGTGAAGGTGTGAGCAACGCAATACGAAAGCCGCCGCACACCACTCTAATCCCTAAAACCAACGCATAATGAAAATGCCACGCGTTGCGAATCCCTCTTGAATAGTTTGTTATTGCACTGAGCTAACGGCTACGCTGTCAGCGCCCATTTGATAGCCAAAATTCATACCGTTCTTTTGCCCTTTCAGATACACGCAACACTGTGCCCTCAATCCACTTAGGAGCATGTCTTCGATTCAAAATGGAAATATTTAGCTTATCCCCAGATTCTGATGTGCAATCATCGCAACCTAATCCATATTGATTGCGTAACCATCTTTTACCTTGAAAATAATAAGAGCGACCGTTTCGAGTCAGTTTGACGATATCAATCAAAACAGTACCACTTTCCAACTCAATATATGCTAACAGCTCTCTTTGTTTATGCTTCATTTTTTCCTCTGGGCAATAATGCCTTGCTAAGGGGTGAGCAACGCAATACCGAAGCCGCCGCATACCACCTTAAACACTAAAACCAACGCATAGTGAAAATGCAGCGCGTTGCGAATCCGTCTTAAAGCGTTTGTTAGCATTCAGCACCAAGTTATACTATAAATTTTCTACGTTATATAGGTAGCTAACCTTCTACTGTCTTTTTACCGCACTTTTCACAAACTAGGTGGCGTTCAAACTCATCCATAGAGGCAACAAATGCTCCAAGAGCCCAGCCTTTAATCGCGCCTGCTATAAATTCCTTAAATTTCTGATTTTTGGCACCTTTAAAAGCACTCGGCTTTCTGACCAAGACAACTACGTGATGAGTATCCGTACCGCAATCTGAACAGTAACGAACTTCTGTTTTGTGAGACATTCTTTTTCTCCATGAATGCTAACGCCTTGCTAAAGTGTGAGTAACGCAATAATAAGCTACCGCACAGCGCCTTAATCACCATAAGCCACCGTAAAGTAAAAATGCCACACGTTACGAATCACTCTTAAGCAATTTGTTCGTACATGCGCCACTTCTATTTATACGCTCAAAAATATTGAAAAGTGGCATAATATGAAAGAATTTGAACACTGAAGTGAGACGGGCAGCTACAAAACTTCAACTCGATTAATGGACGAGAGTTGACTAGAAGAAAAATGCACTGAACTGCCCTACTTTCACTGGCTTCAAATTAGAAAAGGATTCATTCATCGCACTTTTATGGCAACACCCGAAAAACGACAAGATTAACTTAGGAAGTACAGCGAAAACGAAGAAGCTCCAAAGAAGTAGGCTAATAGTTAGAAACCGTAAACGATGAAATCGAAGCGAACAATCCATATATAGTGCCACCGGAAAGAACATGAAAGACACAAACTGAAAGGTGTAAAAACGAGCGCCAACACAGATAAATACCAAAACTTATGACCTTCGACGCCAAACCCGCACTAATGCCGCATTAAGGTGTGAGCAACGTCACCACCACACTAACTTATACGCCTTAAATACAAAACCCAACGATGACATAAAAATGCCACGCGTTGGAAATCACTCTTAAATACCTTGTTAGTTTTTTGTTTCTAGAGTGTGCTTATTTTCCAAGTCGTCTAACCTGTTTTTAAGTTTCTCTAACTTTCGAGAATAAATAAAGAAACCGATTTGAGAACATACTACGGCCACATAGAACAGGTTATCTCTATGTTGAGCTGGAGCATCATTCCACAACCATATAGCGAAGACAGTGACAAGCACATAAGAAATAATATTTGAAATCATTGATGAAGCCCCGAAACTAATCGCACACTTCGATTTTCTAACTCTGTATTTACTTTTTTTAATTCAGACTTATTAAACGCAACAGCTCCCAAAATGACAAACATAGCTAAACCACCTCTGCCAAGTTTACCTCTAGCTTTAGATTCCTTGGATAGTTACCAGCTTTTAGGTTGAACATGTATTTGCCAGCCGCTGTTTCTTTCCTTTCATATTTTGAATCGTCAGGCGCCTTCTTTTTCACTGAGTCAATGCCATTCTCACAACTTGGTTTTGTTGTGTAGCTCTCACTAGCTAAGATATTTTGTCCATTTCCTGCTTTTAAACGAAAGCGATATTCTCCCGCTGTATCTTTATAAAGTTCAAATTTTCCAGACATAGACGCCCCACAATATTATTGACAAATCAAACATTAAAGATATATGCATGTCAGATCATACAAAATATAATCAATTTTTCAAAATTTTCAATTATGTTGAATAAGTAATACACACTAGCTTCTGTAGGTGTGTTCTCAAAGAACTTAATGCACTCACAAGTAGCTGCCATCTATAGAGTTATAAACAACCAAGGACATTTTTGAGAGCTAATTACAATATCAACTAATTAGCGTTGAAGCTATCTGTAGTTGTGCATATGATAGACGCACAATCGGAAATGGAGATTATGTTGTGCAACCTAGAGGCAAATCACTTTCTGTACCACTACGTCCCAAAATCCAATGGCACTTGAACTAGCTGTACACCGATATGAGGTTTCAACTATTAAACTTTATAATCAAACTTGGATGAGACAACCCTAAATCTTTCAAAGCTTCTCAAGAAGATTTGAAACACCTCAAAACCTTGAGACGTAGCTTAAATGCACGGTATCATTACAAAATAACTTACAGAATATCAAGAGCGAAGCGCAGTGACTTCGCCAGACGATTTAATGGATGAACCTCATCACCTTACCCGTGTTTTGGCAAGATACCTACCCAGTATCGGTGACACCAAGCAAACTAAACGACATGAAGCCACCATATTATTATGGGAACTGGGCATTTCCGAAAAATGGAAATGATCTTTGTAACACGCAACCTTCATACGCTTGGTCTTGGAATCAATGACCCATCCAATGGTGTTTGGTTACCTAGAAATGTGAAAAACAAAGGATATTGGAGTTCTCCAGATGCTGAAGCATATAAGAAAGTTCATCGCTATGACTATGAAGCATGGGTAGTTACAAATTTAAGCAATAACTCTCTTAAAAAAGATGTGTTCATTAACCGTCTTCGTAATATCAAAATTAAATTAAAAACTTCTACTTACCCCGAAGGTATGATTTCTAGCAAAAACCCGAACTGGAATGATGAATAATGAACGTCTACCAATTGAAAGAGGCGCCGCATGATTACAAGGCTTTGCAATTAGGTCCAACGGAACTCTTCGGTGCCATAGGCAAACAACATCTAATGACCATACACCGCCAGCGCTCTCAGAACACGTCATTACTAGATATTTGGAAAAATGTATCCGCCTCATTCGATGACGTTTTAGGAACTAACGCTGACATCCCTGATGTGTCGCTGTGGTCTATGACATACCTAGTACTGTCCCATCGTGCTTACGAAATATTAAAACCCACCTTAGAAAATGAAGGTGAGTTTCTATTGGTAACTGTCGGAGAGGAACAAGTTTATGTCTTTAACTGCCTCTCCTTTGGCCAAGAAGACGAATCTGTTTGCGTGAAGAAATATCTTGATGGCATCGAAGATGGTTACGAAATACTTTATTTCGAAGAATCGGATATCGAGAAGCGATATCTATTTAAATCACGACTTGAAGGTTGTCAAAGACTGTATGCCACTGAATCTTTTAAACACTTATGTGACCACTATGACTTGCGTGGGCTTCGGTTTGAAGAAGAGCTGCTAAGAGTGTTTTAGCCAACTTAAATTTCAAGTAGCAGCTATGAAATGTATTAAATTATTCAAGAGTAACAATGAGGAAACCGTGATTGGATAAAATAGAATGAACAAACGAGTACATTGCACTAGTTAGCGAACAATTTAAACTGTGGGCTAACTTCCTCAATACAGGTTCGGGGTGTTAACTTTTACTCTGGCAATAACGTATATGGGAACATCTTCACCGTCGGTAAATCGGGTTCTTTCTTTACTCGTTATTTTCTTTGTAAGGATTAATGGCTCCCAGTATTTACCTCATAAAACTTGGCAGTTAAGAGTTAAAGCAAAATCAGACGAGAAGACAAAGTTAATACTACTAGGCCTAGAGCAAAAATACTTTAATTTTATAACAAACTTCACCATGTATCCTATGTTTATGTTTGGTTTGCTATTTCTCATAGCTGTTTCTTTGAGTACATCAATAGCAAAGTATTTTCCTTTGTGGTAAACATACGTCGGCTTTTATAAAATCCCTTAAGAATGACTCAAACGCTTGGCATTTTCAATTAAATAGCGACCTTCGTGGTTAAAGTTAATTATTAAAATTATCACAAAGTAATATTCCATTATAGTCTTAAAAGGGAATTATATGAAGTTAGTTGACAGCGCGGGAGCTACTGCTTTAATTACTGAATGTTTATACTGTGCTAGCACAGAATTTAAACATGGATATTTTAGAACCTTAGGTCTTGATGGCGATTTATTAGAGCGAAGCTTCCAAGAAATTATTTATGAGGTTTTATATAAGTCTTAAATAATATTGTAGATTTTTAGCTTCTTTCGTTTGGATGTGTGTTTGTATATTCATTTTTTAGAATATCAATCAGTACAAATATACGTAAAATTTTTAGCCAGAAAAGTAGCAGGTCAAAAGCACTTTAGGTTAAATACTAAAAATCCAACGAAAATAGAAGATAAATATCTATCATATTTAAAGGTATCTTGAGGATTGCTTTTAGCAAAATTCATTTTTATTGTCATATATCCAATCATGAAAAACAAGGCGTCACTAGAGAAAATGATGTGATAGCAGTTATAAAAAGCAATGGAAATGACAAAGTCACATTCCGGACTAAAGAGTATGAGACTAGTATGATATTTTTATACTGTGGTTCTCGAAATTGTGCAGGGTATGATCCAGAAGGGAGTCAAATTATCTATGTACCCCAAACACAAATGACGACGAAAAACCCAAGAATATACCAAAGATGTTGATTATTCTATCTACAACTAGCTTTCTGATTACTACTCAATCCGATGAAGAACTAGTAGTGGTTACGGACTGGCTTCAGCGTAATTCACGTCGCCGAAAAATGACGAGCACCCTCTAAAATATCAACAATTGGAAGATATACGAATTAATTATGTGTTTGAGCCAGGAGATTGCAAGGGCAAAAAAGATGACGATAAACAGTATATTAAGAAACTCCGCAAGAAACTGAAGTTAACACATGAGAATGGGGTTGATTCATTTAATTACTTATAGTGTCGACCGAGACAAAATAAATCATTTTATGTCAATGCGTACTAAAGTGATGCGTGAGTTAGCTAAGAATTTAATTTATCGGTCAGCCATAGGGGAGGATTTTCAACCTCAAATACAAGATATTACGAAGTGACTAGAGTTAACTTTCAAAGCTTGGCCCTATCATGTTTTAAAGGATGTCTCTAATTTAAACCTCTACAACCAAGACGCTATCCGTACACAAACCAGCCCCTTCAGATTTTAGAGTCTTTATCCTAAACTGTGTGATTCATAGACATTCTTTCAACTATGCTGGGTGTCTATGGACAGAGAAATCCAACAAAGACTACGGTGGGTAAAAATGTATGAGGAATGTGGTTATGCAGGCCTGGTATGTCGACGCTGTAGTATTTCCAGACCAACATTACATAAGTGGGCTAGGCGATAGAAGCAGTATGGAATCGCTGGTCTGGAAAGCCAGAGCAGACGCCCTCATTCATCTCCAGTTGCCAAGCTCTATGATGAGCTAAGAGCATTGATCGTTACGATGCGTGAGAAAGGCAATTTAGGGGCGCGGCGTATACAAACGAAAGTAATCCGACTTCACCAAATACATCTAAGCACAGCGACACTCCATAAAGTTTTATACGAAGCACCAGTCAAACTCATCGTAACTTACCGACGAAAAAAAGATTTCCAAAGATATGAGCGCCCAATTCCTGGTGATAGAGTCCACATGAACACCTGTAAAATAGCGCCTGGAATTTACCATTATACAGCTATTGATGACTGCTCTCGCTATCGGGTTCTAAGGTGCTGCTCTCGGCGCACAGCAGCAAATACAGTTGACTTTATCGATTGTGTCGTGGAAGAGATACCATTTCCTATCCAGCGTATTCAGACGGACAGAGAGCGTGAATTCTTTGCTGAGAAAGTCCAGAAACAACTCATGATTTATGGGATCAAGTTTCGCCCAAATAACCCTGGTTCACCTCACTTGAATGGTAAAATGGAACTCTCGCAGAAAACAGATAAAAGTGAGTTCTATCCGACCATAGATGTCTATGTGGGGTTGGAAGAACTGGACCTGCTGCTAGCTGAATGGCAACACTACTACACCTAGGAACGGCCCCACAGCTCGTTAAATGGGCTAACCTCGGATAGACAGGATTACTAAGATTCTGATCAAACCCTTTTGTCTGAAGAGGTATCTCAGAACTACGAGATCAAGAAAGAGAGGTATCAAGAGCAGAATTACAAGCTCGATCTTCAGCTAAGAAAAGTGAAACCATCTCTATGAATCACACATTTAAGCTTAGAAACATGATTTTGATTGCTAGCTTTTTCTGGCGACTAACGCCCTGTTAAGGGGTGAGCAACGCAATACTGATGCCACCTTAAACACCGAAACCAACACACAGTGAAAATGCCACGCGTTGGGAATCACTCTTAAATGCTTTGTTATGTATAGCGGCTAGAGAGACCAATTGTAGCTTTTGAAAAACACATCATCTATAGGAAGAACCGGGCACAACAATGCCCCTTCAAGCGGCTTACTGACCGCGATTACTTTTGAAACCTCATCAATCATTACACCAACAGATTCAAGAGAACAGTTCTGTTCGACACTCACCCCCCATTTTTCAGCTTGATTAGAAGATATAGGTTGGCCTAGAAGAATGGCTACTTTGTTACCTTTTACACTGAGTGTCTGTAAATCACCTTGAGCATTAACTGCCCAATTACATTGAGAAGTTAGTTTTGTTTCAAAAATGGTAGACTCTTCAAACAAAGTACAAGATGATCCATTGTTAACTGACAGATTAAATGCTAAGGAAGAAAAACTAACAAACGATAAAAGTAGCGTAGTTGTTTGTTTCACTGTTTTATCTCCCAAAACCAAACTTCATCACCAAGATTAATCCAATCAGGGGCGCCTCCCTTCATATGCTCGCCATCCCAAACGTCAATGTGATCGGTACTACCCCACCCATTCCTGATAAAGATAATCCCTCTCCGACCCATTAATGATTTTCTCTTTGCTCTTTAATAAGCTCTTTATTTCCAAATATATTAGGGTTAACAGAGATCCAATTTGCTAACTCTTGGGCTGCTAAAATGTGTCTAGGACTATGTTTAAAGCCAGGGTAGCAGCGCCTATTAGGATATTTTTGGTCAAAACTTGAAGTGTCGATACCTGTTTCCTCCAGAGCAACCCGTACGAATAGCACACTGATTAGGAAAATGAGCCCTATCACAAGGAGATTTTGGGTATGGATGGTTTTTCCACAACTTGACAAATTGAATTACTGACACTGTACGTACCTCACTGAAACAAAAAGCACTCTAACACACTCAAAAATAGCAGTTACTCTAAGTGTCGCACTTCAAACTTGATACTAAGAACTCGAAGCAAACATCAAAGGGTAGATAGTAGTTCATAGGCCCTTTAAGAGTGCACGAATTATTCGATCGCGAAATATACGTAAGATAAACCATGTTATCGCTATCGTCGCTGATACCACAGCCAAACGGTCTACAGCCATCACGATGTAGAATAAGCAGCCGACAATAACACCAATCAACATCGCTACGTTGAATGGAAAAGCGTTGAATTTAACTATACCGGATGAGCCCTCTCTTAGCTCTGTCTTTAGTCCTTGCAAGTAAAAGAAGAGTAAAGTGCACCCACCGAAAAGACCCAATATTGCTATAATCATTATAACTCCGAAGGATTGATTAGACCTCTGAGGATCAGCTCTTTTCTGGCATCTTTCATGCCTTTGGTTTGCATTGCATTAAAACCAATAATCATTATCACAAAAGCGCCAAGCATTCGCCCTGACTCACCTACAAGTTGCTTTCTTAATCCCAATTTTTTCGCTGTCTCTAACACCTTATTCGAACTAACGATACTCGTTAGACCTTTGGTCACTGTTGTTTTCATTCCTTCATTAAAAACAGAATATACGCCAGCGGGTAACACTCCGACTGAAATCGTTGGAACATCAAAGCCAGGGCTACTGAGTAAGTCAGAGATTTTCTTGTTTGAATTATAATAACTTTTTAACTCAGAATCACTTAGTGACCAGCAGAACCAGTATGGATTTGCGCCGATTTGGCCTATCATTCCATAGAGTTTAGACTTCAAGCGATTGTTTTTTAAATTCAACACACTACTCGTTACTTTTCTTTGGTCGGGCTTCGATAAATGTCTGTACAACACAATACCAGATAAAAGGCTTAACGATTGATTTTCACGATGTAAATCATTTTTATATGGTTCTAGACCCATGAGAACAATGAAAAACTTTAACGGATCTTGATTGTGTTGCCGATGGGTGTATCTGGAAGATGTGACGCTTAAAGAGTCCATGCCTAAAAGTCCTTAGGTAATTTCAATACACAAATCATTACATAATATTAAGTAGGCGTTTCGTTTGTAAAATGTCATTTACTTCTAATGTATTGATATATAGAACTATATTAAAAGTGAGATCTGGTAGGGGTATCCACTTTTAGGTTACAAAAGCTGATGCAAACTTGTAAAGTTGCATCGTTGATTGTAACTTGGTGAAACTTATTTTGAGGCAAAGGTGAGTCTGCCGTGGTCGACATCTGACACGCCTTTGCACAGTTCAGAGTTGCGTTTTTCTAATTTAGTAGAGCATGAATTAACTGATGTATGGCAACTCGCTTATTTGAGCGCCCAGTATCATTGGAATAGAGCACACCGAATACAAACCCATATTGCTCAGTGCTTAATCATTAATAAATTCAATAACTTTACAAGATGATGAAGCATAAAAGGCTAGAGGGTAGCTCCTTCATCAAGAAACCGAATATACGGACGCAACAACTAAAGAGTTGCTTTGAGTTGGAAAGCAACGGGTAAGGGTTTCTTACTTATTGCCAGCAGGAAATGAGGCAAATTAACGAATTTGAACTCCACTTTAAAAAACTTGGGCGCTATCTTAAATCCTGAGATTAATTCCATAAACTTGAATTACTCCTCTTGAGCACATTTTGATCTTAGAGGCTATTCGGTGAAGATCCGAAACAAAAACAAGCACAAACAGTGATTTAAATCACAATTAGGAGTTATTTTCGCAGTTCCTCTCAATGTTTCCCTAGAGGGTAACACCAAGATAATATTACATATAAAACAATGCCTTGTAATGAAATCGAGAATCCATCTTGAACAGTTTGTTAGCTGAAAGTTTCACCGAGTGCATCTATCCATTGCTCTGGCTTCGCTACAATAAACTCGTAACACGTGTTGTTGGCTAGCTTTATGCGAAATGCATTCGTGTTGGTTGGAGTTACACCACCACCTTTGCCCAAGTACTTAGCTACGGCAGCAATGCCTTGGCGCTTTAATTGATATGGACCAAAACCCAACTTTTCGTTGTACGGAATAAAAATTAAATCCGGCTTCGTTAGTTCTAATTTCCCATCTGCTTTAGTCGCACCGAATTGAGTTGTAGCTGTTGAAGACTTAATTACTTTATCAGACATAACGTACCCTCTTCCTTGATTTACTTTTGTCTGCTAACGCCCAATTAAGGGGGTGAGTAACGCAAAACCGATGCACCGCAAAGCACCTTAATCACTCAAATTAACGCATAGTAAAAATGCCAAGCGTTGGAAATCACTCTTAAACAGTTTGTTAGCTATCTATCAAATTGATACAGTTTTGAATGATGATTGCACTATCAGCTTTACTTTGAGTTTGCATCGCGCATTGTGCCATAGAGCTATAGCCACTACTCTTACGTACTTCATGATTCAAATTATCTAGCGCAAGACGAAGAGTTGAAAGATTAAACACTCCGTTATTAACCAAATATTTTACTGTCTCAGGATAAAAACTGGCCATTTCTAAAAATTCAGCTTGCTCATTCACATCATTAAATATATTTTCCCGTTTTAGACACTTTTTGGATAATTTCATGGACAAGATACTGCGCTCTTGTTCGTTGAAAACTTTTCTTTGCATCAAAATAAGAGTCATCGCCAATGCTGCGTCAACATCGTAATGATCGTTTTGGCCGCCAACCATTTTTAAGCACTCTTCAAAGCTTTGAATCAAGTCAGGTAAGATTCCATTCATGTTATTCCTCCAATTTACATTAGGCAATATCTGGCATTACAGCTAACACCCTGTTAAGGTGTGAGCAACGCAATGCCGAAGCTGACGCATACCACCTTAATAACTTAAATCGACGCATAGTAAAAATGCCACGTGTGCAAAATCCCTCTTAAACGCTTTGTTAGCGCGCTATTAAGTTAAACAAGAAATTCTTTGGGGTCCGTTGACTTCCAGTCCTTTTTTCCTCATTACTGTAATAACTATATTCACGTTGATGCTCATCACCATCAACGTGAATCTTATTAACAGCGCAAGGCATATTTATATGCGAAACCGTACACCTAATATTAAAAGTATCATTGTAACTCAACTTCTTAAGCACCTCTACATGTAATACTGTTAACCTGTTAAATATAGAGTTAAGCTCAGTAATAATTATCAATAGATTATTACGTATGCCATTCATTCTATCTTTAACAAAGTGCTTAGATGACTTAAATGACATTTATGGCAACGTAAAATCTTATTCACTGAACGTTCGAGAGCAGCTATTTGAGATCGTGAAATCATGTTTACCCCTCCATAAAGCTACGATAAAGCTCTTCAAGCTTCGAGTTCAATTCAGAGTCACTTTTCGCAGAAATTGAGCCAATTAACTCTGATTCACTTATATTTCCTAGTCTCACATCAAAGCTTTTATTATCAAAACTATCAACGAAAATACACATTTCACTCCCCTCATAAAAGAATGAAGCAGAGTTATCATTAACAGACATATCAAATTTCATCTTTTCCTCTTAATAATGTTTATAAATATCATGTCGACTTAGTGCGTTGCGAATCACTCTGAAGTAACTTGTTATACCGCTTGGATTCAAGTACGAAGTGCGACACCCCTGAAATTTAAAACTGTGAGATGTGCTATTCATAAGTTTTACTCCCGCCAAGAAGTGAAAAACCATGAATTACACACACCTCACTGAGAATGAAAGGTATATGATGTCCGCACTTAGAAAGCAAGGCATTAGTGTCGTCAACATCGCTAAAGAGCTAGGGCGTCACAAGAGCACTATCTACCGAGACTTTAAACGTAACTCTCGATATAATGCCTATCGCCCCAACCCTTCCTATCAGCCAGCTAGAGCGCAACAAAGAGCTAGAAACAGGTTAAGCCGATCACGGCGTAACAAGCGGTATACCAAGCACGATTTCAAAATTATTGACGCACTTATAATGCTCGACTTAATGAGTTTGTAGGAGACAAGCTTTCCAAGTCAATTAACTTAGGAAACCATGAACGACTTTCTAAATACATATTATGGCGATAAATCCAAAGAGGTTTATAACAAGAAACTTTCTCGATTAAAGAAGAGCTTTAGCTATCTAGCAGATGAATCCGCAATTAGTGAAAACTTTATGTTTAACAAAAAACCAAAATGGCTAAATGTTTCTGATAATAAGAAAGAACGCTTGGGTTTAGATATAGAAGCATTCAAAGCAATTGAAAAAGAGGCCCCTCTATTTTTAAAAGTAGCGATGGGGTTATCGATTCAATCGACTCACGCAGTAGCTGAACTACATAGAATAAAATACCGTATACCAAAACCGGATACATGTGGAATTGTCTGGTTTGATACTCCAAAACCAGAGAACGGAGAAATTGTATTTGGTACCTTGTACATACATCGAGCAAAGGTTAAGAATGCTAAAACGTCTTATGTTGCTATTCCGGTGACAAGCGCTATCAAAGAAGTTGTAGAGCTATCTAAAACAGATAAGCTACATTGCCCTTACGTAGTGCATCGTAGACCTGCAAGAAACAATAATATCGCTAAGCAGTGTGACCACCGTTACCAAGTGACCAGTCGCATGATCAGCGAAACATTTTCCAAAGTACGCGACGAACTCGGTTTGTACTCTAACGTAGAAAAAGCTAAGCGCCCTACTTTCCATGAAATCCGAAGGCTATCGGCAAAACTCATCGATGAAATGGGTGTAAACCCTCGCCAACGCATGGCACATGCCAGTGATAGAACCACTCAGATTTACACTGATAGTCACGACGTAGAATGGCATGAAGTACCAGCCATAAGCGTCGCAATATAGCCCATTTCAAGCGCTGTACAAACTACTGTATTTTACCACCTTTTTACCACCCTTTTACCACCCCCTCGAACTTTACTCAGTACTAACGCAGAGTAATAACAAGGGGATAAAAAGGAAAAAAGAAGGAATTCCACTTGAATATCAATAAGTTATAGACACAAAAAAGCCCACCAAAAGGTGGGCTTTTTTAAAATTTGGTGGGTCCGGGCGAACTCGAATCGCCGACCCCTACCATGTCAAGGTAGTACTCTAACCAACTGAGCTACGGACCCAAATTTTTATGTTCCTAACCATTCAATTCAGAATGGTGCGTCCGAGTGGACTCGAACCACCGACCCCCGCCATGTCAAGGCGATACTCTAACCAGCTGAGCTACGGACGCATTTCTCTGGAACGAGGAGGATATTAGCTATAAGCGAACGGTGGTGCAAGCACAAATTTACCAACTTTGAACCGTTTGGCGAAAATGTAAACTCAACACGCGTTTTCAGATGATTTTATCAGCAAAGCTGAATCCTTCATGGATTAAAAGTGTGATCTATATAACTTTTATTATCTCACTTAATTGTCGTAAGGCACTTCACTGAGCATCCAAATCTGTAAGGTTTGCGATACCTTAGGGCAAGTGCCGAACAAAATCTGATATTTAGGTTTAAATGGTTCGCCGATATAGGTTGTACGGATCAACTCTCCTGTTTTGACGTCCACTTGAGTGCTCACCCTGCCTTTGAAGTTTTGAAATATGACAAACTGCTCACTGTGGTAAACCATTTGCTCTCGGTAAAACAAGAAATGATCTTGGGGTGTCTCTGTCAATTCACACTCCAGTGGTTTCAAATTAGGTATCGCACTAACATTAGATGCGATGAACAATGCTGACAAAATCCATCCGTATCGCATATGGCTGCCCTATTCTGCACTCTTTTTCAAAGTATAGGCCCTGCCTTGATGACTGATACAAAAAAGGCTTTGATCATCTCTAATCAAAGCCCCTTATTTCTGCAGGTTAATTATCGTGTTTAGTCGTCCGCCTCAAACACAACGTTATAATTTTCGGTGTATGTACAATTCGGCTGACGGCTACAAGTAAAGAAACGTCTCCCTTTGAACTCACCTTGGCTTGCGGTTTTAATGATCATCGGACTGCCGCATTTTTTACAAAAACGCACTTCTTTATCGGGCTCAATCAAATCAATGTGTGCCGCAAGCAAACGACGTAATCGCCCAACTTGATAACTGTGCTTTACCGAGGCGCCAATTAAAGGCAGGTTGGCCGTCTTACAAACATGAATCAATAACTTTTGTCTTTCTATCTTACCCTTGTTTAGCTCCTGCCCATTATCCAATTCAACGATAACGCGCGGCTCTAGTGTCCTTGGGTCACAAATAACGTAATCAAAATAGCTTCGAGATATACGATTGTTCGCGACAAAAAACTGCTTCTTATTTTTGATTTCTTTTGGCGTAACCAAACTGGACATGTTTACTTTCGCGAATACTACGGCATGCTCCCCTACCGCCGCTCTTAACGCATTATAGAACGCACCCTCTTGACCTCTGAGCAGAGTGCCTTTCGAGCGATAAGGATAATCACGCGTGTCATCGTGCTTAATCACGTACTTTTGAATAACAAAGAAGAATAAAACCAGAAGAACAACAATGATAAAAATGTTGGTCATAAATAAAGTGCATCCAAAACAACTCGTTGCTCAAAGCGTAAATGGAAATGTTATGCAGAGCAACAAAACCTCGCAATTTTGAGGCGCCACGACGATAGCGAGAAACAGAAAATTTTGCTCACCAATAAAAACGAGCCAATCACACACTTGGATTGGCTCGTTTAAATTTTGTTAATACATTATGTATGCTAAGAATCAACTATTAGCGTCTGGCTGATTCTCTGGCATCGCATCAATAAAAGCTGGCAGTTGATTGCATGACTGCACAACAGCGTTAATGGTTGGATAAAGAGAAGTATCTACACCAAAGCGTTGTGCGTTATAAAATTGTGGTACCAGACAAATATCGACAATAGATGGCGAGCTTGTCAGGCTAAACTTGCAATCACCATTTAGTTTACGATGCTTCTGAAGTTTCTCTTCTAATGCTGTAAAACCTTTGTGGATCCAGTGATGAATCCAAGCGACTTTGCGCTCTGGTTCGCAAGCTAGCTCCCCCTCTAAATACTGTAGAACTCTTAAGTTATTCAGGGGATGAATCTCCATTGCAATATCCTGAGCCAAAGCTAGCGCTTGGTATCGAAGCGGCGTTTGCTCGGGGATCACAGTGACATCCGGGTAGTGTTCTTCTAAGTATTGAATGATCGCCAGTGACTGGGTTAACTGAACCTCCCCATCCACCAGCAAAGGAACCAGTTCAGAAGCGTTTAACTCATGGTACTCATCACTGTGTTGTTCGCCACCATTGCGCACCAAGTGTACCGATTTTGAATCATACGATAACTCTTTAAGATTCAAGCAAATACGCACACGATATGCCGCCGATGATCGCCAGTATCCGTATAAAATCATGCTATCGCTCATATCGTCTCCCAACCAGCATTGTTAGTGCTTGAGATATTGGCTAACTTGTTGGTCAATCGAGCCGAATATGTTGTTGCCATCCGCATCGAACATTTCCAATCTGATTGAATCTCCAAACGACATAAAGTTAGTCGACGGCTTACCATCACGAATGGTTTCAATCATGCGAACTTCCGCGATACATGAATAACCAACACCACCCTCCTCAATCGAAGTGCCATGTTCGGTGCCTTGCTTATTAGATACCGTGCCAGAACCTATAATTGCCCCAGCAGATAGCGGGCGCGTTTTAGTCGCATGAACAATTAAGTCTGCGAAATCAAACGTCATATCGATACCCGCATTTGGGCGACCAAACGGCTTGTGGTTGTAGGTCGAGAGCAATGGTAAATGCACTTTGTTTTCGTACCACGCTTCGCCGAGTTCGTCAGGTGTTACTGCCACAGGAGAAAACGCAGAAGAAGGTTTAGATTGGAAAAAACCAAACCCTTTAGCTAACTCTGCCGGAATTAGGCCACGGAGTGAGACATCATTCACCAGCATGATCAAACGAATCGACTCCTGAGCCTCTGCAACACTCGCGCCCATTGGTACGTCACCAGTTACCACAGCAACTTCACCTTCGAAATCAATACCCCATTCATCACTCGCAAACTCGATGTTGTCACAAGGTCCAATAAAGGCATCAGAGCCTCCTTGGTACATCAACGGGTCCGTCCAAAAACTCTCTGGCATTTCAGCGCCGCGAGCTTTTCGAACCAACTCAACGTGGTTTACGTAAGCACTGCCATCAGCCCACTGATAAGCGCGAGGAAGCGGCGACTCACAGTAGTGCGCTTCAAACTCTTCATACCCTGCAACCGTGCCATTGTTCAGTGCAACGTATAGCTCTTCCAGTTGCGGTGCTAGCGTATCCCAGTTATCAAGCGCCACCTGCATCGTCGGTGCTAAGTTCATAGGGTGGAAAATTTCTGTCGCAGGTACGCAGCGCGTTAAGTCTTTGCTCACGACCATCAACAAACCGTCACGAGTGCCATTTTTCTTGGTTGCTAATTTCATCCTTGCCTCTTACTTCTCTTGCCAGCTATAGACGTATTCTTTGTTTTCTACTTTTTCCAGCTCATCCGCAAACTGAAGTGCGTGACGCGTATCGATCATGACCGCAACTTCGTCGGTGAAAGTCTTCTTGTGCTCTCGCCCTGCTTTGAATGCTTTCGGGTGAGGGCCATGTGTAAATCCTGCTGGATGGAATGTCACCATACCTGCTTCAATGTTGTCACGGCTGAAGAAATCACCTGCATGGTAGAACAAGACTTCGTCATAATCGTCATTGTTGTGGTAGAACGGTACTTTGAGCGCTCCAGGATCACTTTCAATTGGACGAGGAACGAAGGTACACACCACAAATCCTGCTCCTACAAATGTAGTATGTGCAGAAGGCGGTAAATGGTAACGATGTGACATAAGTGGACGAATATCACGCCAGTTCACTTTTACTACCGCCAAATCACCATGCCAGCCAATCGCATCCAGCGGGTTGAATGGGTAAGTGATAACACTGACTTTATCGTGGCGTTTCACCTGAACCTGTGTTTGATTCTCAGAATATTGAGCACGGAACTGATCGTTGATCGACGGCGTTTCTAACACCGCCGGATCAAACACCGCGTGGTTTCCAACCATGCCTTTTTCGGGCAATGTATAAGCCGCATCGGTGTTTTCGATCATCAGAATGAACATCGGCTCGCTTGGCTCTAAACGCCAGCTCGTTGAGCGAGGGATCATGACATAATCCCCTTCGCTCACTTTCAAATGACCATAATCACAGTAGAGATCTGCCGTACCTTGGTGGATGAATAGCAGTTCGTCGCCATCAGCGTTTCTCACCAAGAAATCCATTTTTTCATCCATACGCCAAACACGAACTTTACAATTCGCGTTGTGTAATAGATGCGGGACTGCCCACGGGGTAATATGGCTGACTTTCTCCACTAGATTAAAATCGAACGCTCGTGGACGTAGCTCGCCCTCCCACTCAGACCACCCCGTTGGGGCATGTTGATGATGAAAATGTGTTGCGGGGCCGAAGAAGCCACTTCGACCTGCCTCACGTTCATAAATTGCCTCTTCCGGGAAGTCAGCATGTGCTTGTTTAGAGCAGACTCCCTCCCGATGAGGGAATGTGATCCATTTATGCATCGCTCAATACTCCTCGGCGAATTTGGTCTTCTTCTATCGATTCAAACAACGCTTTGAAGTTACCCTCGCCAAAGCCTTCATTGCCTTTACGTTGGATGATTTCGAAGAACACAGGGCCGATAACGGTTTGAGTAAAGATTTGTAGCAAGATGCCATCTTTCGTTGGCGCACCATCAATAAGAATCTGCAAATCACGAAGCTTGCTTACATCTTCACCGTGGCCTTCAACACGCTGATCGACTTTCTCGTAATAAGTATCTGGCGTTGGCATAAAGTCCATGCCTCGCTCACGCAAGGTTTTGACCGTTTCGTAGATGTCGTCTGTGGTCAATGCGATGTGTTGAATACCTTCGCCATTGTATTCACGGATAAACTCTTCAATCTGTGATTTATCATCTGACGACTCATTGATAGGAATTCGGATTTTGCCGCAAGGTGCGGTCATCGCACGGCTGACAAGACCAGTCAGCTTACCTTCGATATCGAAATAACGAATTTCGCGGAAGTTACCAATGCGCTCATAGAAACCAGACCAGACATCCATGTTGCCTTGCTTAACGTTGTGCGTTAAGTGGTCGATTTCGTAAAGACCAACATTCGCTTTTGATAAACGCTCATCAGCATCATCATAAAAACGAAAATCGACATCATAAATACTCTGCTTTCCATAACGGTCGACAAAATAAAGCAAGCTTTCACCGATGCCATAAATAGCAGGAATGCTTAGCTCCATCGGCCCAATTTCCGTTTTATATTCTTTACCGCCATTCTCTAACGCATGCGCCAGAGCAACGGTGGCGTCTTTCACACGAAATGCCATGCCACAAACCGACGGACCGTGAACTTTGGCGAATCCCTCAGCTTGGCTATGCGGCTGCGCATTCACAATAAAGCTAATGTCACCTTGTCGATATAACCACGCTTCTTTTGAGCGATGCTTTGCAATCTCCGCAAAACCTAACGATATAAACAGATCTTTAAGCTGTTGAATGCCTTTGTTGTCTGCAGCAGTATATTCAACAAACTCAAATCCGTCTGTTCCTAGTGGGTTATATGCATCAACCATGACTTTCTCCTTGTCTCAGTAGCTTTTGTTTGGACTTATTTGTCTAACTTGGCGCAGGTCTTGAGAAATTGGAATACGTGGGGAGAAATCTTTATCTTGGCGACTTTTACGCATAATTGTAAAATATATGTTACACACAGAAGGCGCATCGAATCCACTTTCGCAAAAATCAAACAAATTGCTTATTTTCAATACATTAGATTGATATTTTCGGCTTTACGCCAACATGAAAAATGTAAACAAGTTGTTACTTTGGCATTTTATCTTGGCAACGTAGCTCAAAAAGTAAAAGAGGGATAGAAAGCCTATTGCCCCCTATTTCTATCTGCTTCATTCATTTGGTCCTACAAAACATCAAAAGTAATGTTTCGTGACGCTTCATACAGTTCGAAAGGCTCATCGGTCAGAATCGTGTCATGGATACCCCTTTATTGATTCACCTCAGTTTTATTCAAAAGTAACTGTGCCATAAGTGGTGCTCTGTTCCCTATCGAGCCGAGCCACAAGGCTTCACGCTCGATCAGAAAAAGAGACATCTAATGACACACATCAATCAAGAACGCTTAGTTGAACACTTTTGCCAACTAGTACGTATCGACAGCGAATCAAAAAACGAAAAACAAATTGCAGAAACACTGGCAGAACAGCTAGGCGAGCTAGGCTTTACCGTACGCAAACTTCCAGTACCTGAGCACATTTCTAACGGTTTTAACGTGTACGCCCGTTTAGACGGCAAAAAAGACGGCTCTATTCTAATGAGCTGTCATATGGATACGGTCACTCCAGGTATTGGCATTGAGCCAATCATCGAAGACGGCGTTATCCGTTCAAAAGGCAATACGATTCTTGGTGGCGATGATAAATCTGGTATTGCTGCCATCATGGAAGCCGTTCGTTGTATTCAAGCGGAAAACCGTGAGCACAAAACGTTAGAACTTGCTTTCACCGTGTATGAAGAAGGCGGTTTATTCGGTTCACAATACTTCGATATGTCACACGTCACTTCAACGGAAGCAATCGTGTTAGACACAGGTGGCCCTATTGGCACCATTGTGACCGCAGCCCCAGGCCAGCAAAAGATCATGGCAAAAATCAAAGGCCGACCAGCACACGCAGGGCTTGCGCCAGAAGAAGGCATCAGTGCGATCATGGTGGCGGCAGATGCCATCAACCAAATGAAGCTACTTCGCATCGACGAAGAAACGACAGCCAACATCGGTATAGTTAACGGCGGTCAGGCCACAAACATTGTTATGCCTGAATTAAAAATCGTGGCAGAAGCACGCTCCCTGAATGGCGATAAACTAGATGCTCAGGTCAATCATATGATCTCAACATTAGAGTCTGTCTGTAAAAAACACGGTGCAGAAGTCGAAATTGAATCTAGCCGAGCCTACGACGCTTTTGTTATTGAAGAAAACCACCCACACGTAAACGCTATAAAAGCAGCGTTTTCAGAGTTGGGAATTGACGCCTTCACAAAAGGCACTGGCGGCGGTAGCGATGCCAACAACTTTAACAAGAAAGGTCTCACAACTGCCAACCTTTCAACTGGCATGGCAAAAGTACACACGACAGAAGAGTTTATCGCGGTAAGTGATATGGTCAAAATCACTGAGTTCGTGAAACATTTCCTAGTCAGTTAACGTCATGCCTTTTGAAGAGCAGGCTGACTATCTTCCCCTTCTAGCCTGTGCTTGAAGGGGATTTTAATTTGTATCGAAGCAAAATTACTTCCCGTCATGCCAACTTGATATCAGATCTTCAAAGAAATTCCCCTAGCTCACTTTTTGAGACCAGACAGCTCAACACCTGACACCCTGTTACAGTAATGTTAAAACTCGATTGTGTAGACAATTTATACAATATACATTTTTGGCATCTTTCAGGATGAAAAGAGTGAGACAAGGATGAAATTACCTAAGTTGCTTTTATTAGCGTCGATGATGAGTCCAATACTGGCAACATCAAGCTATGCCGCGCCGTATCCCTCAGGTGTGACCCTCGATGAGACACAAGAAATTACGCTAAACAATGGGGCTGAAGTTACTTCTATTGACCCAGCCAAGCAAGCCGCAGAGCCCGCTTTTAATCTTGGTCGAGACCTGTTTGAAGGTCTGGTCATTCAAGATAAGCAAGGTAAAACCATTCCTGGTGTTGCTGAGTCTTGGTCAGTCAATGACAACAATACGGTTTATACCTTCCACTTACGTGATGCAAAATGGTCAAATGGCGAAACGGTCACTGCACAAGATTTTGTCTACAGCTGGCAACGCTTACTGAATCCAAGCACTGCTTCACCCTACGCTTGGTTTGCGGCCATTCCAAATATCGAAAACTCGCAAGCCATTATGAAAGGCGACGCCGCACCCGAGTCCTTGGGCGTGAAGGCGCTGGATGAAAAAACGTTCCAGGTAACACTCGAAGAGCCTATTCCCTTCTTTACGAAACTATTAAGTCATCCTGTGCTTGCCCCCGTTCATAAAGCGACCATTGAAAAACATGGCAACCGTTGGACCCAGCCTGAACATATCGTTACAAATGGTGCGTTTACTGTCTCTGAATGGAAAGTTAACGAAAAACTGGTGATGGTTAAAAATCCACATTATTGGGACGCAAGCAATGTAGTGCTGGAAAAAGTCACCTGGCTACCAATTGGTGATGCAAACGTAGTGCTAAACCGCTACCTAGCTGGTGAGATAGACCAAGCGGTTTCCATTCCTGCCGCTCAGAAGAAAAAGTTAATTCAACAACGCCCACAAGAAGTGGCAAGCAACAGTGCGTCTCTTGGCTCCACATTCTATTACCTCAACACTCAACAAGGGCCAACAAAAGACGTGCGAGTTCGTAAAGCCCTCTCATATGCCATTGACCGTCAACTGTTAACGAGTGCTATTTTGAGAAACGGTGGGGTTCCAATGTATACCCTTGTGCCACCTCAAACAGATGGTTTTAAATCTCACACTCCTGAGTTCGCAACTTGGAACCGCCATAAACGTATCGAAAAAGCGCAGCAATTACTGTCAGAAGCTGGATACGATAAAAGCAATCCGCTTAAGTTAACCTTTACCGTACCAACTTTCTCGATGGACGTAAAAATGGCAACCACCATGGCAGGCATGTGGAAAAGCCGATTGGGTGCGCAAGTCACGATAAAACAGCTAGAACCGAAAGTGTTCTACGCACTTAAAGAGCCGACCGACATTACTCGCGGCGGCTGGACGGCCGACTACAATGAAGCCTCTACATGGTTGGATATCTTCGTTTCTAGTGGCGAGTACAACGATTCTCGTTATAACAACCCGCAATACGACGAGTTAATGGCTCGATCAAAGACCATGAGCAACCCATCAGAACTGTATCTACAAGCAGAAAGCATGCTGATTGAAGACATGGCCATTATTCCTATTTATCGTCCGGGTAACGATCAATACCTCATCAAGCCTTACGTGGGCGGCTACGAACTGACAAACCCTGAGTCGTCGTACTACCGCAAGAATGTCTATGTAAAAGCCCACTAAAAGCATGTTTTCGGTCTGAGTCGGCAAGTTCAATGTTTATTTGCCGTTCCTCATATCTCTCGGTGGAGAAGGCAACCTGAGCTCAGACCATTTTTTATTCATAACCGTTCGAAGTGATTTCGGATGACCAAAGGATGATGGATCATGATTTGGTACATTGTTAAGCGATTAGCTATCGCTATCCCCACGCTTCTATTCATCGCACTCGTATCATTTTGGCTGATGCACATTGCACCAGGGGGGCCATTTGATATGGAACGGCCTATGCCAGAGGTGGTACGTGCGAATATCGAAGCAAAATTCCATTTGGACCAGCCCTTCCTTACTCAGTTTTGGATTTACATTGGTAATTTCATACAAGGAGATCTCGGTCCGAGCTTCGTTTATCAAGACTTCAGTGTTACACAGCTCGTCGCACAATCATGGCCAGTTTCAGCAGTATTAGGCGTACTCTCCTTTTGTATTTCCGTTCCACTTGGCATGTTGCTTGGCACCATTGCGGCATTGAACCGAAATAGCCGCCTAGATTACGGCCTGATGACACTTTCGATGACTGGAGTTGTAGTTCCGGCTTTCGTGCTTGCTCCAGTTTTAGTCATGATCTTCGCTATTCAGCTCGGCTGGTTCCCTGCTGGTGGTTGGGAAGGAGGAAAGCTGGCTTTTCTTGTTCTTCCCGTGCTCAGCCTGGCGATTGGCTCCATTGCGAGTATTGCACGCGTCATGCGTGGCGCAATGATTGAAACGCTCAACCAACCATACATTCGAACGGCAAAAGCCAAAGGTTTGTCCACAACCTACATTTTATTCCATCACGCTTTGCGACCATCCCTGATTCCCGTCGTTGCGATGCTCGGCCCTGCGTTTGTTTCTGTCGTGACAGGCTCGGTGATTATCGACATTTTCTTTGGTACAGGTGGCATGGGACAACACTTTGTGTCTGGGGCTCTCAACCGCGACTACGGCCTAGTAATGGGCATTACTCTGATTGTCGCTTCACTCACTATCTTCTTTAACCTTGTGGTCGACTTGCTATATACGATTATCGACCCTCGTATACGCGTTTAGGAGTCCGGTATGTTAACGGTCAAAAAACTGGATACACAAGCTCTTCAAGATCAAGTCGTCGACAATATTGAAGCCGTCGAAGGTCGCAGTCTTTGGCAGGATGCATGGACTCGATTTCGTAAAAACAGAGCCGCGATGACATCAGTGTATGTTTTGGCGTTCATTACCTTATGCATCACCTTCGGCCCCTCTCTTGCCGCTTTTGGCCATGATGAAATTGACTGGGAAGTGCTCATCGATCCATACGAGCTAGGGAAACCTTCACTGAGCAGTGGCCATTACTTTGGTACCGATGATCTCGGGCAAGATGTCTTTGCTCGCACGATGCAAGGCGGCAGGCTCTCTATTTTGGTAGGTTTTGTTGGCGCCTTAGTCGCCGTTGTTATTGGTACGATTTGGGGAAGTATTTCCGGCTATCTTGGCGGCGTTGTCGATAGCGTAATGATGCGCATTATTGAGGTGCTCGATTCGGTGCCATTTATGTTTATGGTTATCCTGTTTGTTACCCTTTTTGGCAACAACATCTACCTGATTTTTATCGTGATCGGAATGGTATCTTGGCTGGGCATTGCCCGTGTTGTACGTGGCGTCACCTTCGGTCTAAAAAAGCGAGAGTTCATCGAAGCCGCACACTCTATTGGGGTTTCTAAATTGACAATTGTCCGACGCCATGTTCTGCCTAATGTTCTTGGGATCGTGATGGTTTATTCCTCCTTAATGGTACCAGGATTCATTATGTTCGAATCGTTTTTGAGCTTCTTAGGGCTTGGTGTTCAACCACCAGACACGAGCTGGGGAATCCTAATTTCCGAAGGCGCAAAAACGATTGACGTTGCATTGTGGATGCTGCTTTTTCCCTCTCTGTTTTTAGTTGCCACCCTCTTTTGTTTTAACTTCATCGGCGATGGCTTGCGTGATGCTCTTGACCCGAAAGACCGATAAGGACAAACCCATGCTATCTATTGAAAACATGAACGTGCGCTTCGATACGCCAGATGGGCAAGTGCAAGCGGTCAGTAATCTCTCCTACTCGATTAAAGCGGGCGAAACTCTTGGGATTGTTGGGGAATCAGGTTCGGGAAAAAGCCAGTCTGTTTTCGCATTAATGGGGTTAACCGCGGATAACGGCGCCGTGTCTGGAAGCGCAATGTTCCACGGTGATGATTTACTCGCGATGTCTAAAAAGCAGCTCAACCGCATCCGTGCAGAGAAAATCGGAATGATCTTTCAAGATCCGATGACGTCACTCAACCCATTTATGAAAATTGGCAAACAGCTTTGTGAAGTTCTCATGATTCATAAAGGAATGACCCGAAAACAAGCAAAAATTGAATCGATTCACATGTTGGATGCGGTGCGTATTCCCTCTCCCGAAACTAGGATGAATCAATACCCTCACGAATTATCTGGCGGAATGCGTCAGCGAATCATGATAGCGATGGCCTTGTTGTGTAAGCCCGAGTTGTTAATTGCAGACGAACCAACCACCGCGTTAGATGTAACCGTTCAAGCTCAAATTTTGACGCTATTACGAGACTTACAACAAGAGTTCAATACGGCTATTTTACTGATCACTCACGATATGGGCGTCGTCGCCGAGATGTGTGATCGCGTATTGGTCATGTATGGTGGTCAAAAAATGGAGCAATCAGATACCGAGACATTGTTCGCTCAACCTGCGCACCCCTACACTCAAGGCCTGCTAAAGGCGATTCCTTCCATCACTGAAGATATGCCGCGTTTACCAACCATCCCAGGTAACCCACCAAGTGCGTTGATTAACCATCAAGGGTGTCCGTTTAAAGAGCGGTGCGAGCATCGAGAGACGCGTTGCCAATACGAAACCCCACGGTTTTCTCCATTAAACACGAGCCAGTCCATTGCCTGTCACGTTAAAGCACCCAGTGTTATCACTCCCATTCAAATAAAAGCTTAAGGAGGCGTTATGAATAAAAAAGAAGTCCTCATGTCTGCTCGTGATTTAAACGTCCACTTTCCTGTTTCACGTCATCTTATTCCAAGTCGACGTAAAATCGTGAAAGCGGTCAATGGTATCGACTTAGATGTTTACCGAGGTGAGACACTTGGCATTGTGGGGGAATCAGGCTGCGGAAAATCAACACTTGCTCGCGCCTTACTTCGCTTAATTGAACCTACACATGGCGAGTTGACTTGGAAAGGTCAAGACATGCTCGGGTTTAGTAAAAAAGAGCTTTCCTCTCGACGCAGAGAATTTCAGATGGTGTTTCAAGACCCATCCGCTTGTTTGAATCCGAGGTTAACCATCTCAGAATGCATCGCCGAACCACTGCTCACCCACGAGCCAAAGCTTAAACGGGCAGAGGTAGAAAAGCGTGTCATCGCTATGATGGATAAAGTGGGTCTCTTGGCGAGCCAGCGAAACCGCTATCCACATGAATTTTCCGGAGGTCAATGCCAGCGTGTGGGCATTGCCAGAGCATTAATTCTCAATCCAGATTTGGTCGTGTGTGATGAACCCGTTAGTGCACTAGATGTCTCCATACAAGCTCAGGTCATCAATCTTCTAGATGATCTTAAACAAGAAATGGGGTTAACACTGGTGATGATTGCGCATGACTTAAGCGTGGTGCGCCATATCAGCGACCGCGTTATGGTGATGTATCTTGGTAAACCTATGGAAGTAGGACGTTACGATCAAGTATTTGATGATGCTCAACACCCCTACACCAAAGCACTGTTATCTGCTGTCCCGATAGCTAATCCGCAATTAGCACGTGACCGTGAAATACAACTATTGCCCGGCGATCTTCCTTCTCCACTTAACCCACCGAGCGGTTGCGTTTTTCGTACTCGATGCCCAGAAGCAACAGAAGTATGCGGGCAACAGAACCCAATAAAAACAGGCTCGGAGCAGCATCATATCTATTGCTCAAATATGACTTTAGGAACCATTTAATGAACAATACTAACTCAGTAAACCAACGCCTTACGTTATTGCGTGAGGCAATGTCCTTTCACAACGTGTCTGCATATATCGTGACCAACAATGACCCACATAACAGTGAATACTCAGCGGATCATTGGTTAGCGCGAAGCTGGATTTCAGGTTTTACCGGCTCAGCAGGCGATGTCGTCATTACCCAACAAGGTGGTGGCCTGTGGACTGATGGTCGTTACTATATTCAAGCTGAAGAACAGTTACACGGCACAGGACTTGAACTGTTTAAAGCCAAACAACCAGAAACGCCGACAGTTGCCAAATGGCTGGCTACCACGCTACCAGAAAACAGTATTATCGCGGTTGACGGGCGCGCCATCAGTTACGCTTTTTATCAAGGCCTCAAACAAACCTTTGAAGCGAAAAACATTAAGATCATTCTCGACCTGGATTTACTCACACCGATTTGGCTTGAAAGACCACCTCGCCCAAGTGCACCCGTATTCGAGCACCCCACCGCTTTTGCTGGCGTTGACACTGAAAATAAGTTAGCGAGAATCCGTTCTTGGTTAACCGAGAACCAAGTAGATAGCTTATTAGTGTCAACGCTAGATGATGTCATGTGGACAATGAATATTCGAGGTGGTGATACGAATTACTGCCCAGTTTCTGAAGCCTATCTAGTCGTAGAGCAATCACTTGCGACACTGTTTATTGATAAAGCCAAACTGCCTCAAGACGTTGAAAGAGCGCTGACCGATCAGAGTGTACACATTCGCCATTACAACTACGTAAGTCAGTATTTGAATCAGCAATGTGAGGGATTATCGCTCGCTTTTAACCCGACCCACACAGACAGCTTATTGGTGAGTTCGATTGAAGGGAATGTGAATCTAAAGCCAATGGCTTGCCCTGTAACGGCAATGAAGGCCATAAAAAATGCGACCGAGCTAACTAGCCTAGAACAGGCATTAACAGATGATGGTGTGGCAATCGTAAGGTTTATGAACTGGCTCGAAGAGCAAGTTCCAAGCGGACTCGTTACAGAATTGTCTGCTGAGGCACAACTGAATCACTATCGCCGTCAAACCCGACATTATGTGAGTGACAGTTTCCGCACTATCGCAGGCTTCGCAGCTCACGGGGCAAAAATGCATTATGCCGCCGATGAAGAAAGCAATGCGGCAGTCAATGAAAGCAACTTCTTTCTCGTCGATTCTGGTGGCCAATACCTTGGCGGGACAACAGACATCACCCGTACTTTCCACTTCGGGTCACCGACCATTAAGCAGCGCAAAGATTATACCTTGGTGCTCAAAGCGGTCATCCGACTGACTCAGACTCGATTCATGAAAGGCTCTACGGGTGCCAATCTTGATATCATGGCGCGTGGCGTCTTATGGCAACATGGTATTGATTACAAGTGCGGCACTGGACACGGCGTGGGCGTTTGCTTGAATGTTCACGAAGGCCCACAAAATTTCTCGCAAAGCCACCACGAGGTTGAACTAAAACCGGGTATGGTCATTACTAATGAGCCAGGCGTTTATCGCGAAGGTGAGTACGGGGTAAGAATAGAGAACATTCTTAAAGTTGTAGAAGTAGAACAAAATGAGTTCGGCACGTTTTACGGTTTTGAGACCATCACTCTTGCTCCAATTGCGACCAACGCCCTTGATTTATCAATGCTAGATCAAGCAGAGCTAGACTGGCTCAATCATTACCATTCACGAGTCTATCAAGCACTTAGCCCTTTTCTTGATACGCAAGATAAAAACTGGCTTCAACGCACAACCCAACTTATTGAGAAATAGGATATCAGCAAGCTTTATAACGTTTTCATTTTCAT
This sequence comes from Vibrio sp. Vb2131, assembly GCF_033338535.1. Classification (NCBI taxonomy): domain Bacteria; kingdom Pseudomonadati; phylum Pseudomonadota; class Gammaproteobacteria; order Vibrionales; family Vibrionaceae; genus Vibrio; species Vibrio sp. Vb2131. The sequence goes on from NZ_JAWOSW010000002.1 coordinate 46,652, forward strand.
CTCAAACTCCTTGTTTGCCAGCCTTCGGGCTGGTTTTTTTATAGAGATAACGGCGTGAAAAACAAAAACGCCCCGCAATGTTAGCGAGGCGATCAATTAAATTAAAATGATGCAGTTAAAATGCCCTACTGACGACACTTCTGAGCATCAAAATCAACGACGATGGCGGCATTCTCAAAGTCACCAGAGACTTTAACGTAGCCCCAGTAGTTACTCTGATTTGACAACGTAATACACTCTCCATTACCAATATTATCTGACCACCCGTGAAGATTAGCACCATCCGGCCAACCAGAGTTACTGTATTCAAGCTTTAGGTTGCCCATACCGTTCCCCGTCGTTATCGCCAGATTTGAGCTCTCATTCACCGCTGGCACGCTCAGCCAAATGGTTTGTTGATTTGCCAAGCAAACAGGCTCTCCTGCTGTTAGGCGCCCACCGCTTACTTTACTTTGCACCGCGCAGTCTTGTGGCAATGTGTCATTACCGCCCAACGTTGAGATAACAACACTATGAGTGGCGGTTGCCGTCAAGCCTTCACTGTCTGTCACACTTAGACTGACCGAATACTCCCCTTCACTCCCATATTGGTGCGTCGGCTTGGTTTGTGTACTTGTCGAGCCATCACCGAAGTCCCATAAGACGCTGACGATCTTCCCGTTTGGGTCTGTACTGTTTTCACTGCTAAATGTAATGCTTTCACCGACTTTCCCCTTGTTGTTTGCGGTTATGACTGCATTAGGTGCACCATTTGAGACAAGGGCTTGCTGCCACTGCTCAAACTCACTTTGATATAAATTCGCCCATTGGGTGATCGTTGCTTTGTAATTGCTCCAATTCCCTTGGCGTGTTTCCACCAGCATTTGGTTTACGTCATCTTTATGATTTTCAAACATAAAACGTACAGCTAAGTACCCCCAACGATAAATTCGATCGACATCAAACCCATCATAAGTAGTCTCGAAAATCTCACTTAAGGTATATGTCGAGCCGTCTAAAATCGTCTCAAGTGCTGCTTGGTTGTCATTTTCTTGAGCGACATACTCTGCAATGCCTTCACTCCACCACACTATTTTTTCAGTTGGATGACTAAACCCTCCATAGAGATCAAATCGACCATCTAAGTAATGCACGTATTCGTGCTCTAAGTTCCAGACAAAGTGATCCGCGTTCGCATAAGAGGCTTCATAAGCAATAAAGTTGGGAATATTCCCCGGCTGGGAAGGATCGCCTTCCAAGTACATACCGCCATTGTCAGTACTAATATCGAAAATTGGCCCTGCGTACTTACCATAATCGGTGCTTGAATCGAAGATATTGACTTGGAGCTGAGTATTGTGGTCATCTTTTACTGGCTGTTCACCAGTTTCTAATGACTGATGAAAGTAACCCTCTTCGTAACCCATTTTAGAACATGCGGCCGCGTGTTGCTCTTGCGTCATATTCTGGGACAATATTCGAATTGTTGGACTACAAGTATAAGTTTGCGATAGCACTAAGCCTTTTAGCTCAGTTTCGAAATTACAAATTCCGAACTCACTACAATCTGCGTAATATGAGGCAGTGTCCGCCGCCGCAAGCCAAACCGCGTCACCCCGACCATACATTTCATACTGTTCAAAGATTCGACTCAGCTGACTCTTCACAACAGAACTCGCGTTACCCGTATACTTGGTCAAACGCCCGAGCTCTCGCCCCGCATTCGCGGCCATGAACTCATCTTCAGCACCGATTGATGATGCCCTCAGAGCAAAATCGCCTAAAGCTTTGGCAAGGTCCGTTTGGTTGCCAATTATTTGCACAAATTGCTCGTTCCACTGCCCACCAAACAAAATAGTGAAAACACCGTTAACTGCATTGCGCATATACCAGTGCTGGGCGTATTGATCATTCCAACGTGTAAGCCACTGGGTCACTTGCGGTAAGTACGCGTGCTGCAAGCCCGCACTATCCATAGTGATGATGACTTCACTAAGCACTTTGCCGTGACGGTCGCTGTTCTCATAGAAGTTTGCGTTATTAACAAACGCATCCACGGATTCTTTCACCGCTGGGGTAACCCATTCAATAAATGAGATGTTGTCATTGTAAAACTCGGCGTAATAACCCGCGCGCAAGTATAAGAAAAACGTTTCGAGTTCATCGCTCCCGCCACCTGTATACCCCTTCGCCAATGTCGTAGTGCGCTTCGCAATGTTGTACATATGATCGGAGCTAAATACCGACTCCTGAATCCGACTTTCAGCAGAGAATAACTGGTTCACGCACGTCGCGCCCTGACTTAAAATTTCGCTGATCAATTGGTTACTGCTTTCGGTAACCAATGCTTCCAAATCACAAGCAGTGCTCGACTCATCAAGGCTTTCAAGTGACTGTACTCGAGTTGCCTTGGAGGGCTGAATAGGGAGAGTTGCGGTTGGTTGGTATTCAACTCGATTGGATTCAACACCGTGTGTATGAGCCGAATGTGCATGTTGCTCTGTAACTTGAGAAACTGGCTCGCTTAACGCAAATACGCCAGTGCTGGTTAATGTTGTCGCAATCGCGACACTCAAAGTCTTCAGTTCCATCTAATTTCTTCTATATTGAGTTTTCCTTAAATGCATTACGTCTTTTGCATCGCCACTGCCCTTATTACTGCAAGAGCATCTCCATATAATCTACTCGCAAGACAAGATGAAACATTTTGTTAACAACTGAACGTGACGGTGTCAGTTTTTGGTACTCGAGTTGCCGTTGCACGAGCTTGCCAGAAATCGATTTGCTTTAGTAATATTGATCAACTAGTTGTTTATCTTTCCATTCAAATATCTTTTATTGCTCCTCACAAAAGCGATAAAATGGTTTCTTTTCTTTTTGCTAAACAACTCCTATGACCGACGCTGATATTGAGCTACAACATCTTTGGTTAGAAGTCCAAGCCGAACGCTGGCAAAACCTGCCACGCTTTTTATTCAGTTACTACTGCTACAAGCACAACCTTGTCAGTAAAACCAACAAAGTTTGTTGGGAGACGGCACGTGCAAGACTGCCCGCTTCAACATCAATAAAAGAGCGAAAAAAGGCGGTGGTTGAACCGTTAGTCTCTGAGGAAACCGTCGTTGGGTTATTGAAATCCATCAGCAAAGATGGGGAAATGACGTTTAACGTGATGGTAACCACACTTAATGCGTTTTTGCACTATGTTGTGATTAGCAAGGAAGAGAAAGCCCGACTTAAACCAAACATGCCAGCTAGTTGGTATCAGCGATCAAACAAGTCGCCTTTGGCACGTTTCGAGCAGGCTGGCATTAATCTACAGGAGTGACATGTCAGTCATCGCTGATGATAAACACAAAAGACAAGCGCCTACAATGAGGCGCATTTGGTCAAAAATTGAGGAGCACCTAAACAAAAGTGCGTAGCGAGCAACAAAGAAAAAGTTTGGTTATTCTTGAATGCCTCGAATGCGTACATTACGCCTACGTAGAACTTCTAAAGTCACGAGCAAACACACCGACATAAAAATCAGCAACGTAGCGACCGCCAATATAGTCGGACTGATTTGCTCTCGAATTCCTGACCACATCTGCCTAGGAACGGTTTTTTGTTCTGCCCCAGTCAGGAATAACGCCACCACAACCTCGTCGAACGAAGTGCCAAAAGCAAACAAGCCGCCAGAAATCATCCCCGGACGAATCAGAGGAAAGGTAATGTGTCTGAAAGTATAAACAGGGTTTGCTCCTAAGCTAGCCGCCGCTTTTACCAAGCTATGGTCAAAGCCGCTTAACGTCGCAGTAACGGTAATGACGACAAAAGGCGTACCTAACGCAGCGTGTGCCAAAATGACGCCTAAATAAGTTTGTGATAAGCCAAGGCGTGTGTAGAAAAAGTACATCGCAGCAGCAGAGATAATGACTGGTACGATCATGGGCGAGATCAACAGCGCCATAATCGTATTGCGAAAAGGCAAGTTACTACTTGCTAAACCCAACGCCGCCAGAGTTCCCAGCCCTGTTGCAACGAGTGTCGCCATAAAAGCAATGAACGTGCTGTTTTTCAGCGCCAACAGCCACTGATCACTAGTAAACATTTCTTGATACCAGCGAGTAGAATACGCTGCCGAGTCAAGGTTTAACATCCCCTCGGTAAAAGTAAAGTAAGGCGTTGCATTAAACGATAACGGGATGATGGTCAGAATTGGAGCGATTAAAAAGAACAGCACCAACCCACAAAAAGCTAAGTAACCTGCGTAAGCAACTCGCTCTACTTTTGATGCATAGTTTGGTAATGCCATGGTTATCCTCCTACCTTAAGGTTATTAATACCAACCACACGGTTGAATATATAAAACAGAACCAGTACAACGAACAAAAGCAGTCCACCCAATGCGCCAGCCATCCCCCAGTTCAGTGATGTCTGCATATGATAGGCAATCATATTGGAGATCATCTGTCCGCTTCTTCCACCAACCAAAGCGGGCGTAATGTAGAAGCCAATAGAAAGAATGAAAGTAAGCAAGGCCCCCGCACCTATCCCCGGTAACGTAAGCGGCATATAAACTTTGATGAACGCAATGAAAGGCGTCGCGCCTAGAGAACGAGCGGCACGGAAATAAGTTGGGCTAATTCCTTTCATTACGCTATACAGAGGCAGGATCATAAAAGGCAACAGAATGTGCACCATAGACACCACCGTTCCGAAGGTATTGTGAATCATCTGAATTCGCTCAGAAGTAAAACCCGACCAAATAAGGAGATCATTAATGACCCCTTGGTTTTGCAGCAGAACAATCCAAGACGTGGTTCTGACTAACAATGATGTCCAAAATGGCAGCAGCACAATGATTAAAAGTAAGTTCGCGCGCTTATCAGGTAAATTGGCAAGCAGGTAAGCAACGGGGTACGCCATCACCAAACAAATTAAGGTGATTGAAATAGACATCCAAAAAGTTTTAAAGAAAAGGTCGACGTATATTTGGCGTTTTTCTGGTTGGGGCTCAATGTCTCCAAACTCATTCACTTGCAAGTCTAGCGCTGCAAGATAGTGACTGAATGTTAATGCGCCACTAAGATTCTTAAACGCCGCCCAATATTTAGGATTAGTCCATCGCTTATCCAGCTTAGCCAACTGTGTCACCGAGCTCGGCAGCGACGTCAAACGAGACAACTTTCTGCCGGTTTTCATGAGTAAACTGCGCATACCAGACTCTTCAATATTCATCCGGTTGGCTATTTTCGGCAGCTCTTTGCTTTGATAAAGCGCAAGTACTTCAACAGAGAATGCCTCAATGACTTCTTGATGAGGCTGACCTTGATAATCCCAACTTTCTAAGGCTTGAATAGTTTGTGGTAGTGACAGGGATATTTCTCGGTTATCCACGCTTCGATAAAGCATGTCGAGGATAGGAAAAGCAAACGTAAGCAGAATAAAACACACCAATGGCGTTGTGAGCATAATGGAGCGAAGCTTTTTTCGGCGCTCGGCCTTTTGCAACTGCGCTTTCAAATTGGTTTCTTGCTCATGAACTTGGCGTTCGATTTCCAATACAGAATCTAATGCGGTTAGCTCTCGACTCATGCTGCTACCTCGCTACTTTGAGTTTGTGTCCCATCAAGAGCATGGCAATCGTCACTTTGCCAACCAATACGACAAATTGAGCCAGGCGTTAACTGCAAGTGTTTACGATTATCGTTAGGTACTTTAACGATGAAGTGACCAACGCTCTCTACTTCGACGACCAGACGATAATGATCACCGTGATAAATCAATTCTCGTAGGACGCCCGAGACTTGGTTCTCACAAGACGCTTTCTCTGGTTGAATAACAATCTTTTCTGGTCGAATGGAAAGTGTTGTTCTCTGCCCTTGCTCAGAGACTCTGACAGGTTTCGCAGTAAATAACTCTTTCCCAACGAGCACTTGGCAATACTTTCCGTTCCACTCTTTGACTAAACCTGAGAGTTGGTTGTTTTCTCCGATAAACTGCGCAACAAACGTATTACTCGGAGATTCATAAAGCTCGGTTGGTGTCGCGAGTTGTTGCACTTCGCCGTGATTAAAAACCGCAATACGGTCGGACATAGTGAGAGCTTCGTCTTGATCGTGCGTCACATACAAAATGGTAATGCCAAGCTTTTCATGCAAATGTTTAATTTCCATCTGCATTTGCTCACGCAGCTGCTTATCTAACGCGCCTAGTGGTTCATCCATCAACACGAGTTTAGGCTCAAACACTAATGCTCGCGCTAACGCAACACGCTGTTGTTGACCACCTGATAACTGCTTCGGGTATCGAGTCGCAACATGCTCAAGCTCGACCATTTCTAATACACTCTGAACTTTGCTTTGAATCGTGTCACTGTCGAGTTTTCGCACCTTTAAAGGAAACGCAAGATTCTCAGCAATGGTCATATGTGGAAACAACGCATAGTTTTGAAACACCATACCAATATCGCGCTTGTGCGGCGCGAGATGATTGACAGGAACGCCATCGATATAAATGTCTCCACCGGTCGCAGTTTCAAAGCCTGCTAGCATCATCAAGCAAGTGGTCTTGCCCGATCCTGACGGCCCCAACATAGTAACGAACTCTCCAGGAGTAATATCTAAGTTGAAGTCTTTCACCACCAAATTCGTGCCATCGTAGGTTTTCTTAACGTGTTGAAAGCTGACATAGTCCTTGTTTTCCGTGCTCATGACTTCCCTCTTCTCATTTTTTGAATATTACGAATGAGTAGAGCGTCAGTTAACGCTCTACTAAACAGCACAATTACAGATTGTATTTGGATAGGTCTAAGCGGGTTTCTAACGCATGTTCAACCATTTGAATGACTTGTTGACGCTCTTCACCTTGTAAGAGTTGGCGTGGCGCACGAACTTGTTCAGAGCCACGTCCGCAGACTTGCTCGGCCAATTTTATGCACTGAACCAGCGTAGGAATGGTGTCTAAACGCAGTAGGGGTAAGAACCAACGGTAGATCTCTAACGCTTCAGCATAACGACCTTGGCTTGCCAGTTTATAAATCGCAACGGACTCTTCTGGGAATGCGTTGGTTAAACCAGAAATCCAGCCGGTCGCACCTAGCATCAATGATTCAAGAGCGATGTCATCAACACCACTGAACACGGTAAAGCGGTCATCAAATTTATTGTAAAGCTCGGTGATACGACGAGTATCAGTGGTCGACTCTTTGATAGCTACAATACTTTCAAACTCAGCCAGTTTCGCCATGATATCGAGGTTTACATCGACACCATAAGCAACCGGGTTGTTGTAAATCATGATTGGCATTTCTGGCGTTGCTTCTGCTAGCGTGCGGTAATATTCGAACGTTTCGCTCTCAGACGTGCGGTAAACCATGGCAGGCATCACCATACAACCATCGATACCAATTTTGTACGCATCCTGCATGTAATCAACAGCTGCTGTGGTAATAGACTCTGCTGTACCAGCAATCAAAGGCACACGGCCATTTACGACTTCTTTTGCCGCTTGCAAAACCTGGCGTTTCTCCTCCGGGTACAACGCGCAGTTCTCACCGACAGTACCCAAGCAGATAATGCCATTCACACCATCTTTAATCTGGTTGTCTATAACGGTTTGCGTTGCGTCTAAGTCAATTGACTGATCTTGACGAAATTGCGTACTGACCGCCGGATAAACACCTTTCCAATCAATTTTCATGAACTACTTTCCTTATATGTATATTGTATGCAATTTAAATGAACGAGCGAAAATGCTCAGACATGGCTATCTATGCCATTTTCTAACAACACCGCCTTTACAGCGGCCAAATCAGCCAAAGCACTGCCAACTGATTTGTATAAAGTAATGACCTCATCGTTTTGACGTCCTGAGATTTGTTGGGCGCAAAGCTGCGGTAATTCCCCTTTGATATCGTCTGACGTGAATACGCCCTCTTGAATTGGAATGAGAAGATCGCCCGCTTCGGCTAATACATTAATACGGCTATCAACATACACCTGTGCTCGTTGCACTGCTTCGGAGTCACATTCACGCTTGTCCAAGTCATGATTACCGACCAAATCAATATGGGTGCCCGGCTGCACGTCTGCGCCATTAAACAAAGGCTCTGCTGATGCAGTAATACAGCTGATGATGTCAACGTGTTTGATAACGTGGTCCACTTTTTCTACGACTGAAACGCGAAACCGACGCTCATCAGGAAGCGACTGATACTCTGAAGATGACACAATGGCATCTACCGTCGCCTCGGCTTTATCTGAGTTACGCCCCCAAATATAAACCTGCTTAAGTGGGCGAACCGCAGCGTATGCCCACGCAAAATAAGGCGCAAGATTGCCCGTTCCGCAGATCAACAGACGATCAGCATCGGGACGCGCCAAATAGTCCGCTGCCAACGCAGAAGCTGCGGCGGTGCGCCAAAACGTTAAAACTTTACCGTCCACGAGTGCGAGCGGCTCACCATCGTTTCGTCTAAAAACAAGCAGCTTAGATGCAAGCGTATCTTTGCCTTGCTCAGGGTTATGCGGGAAATACGTAAAGGCTTTCACCGCAATTAACTCCTGGTTCCAAGCTGGAAGTAGCGCAAACGCCTCGTATTCTCCCTCTTCTAAGGGCATGACTCGGCGTTGAGGTATTGTTGCTGGCCGCGAGTACATTTCACGCATCGTTTCAATAAGAGACTTCATTGTTAAACATTGCGCAACTTGCTGTGCTTCGATGACTTTCATCATTTCTCCGAAAACATAAATACAGTTGAGGAAAGTACGGAACCTCGCTTATGGATGAAAACTCGACCCCATACACAAATTAACGCCTAGTTAAGCAGCCAGGTATTGAACTCTTCATTGAGTTCATCCGCGTAGTCTGACCACCATTCATCGTTAATCAGGAAGGCGGTTTGGAAGTTTTGAGGTGCGGTAGGAAGGTTCGCTAAAATGTCTGGGTTCACCTCCGCCGAAGACGACTTACGCGTAGGCCCATAGGCAACGTACTTAGCTTGATCAGCTAATGGTTTTGTTCCTGAAGAAAAAGCAATGAAGTCCAATGCAAGCTTTGTGTTCTCACTCCCTTTAGGTATCGCCCATCCATTCATGTAACCCATTTGACGGTCCCATATAATCCGAAATGGTTGACCTTCATCCTTACGGGCATTGTGGATTCGGCCGTTAAACGCCGAGGCGATCACCACTTCTTTGTCTGCAAGCATTTGAGGTGGCTGGGCACCTGTTGTCCACCACAGTACTTCTGATTTGATCGTATCCAACTTAGCAAAAGCACGCTCACGCCCCGCTTCGGTTTCGAGCAGGCTGTAGACCTCTTCTGGCTTTACACCATCAGCCAATAGTGCCCACTCAAGATTGCCCTGAGGTTGTTTTTGCAATGCACGTCGACCTGGAAAAGTTTTTAGGTCAAAAAGATCGGTCAACTTGCTTGGCAAAGCCTTACCTTTAAACGCGTCTTCGTTCACCGCTAATACAGTGGACACTACGATGGTATTGATTGCGCACTCGTGAATCGCACCATCAATAAAATCCTCTTGTGCTGGTGTTCCATCTGCGCCCGGAGGCAAAATACTTGGGTTCACTGGTTCTAGTAACCCTTCGGCGCAACCACGAACAATGTCTGGCTTGTCGAGAGAAACCAAATCCCAGCGCACGTTGTTCGCTTCCACCTGTGCTTTAATTTCAGCTAATCCGCCGCTGAAATCCTCGGATACGATCTCAACACCTGTTTTTTTAATGAAAGGCTTATGATATGCCTCCACTTGGCTCTTGGTGAATGCACCACCCCAAGATACGACCGTCAATTTGTCTTCAGCATAAGCAGAGGCCCCCAACAGCATTCCTGAAATCAACAGCGCCAATGGTGCTTTGGTCATTCGTGACATGTTTTACTCCTTTTGGTTGTTTTTCTGGAGGCATCCGAGTACGGCTGTTGGACACCATTTTTGTTAAAATTAAGTTAACATTAGCATTTAATATATTTTATACAATATTTAATATTAAATTTTTCAGGCGAATCGTTGTAATGAAAAAGGTGATAGATCAATCGATGTCGGCTTTCCTTCGATAAGCTCTAAAAGGAGATCTGCCGTAATCGCCGCTTGAGTTAATCCAAGGTGTTGGTGGCCAAATGCCAGTAATACATTTCCATCCCAAATGCTATCAATAACCGGTAACGAGTCGACTGTTGAAGGCCGATTACCCATCCACTTTTCTCCTTGCTTGAGTGGATTTAACTCCGATTCAAACATCTCATCACCTAACTGAAAAAGCATTTCTGAACGTTTCATATTGGGTGGTGATTCTACATCGGCATACTCAACAGTGCCTGCCAAGCGTAGCCCGCCAGACATCGGAGTCATGATGAATTTTCTATCGGCAGAGCTAATAGGAAATGGCAGTACATCACGCTTGTCATCCACCATTAGGTGATAACCACGCTCGGCTTGAATAGGCACTTTGACTCCGGTTAGCTGCCATATCAAAGGCTTAGAATGTACACCAGCGGCAACAATGATTCGGTCAAATGAATGTGTTTGAGACTCAACCAACACATCACCATTTTTCTCCAACGCAGATACACCTTTTTGTAAAATCTTACCGCCAAGAGCTTCAAAAGCTTCACTTAGCTCAACACAGATCTGATAAGGGTCTAGCGTATGTCCTGTATCGGGAAAAAAGACGCCGACACGAACCTTATGGCTGAGATCAGGTATCCGCTTTCGAATCGCCTCTTGCGTCCAAACTTGATACGCCACACCGTTTTTGGCCAGTGAGTTAAGCGTACTTTGGTAGTCTTTAAACAGTTTCTCGTTTTCAAAAGTGAGCAATGAACCATTCATTTTTATTAGATGCGCTTTTCCGATTGAATCAAGCACGCCACGCCAACTTGCCACTGACCGCTCGTTAAGAGTTTTAATCGCGTTTTTTGCCTGCTCCGCGGCTGATGGCTTTGTTTGTAATAGAAAACGAATCATCCACCCGATAGTGCTTGGAATATCTTGCCAACGGATCGAAACCGGACTTTTGGGATCTAGCAGCATTTTAGGTAATTGTGGAAGCAGCGCTGGCGTTGCAAGAGGGAAGATTTGCTCAGTCGCGATATGACCTGCATTTCCCTTAGAGCATCCATTCCCCACGCCATTGGGATCAAAAATTGTGACTTGATAACCTTGCTGCTGCAACTTCAATCCAATTGATAAGCCAATAATCCCCGCACCTATCACGGCGATCCTTTCCTTTTTTGTTTCATCCTTGACCAACATAAATATGCTCCGAGTCACACTTGAAAACGTAGATTGTATACAATATATTTTACATTACGTTAACATCACTATTGTTTAATTCAACCATTTTTTCAGCAAGGAGCGAAAAATGAGACAAGGAACTTTTTTCTGTATTGATGCCCACACCTGCGGCAACCCAGTTAGGCTGGTCGCAGGCGGTGTGCCTCCACTCGAAGGCAATACCATGAGCGAAAAGCGCCAATACTTTCTTGAGCATTATGATTGGATTCGTCAGGCACTCATGTTTGAGCCTCGCGGACACTCAATGATGTCGGGGTCAGTTGTCTTGCCTCCTTGCAGCGATAACGCAGACGCTTCAATTCTGTTTATTGAAACCAGTGGCTGCTTACCAATGTGTGGCCACGGCACCATTGGAACCGTCACTACCGCTATCGAGAATCGCCTTATCACTCCCAAAAAAGAAGGCCGTTTGATACTTGATGTCCCAGCAGGACAAATCGAAGTGCACTACCAAACAAAAGGTGACAAGGTCACGTCAGTGAGGATATTTAACGTACCAGCTTACCTTGCCCACCAAGACGTAACCGTGGACATAGAGGGCTTAGGTGAGCTCACTGTCGATGTTGCTTATGGCGGAAACTATTACGTAATCGTCGATCCTCAAGAAAACTATGCCGGACTTGAACACTACTCTCCAGATGAAATTTTGATGCTTTCACCAAAAGTTCGCGAAGCGGTATCTCGAGCGGTTGAGTGCGTACATCCAGAAGATCCAACAGTATGCGGTGTTTCTCACGTGCTATGGACCGGAGAGCCCACTCAAGAAAACGCCACCGCTCGAAATGCTGTGTTTTACGGCGACAAAGCGTTGGATCGCTCGCCATGTGGTACGGGTACTAGTGCACGCATGGCGCAATGGCATGCAAGAGGCAAACTCAATCAAGGAGAAGACTTTATTCACGAAAGTATCATCGGCAGCCTATTTCAAGGACGTATAGAAGGCATTACCGAAGTGAATGGCAAAGCCGCTATTTTGCCAAGTATTGAAGGATGGGCACAAGTATACGGTCACAACACAATATGGGTAGACGATGAAGACCCATATGCGTACGGATTTGAAGTGAAGTAATAAGGATAGTAAGGAAGAATGATGACCCCACAAGAACCAACCACTTTTTACGCAGTCAACGCCTTTACTGGTGAGCCTCTACCTATTGCGTTTCCGGTACATGGAGAGCAAGAAGTTAATCAAGCCGCCTCAGCCGCCCAAAACGTTGCGCGTGAGTTTCGCCAACTAAGTAATGCAAAGCGATCGAGCTTACTTTGCTCTATCGCCTCTGAATTGGAAGTGAAGAGTGAAGAAATCGTTGCTCGTGCTCATTTAGAAACTGCCCTTCCCGAAGCACGTTTAAGCGGTGAAATAGGACGTACCGCCAACCAATTACGACTATTTGCCGAGGTTGTGAGCTCGGGTAATCACTATCAAGCAATCTTCGATACGCCAAACCCAGACCGCCAACCACTGCCAAAACCAGATATTCGTCGTCAGCAAATAGCAATTGGCCCTGTCGCCGTGTTTGGTGCGTCTAATTTTCCGCTCGCATTTTCTACTGCAGGAGGTGATACGGCTTCGGCACTGGCTGCTGGCTGCCCTGTGATTGTAAAAGGCCATACCGCCCACCCTGGCACCAGTCAACTTGTTGCTGAGTGTATTGAGGCTGCACTTGAGAAAGAGTGCTTACCGCAAGCCATCTTCACGCTATTGCAAGGTAACAAACGTGCACTTGGCCAAGCACTCGTTACCCATCCAAAAATTAAAGGGGTTGGGTTTACAGGTTCAGTCGGTGGTGGCCGTGCGCTGTTCAATCTAGCCCAGCAAAGACCAGAGCCAATCCCCTTCTATGGCGAACTAGGGGCGATTAATCCAACATTTATTCTCCCTTCAGCCATACGGGCAAACGCATCATTGGCTGAAGAATTTGTGGCTTCTATGACTTTGGGCTGTGGACAATTTTGTACAAAACCAGGCGTTGTATTTGTCTTGAATTGCCCAGAAACGCAAGCCTTTATCGAAACCGCTCAAGGGTTAATTCGACAACAATCAACGGCCACTTTGCTAACGCAAGGAATCCGAGAAACATATGAATCCGAAGTGGATAAGCGAACTTCCGAAACAGGCATTAACGTCACTCGTTCTGAACAAGCAGAAGCGACCAATGTCTCACCAGCACTGTTCGTGACGGACAGTAAAAACTGGCGTAAAAACCCACAATGGGAGGAAGAAATATTTGGTCCTCAATCGTTAATCGTAATCTGTGAAGATTTCGATGACATGTTGAAACTGAGTGATTCACTGACTGGCTCGCTCACCGCAACCCTTCACACTACCGCTGAAGACGAAGAACAAGCGAAGCAACTGCTTCCAAGTTTGGAAGAAATCGCGGGACGCATTGTATTCAACGGTTGGCCAACTGGCGTCGAGGTTGGTTACGCTATGGTTCATGGTGGACCATATCCTGCTTCAACCAATTCTGCCTCAACATCTGTCGGTGCGGAGGCTATTCATCGTTGGTTGCGTCCGGTCGCTTATCAAGCTTTGCCAGAATCTTTATTGCCGGATTCATTAAAAGCGTCGAACCCACTTGGTATTCAACGCGCCATAGATGGCAAAGTTTCCCAATAAGCTCACCAAATGGCTCAAAAAGGCATCAACTGATGCCTTTTATTTCACTCTACTTCTCAAAACCTTCTTTCCTAGTTGGTTTGTGCCAGAAAAACAATAAACTACTAAAGTAAAATGGATTGGATACAGTATTAATTTCACGGGAGACTTCAATGTCACAGAAACCTGTTTTTAAAACGCGCACTCAGCTCGTTGAGGAAGCAATTCGAACTCAGATCTTGAAGGGCGAGTTAAAAACTGGTCAACCTTTACGTCAAGATGCGTTAGCAAAAGAGTTTAATGTTAGCCGAATTCCTGTGCGTGAAGCGTTAGTTCAATTGGAAGCACAAGGACTCGTTAGCTTTGAACCTCACAAAGGTGCGACGGTCACTGAGCTATCTCCAGAGAAAATCAATGAGCTATTTGAACTGCGCGCTGTCGTGGAATGCCACATTTTAGAGCGCGCGATTCAAAATATGACAGACGCTGACCTTGAACGCGCGCGCGAAGTTCGCGAACGTTTCGAGTCAGTAGTGAACAGTGGCGACGAAGTAGAAGAATGGAGCAACTACAACTACGAGTTCCACAAAGCCCTATATGCGCCAGCCAACATGCCTGAAACTATGGACGTCATTTACAACCTGAACACAAAGTGTGACCGATACATACGCATGCAGCTATTGTTTACTACAGGCATTAAAAAGGCAGAAGAAGAGCACTTAAACTTGTTTGAAATGTGCCAAAATCGCGATATCGAAGGCGCCAAGTACCTGCTGAAAAAACACATTCTAGAAGCGGGCACAGCGATTCGGAACCTGCTGCTTGAAAGGCAAAATATCAGCCAGTAAACGGAATAACGAATAAGGTGATGTTCGAGGATGAATGTTGGACCAAAGTTTTTACTCGCAGCGCTACGACAAAAGATTAAAGAAGAAGGGCTTTGCTACAATTCCTTGTCAGAGAAAAGTGGCATCCCTTTATCTAGTATTAAACGCCACCTACATAATCCAGCTTTAGGTTTGGATAAAGTACTTATTTACCTGAACTACCTGAATACCGATCTCATCGAACTCGCAACCTTAGCCAACGAGCTTCAGCACCAAAACGAGCAAATGCTAACAGATGAAGAGAGCGCCCTTTTCGTTGAGCATCCTTATTTACTTGATTTTATTTATATGCTGACTTCTCGTGATATTAAACCGCAAGAGATAGCCCAAACTTACGGACTTTCTGATACAAGCTTACGATTCTATTTGCGTATCGCGGAAATTCTAGGATATGTCGAAAACTTCGGAGACGGCTTGTTTTACCGTTCTGGTCGTCGATTTATTATGGAAGAAGGTACGGCATTAGACACCTTATTCAAAGAGCGATTTCAACAAGATTCGCTTTCTCATGATATCAACCCAGGCGTATGTATAGGTCGCATTAGGCTCACCGAAGAGCAGAAAGTGCAAATAGAGGACGAGCTTTGTAATAAATTAGCGAAACTTAACGCAGTTAACACTTCCAACAATGAAGGTGAACTAACAAATATATTAATGCGCTGCACTCCCGGTGCTCAGATATTTTTCGCTGATGATTTACCTAACATTGACGGAAGCCTATTAAAGCACGTCGCTCAACTCACTAAATTAAGTTAAAGCATCAGATAAATAAATCAAACACCCCCGAGATAACATCATATATCCCTACCAAACTATTGATTCAATGCGATTCCCAAACCTAATTCTGATTTTTTATTTAGCAAGCGTCGCTTAGTCAACTAAGAACTTGTCTTAATTTCACACTTATTAATTGTCTTGTTAGCTCTTTTGAAATAGACAGAAAACTTAAGTAATGACTAATTTAGCTTAAGTATAAAAGACAACTTTTTTACGTTATTTACCTCACACTATTTAACTATAAATTTGCAGACGAACAAATTAAATTAATACATTCACCTAGCTAATAAAAACAAAAGCAAAACACATAATTATAATTCTATTATTTATAAGGACATAGAAAAGTGAAATTTAAGTATTCTTTAGCAACGGCAGTCACTCTCGCATTATTACAAGGCTGTGGCGGTGGTGGCGGTGATAGCTCATCACCTACTCCGTCCACTAGCAGTGCAAACGGTCCAACGTGGAAAGTTCATGATTTTAGCCAACCGTCGAAAACGTTTATCAACCAATGTGAAACGCCCCGCGTCGGACTGGACCCATATGACAACTATGCCGCCTATCCAGATAAATTGGGCTCTGCATTACACGAAAAACTCTTTTTAAGAGCTTTTACTAACGAAACGTATCTATGGTATGACGAGGTTCCTGATAATAATCCAGCAAACTACAAAACTGTTACTGATTACTTCAATACGCTGGTCACCTCTGCTACTACCGCGAAGGGTAAACCAAAAGATCGCTTCCATTTTACCGTCCCTTATGAGGATGATATGAAATCATCGCAATCCGGTTTAGTTGCTGGATTTGGTTTTAACTGGGCATTCCTACGTGGCGTACAACCTCGAGACGTTCGTATTTCCTACACTGAAGAAGCCTCGCCAGCTGATAGAAGCGGCATTGCTCGTGGTGATAAGCTTCTGAAAATCAATAATATTGATGTGGTTAACACCGGTAGTCAGTCCGACATTGATTTTATTAATAAAACGCTCTTTAACCCTGACATCAATCAAGATTACACCTTCACATTTGAGAGTGTTGGCGGTCTAGAGAAAACCGTGACGCTTACCGCCTCTGATGTCATGACCTCTCCAGTTAAAAATGCCAAAGTGATTACACAAAATGGTATGCGGATCGGCTATCTGCAATACAACTCCTTTGAACCAAGCGCTCAAGCCCCGCTTATTGAGGCGTTCAGTACGCTCTCAGCAGAGAATGTTGACGAGATCGTCGTTGATTTACGTTACAACGGCGGTGGCTTAGTCCTTCAGTCCTCGCAAGTAGGCTACATGCTAAGCGGTGCTGGTCAGAACCGAGTCTTCAGTGAGTTGATTCATAATGACAAAGTGATGCGTACCATTAAAGATGGGGATAACATCTATCGCTTTACGAATCTAGCAATAGACTGGGCAGCACAGAAATATTCGGATCAAGTGCTTCCGACACTGAACAAAAAGCGCGTATATGTGCTGACTTCAGGAGGCACGGCTTCCTCAAGTGAACTGCTAATCAACGCTTTGCGCGGCATTGATGTGGAGGTTATCCAAATAGGTTCAACAACCACAGGTAAACCGTATGGGTTCTCACCAGAACAAAACTGCGGCACTATGTACTACACTATTCAGTTCAAGTCGGCGAACGAGAAAAAATTTGGCGACTTCGCTGATGGTTTTATTCCTACTCCAAAGAGCCAAATCAATACCGAGCTAGGCTTAAACAATAGAGTGGAAGGTTGCTGGGTCAATGATGACCTAACAAAACCATTAGGCGATCCGTCTGAAGGTATGCTTTCTGCGGCGCTAAACTACATGGAAACAGGAACCTGTCCGCCAGTATCCCCTTCAAGTTTCAACGCCATGCCGCGTAACATTTCATCTCCGGAGTTAAGCGATCTTCGCTCTCCGCTACGAACAGAGGCAATTCATGTTGAGATCAACTAACTTTTTACGAATGCTGATTCGGGTTGCGCTTTTCCTAGGCACTTCGATTTCTTTGATAGGATGTCAAGCTATGTCACAAGAACCCGTTGAAGCATTGAGTAAAAAGAACTCTCCGGAAACAGTCATAGAAATTCAAAACGCGATCGCAGAAATCCAAGGGACACCAGCACCTAGAATCGCAAATAACGTATTTGAATCCTCACCGCATTTGTTGATTGAAAAAGGACGAGTAAAAGGTAACAACAATCAACTGCTGGATGGCAGCTATACGGATCTTCCAGACCAATATACGTTGCAGATAAGAGGTGAAACCTGTGGCTTGTACTACGCCAAAACAGATACTTTTGTCTCTCTCAGTTCACTAGATTGTGAGCCCATCATTAAGTTTTAGAACTCTCCAAAAGAGAAGCCCGCTGATATCAGCGGGCTTTCTACTTTATTGCTCAGTGTGAAACGGTCAACGTTACTTTAATTCCATCCATGCTTTACGCTGTTGTTTATCCATGTATGACCAAGCTACAAAGCGGCTCACTTTCTGTCCTTGACTCATTTCAACCACACGAATGGCTTTCACACCCAATTTTTCAAGCTGCTTGCGCATCGGGCGAACGTTGTCTTTTTTGGATATGAGTGTTGTAAACCACAAGACCTGCGCGGCAAAAGCTTGGCTTTCATTCGCCATTTTTCGGATAAACGCCGCTTCTCCACCTTCACACCACAATTCAGCGTTTTGACCGCCAAAATTCAACGCCGGCTTACTTGTCTTTACTTGTGTGGTTTGAGGTTTTAGTCCTTTCTTACGCTGGTTTGCTTTTAGATTATCGATTTTACGCTGGCTGCCCATAGCGGCATCTTCCGCCGAACGGTGGAATGGCGGATTACATGTCGTCACATCATAACGATCATTCGGTTGAATGATACCTAGATAAATATTGGCATCATTGTGTTGCTGTACCAGTGCAATTTTTCCCGTCAAAGCACGATTGTGCTCTACGATCGTTTGAGCCGATTGGATGGATTTTGGA
This sequence comes from Vibrio sp. Vb2131, assembly GCF_033338535.1. Classification (NCBI taxonomy): domain Bacteria; kingdom Pseudomonadati; phylum Pseudomonadota; class Gammaproteobacteria; order Vibrionales; family Vibrionaceae; genus Vibrio; species Vibrio sp. Vb2131. The sequence continues at coordinate 65,161 of NZ_JAWOSW010000002.1, forward strand.
TCGACATCGCTGCCCGTATAGTGCCAACCGTATTTTGTTACACCAACAATCGGATAAATACAGTTTGCTCCCACGCCAATGTCCAACGCTTTCACTTTTTGGTGCGCGTACTGACCTTTTACTTCACCATCAAGTAGTTCTGCCACTCGGTGAATGTAATCAGCGCGGCCCGGAATCGGTGGGCAAAGGTAGGTGTCGGGAATGTCCCAGAACTCGATACCATAATACGCAGCAAGCAATGCTTTATTGAGAATTTTAACAGCGTCAGGATCAGAGAAGTTTATGGAGTCTTCCCCTTTCGGGTTTTTGATAACGAATGGCTTTAACTGTGGTTCACTTTCCACGAGTTTTTTAAAATCGTAACGACCTCGATGAACATTACGCTCATGCAAACCATTCTTCGCTATTTTTATGAACTCGACTTCGCTCTTTCCTGCAGGCTGAGGGGATTTGCGCGCAACTTTGTCTTTAACACGCTTCGGCTTGGCTTTATTCGCGTCTTTATTCTGACCCGCCATTGAAGCCTTAGGCTTTGCTTGCTTCGCGTTGTGATTATTGTTCTTCATTCAAATTCGCTTTTAAATCGAGGTAAATCATAAACAAACGAGCATCAAATTCGAGTTGATGATACTCAGGCTCCATATAGCAACATAGCTGATAAAACGCCTTGTCGTGGTTTTTCTCACGAGTATGCGCCAACTCATGTACCACCAGCATTCTTAATAGTGGCTCGGGCGCATCCTTAAATACATTGGCAATGCGAATCTCGTTTTTCGACTTCAGCTTACCGCCATGGTTTCTACTGATTACACTGTGCAAGCCAAGCGCGTTGTTTACCGCGTGAATTTTCTTATCGTAGACAACTTTACTGATTGGCGCGGCTTTCTTCATGTAGCGGTTTTTGATTGCCATGGCGTACTCATAGAGCGCCCTTTCGCTTTTGATTTGGTGCCTATCGGGATAACGTTTTTCGAACCAAGGAACAAACTTGCCACTCGCTATCAATGAGCTCACCTGCTCTACGATGTTTTGTGGGTAGCCTTGAATGTATCGAAGTGACGGATGCATAGAGTTAACGTCTGTTATGACAAAATAAAGGCGCTCAATATACCTGAGATAAAGGACAGTTTCACCTTAGCTTTCGCCTTTCATTTATGACGAAAGGCCGTTAAACTTCGCCTCCCAATGATAATGGAGAGAAATTCAATGAAACGTGTCGTTCTTTACGTCAAAGATAAATGCCCTCACTGCAAAGATGCTCAACGTTATCTGGATTCGAAAAATATTAACTATCGTTTGTGCAATGCTAAGATGCAACGCGGTCGCAAAGAACTTGATGCGCTTGGTGCTCGTTCAGTGCCTGTTTTAAAAATTGGTGATCGGGTAATGATTGGCTGGAACCCAAAGAACTTCGAGAAGATGTACAAAGGCGACTAGTGCTCGGACGATGAATCTGCGCTGCATTTAAACGTAGCGCTTGATAAAGTCGATAAACGTTCGATCTGCTATTGATAAGTACCCCTGCTTGCGCCAAGCAAGTGCCAGATCCAGCGTAACGGGTGGTTCAAACGGTAGGCCAACAACGCCCGACTCATGTTGAGTCACCAATTCCAGTAACGCGGTAATCGCAAACTCTTGTTTCACAATACTCAAAATCAAAGGCAGTAAGTTGGTCTCGAATGATGACTTCATGGTAAACCCATGCTCCTCACTCACCTGATCCAAAAATTCACGGTGAAAATAGCCATGCTGAAACATAACCAAATCGTGTTCAAAGAACTCATCAAAAGTAAGAGCGTCTCGCTGGGCTAACTCATGCTCAGGTGAAACAACTGCGACCATTTGGCTAGTAAACAAATGGTCAGTTTCTAGGTCATCAGGCACGTTATCACAACTGATCACACCGATATCGAGTTGACCATTGAGCAGCATACGACGAATCGATTGAGTCCCAGCTTCGACCAAGGTCAATTTTAACTCCGGGAACTGGCTTTTAAACGCCATCACAATTCGTGGAAAGAAATAACTGCCCATCATTGATGGCGTCCCGAGCCTTACTTCGCCTTTCGCTAAGCCTTTCAACTCATCAATCGCGAGCTGCGCGTCGTGCAACTGTTGAATCACCCGCTTGGCATGTATAAGTAGCGTTTCGCCCTCTTTCGTTAAGCTGATTTTTTTATCATCACGGCGAAATAGGGTAACGCCCAAAGACTGCTCAAACTTTTTGATAGAAATGCTTAATGCGGGCTGGGCAATATGCAGGGCTTTCGCCGCATGGGTAATATTTCCATGTTCAGCGACCGCCAGAAAATGTTTAAGTTGTTTCGATTCCATTAGATCAAAAATATATGGTGTCCATATTTTTAATATATTTTTTTAATTTATAACGAACTGATAGATTGATCACAGTCTCTCCATTTGCTCACATTAGGCAGGATTCATGGTCAGTTTTGGCACACCGGAATACAAACGCATTACGCTCTCGCTAGCGCTTGGTTCCTTCTTAGTTTTTTCAAATTTATACCTACTACAGCCAATGCTGCCCACTTTTGCCCAAATTTTCACGATCTCAGAAACGCAAGTGAACTGGTTATTTGCGGCCTCAACACTCGCTCTCTCTTTTAGCCTCGTTCCGATGGCTGTGTTGTCAGAATCAGTGGGACGAAAGCCAGTCATGATGGCTGGTCTGTTTTCGATTCCTACCCTTTCCGCTTTGATGCTGTTTGGTGACTCATTCCTGTTTTTGGTGGTATGTCGAGCACTGATCGGTGTCGCGCTCGCCGCTTTTGCTGCGGTCGCCGTGGCTTACATGGCAGAAGAGCTCGACAAGCACGCTTTCTCGATGGCAATTGGAACGTACATTGCGGCTAACTCATTAGGCGGTATTGCAGGACGTATTAGCGGCGGCTTATTGGCGGACAATTTCAATGTTGATGTTGCCATTGAAGTTATGATGGTGTTCACTCTTCTTGGTGTCATTGGCGTTCACTATTTATTGCCAACACAGCGCAACTTCACCCCGTCATCAAGCAGCTTGCGCCATCAAAATCGTGCGCTTATTGGTCATTTTAAAAACCAACGCGTGTGGTTCGCGATGCTGATAGGAGGACTCAACTTTGCTTTGTTCGTCAACCTTTACTCCGTAATGGGGTTCCGTCTGGTGAGTGAACCTCACAATGTGCCCGTCGGGTTGGCCTCACTGATCTTTATTTGTTACTTGGGAGGAACTTTCTCCTCTCGTTGCGCAGGCCACTGGAGTAAACGTTATTCATCAATCCTCGGCATGTTCTTGGGCGCGATAGTGAGCATGACGGGGATGTGGATTGCGGCGGTTGAAAGCTTGACTGCAATGCTATTTGGGTTGTTGCTGATAAGTTTTGGTGCCTTCTTTACTCATACCCTCGCCTACGGTTGGGTCGGTCAGAATGCCACTCGCGCCAAAGCCACCGCGACTGCGCTCTACTTAGTACACTACTATGTAGGCGGTAGTTTGGGAGGATTCTTACTTCTTTATTGTTGGCAACATGGTGGTTGGTCGAGTGTTCTTATGGGGGGAAGCGCAGTCTACCTAGCGATGTTTGCTGCGATTGCGTATTTGAAACACATTGCCGAAAGAAAGCACACTGACCAAACACCTGACGCTGCGAGTTTAAAGAGTAGCTAAGGTACGCTCATTTGCGTAATACCTCTCTGGTTACTTGGATAACCAACTCTGCTATGCTTGCGCTACTTTAATAAAAACCAGAAAGTCGTATGTCAACGCGTTCAACACAAAACACAGATATCGAAGCGATCACTCAACAGGTCGATCAATGGCTCAACGATGTAGTAATCGGTCTCAACCTTTGTCCGTTTGCTGCCAAGCCGCAACGTAATAAACAAATCAAAATCTTTGTTAGTGAAGCGACTCAAGAAGAAACGCTTCTTGAAGATATTTTATTGCAACTGATTGAGCTGAGTAACACAGAGCCCGAACAACTTGAGACCACGTTGGTTGTGGTTCCCAACATGCTACAAGATTTCTGGGACTACAACTTTTGCATAGATTGGGTTGAAGGATTAATTAAGCAGCAAAACTGGGAAGGTATTTTCCAAGTAGCGACTTTCCATCCTGATTACTGTTTTGGCGGCGCAAGGCCTGAAGACGACGAAAACCTGACCAATCGTTCTCCTTACCCGATCTTCCATTTGATTCGCGAAGAGAGTATGGAAAAGGTACTAAAACACTATCCTGATCCTGAATCCATTCCCGATACGAACATCGCTCGTGTTTCCGCCCTTTCAGAGGAAGAACGTAAAAAGCTGTTCCCTTACCTATTTCGTTAAGCACCACCATTCCCCAAAGGCAGATTTATCACCAGTTAGATGCAATGCCCTTGGGGTTCAAAGTGCGGTTTGGTATCATTGCCGCTTCAATCGATTCAATGGAAATTAGAATGCAACTGTCAAAGCTAACCCAAGAGATTTTTGATCACTTATACCGTGATATCACCGAGTTCCGTAGTACGTTCGACTTACCAGTCGCAGACGCTGCAAGCCTTGATGCACAAGCAGATACACTACATACCTCTTTGGCGATCGAAGAGCTAACAGAGCTAGCAGAAGCAGATTGTAAAACTGAGCAAGCAGATGCCATCGTAGACAGCGTGTATGTATTAATGGGCCGTCTCGTTCATCTTGGCCACAGCAAAGTAGAAGACAACCTGGCGATCAGCTACTTAATTGATCTTCTATTAAACGTTGCGGTAAACCGTGGTATCGAGTTTATTCCTTGCTGGGATGAAGTACACTCAAGCAACATGAGCAAAGTATGCCGTAACGAGCAAGAGTACTCAGAAACAGAAGCATTCTACGCAGAACAAGGCATCAAGTTGATGGCGGTGCAGAAAGGTGAATACATCATCGCGAAATGCGCCGAAGATTTCGTATCGGAAGGTAAAACCATTCGTAAAGGCAAAGTACTCAAATCTGTTTACTACCGCCCAGCAGATCTAAAACCGTTAACTCAGTAAGCGTTAAGTTTGGCTTTCTCGATTAAAGAAACGACCTCAAGTAGGTCGTTTTTTATTGTCCCTAAATACTAATCAAAGATTAAATAAGGTTGCTCATCTACGATGACCTTTTTGACTTGAGTATTGAACACTTCCCCGAGAGCTTCTTCCGTTAGCACAGTATCGGCATTTCCTGATGAGTGCAGCACACCGTTGTTAAGCAGCAATACTTTATCTGCGTGCTTTAATGTGCGATTGAGATCGTGATTAGCAACCAATACTCCAATTCCCTGCGCCGCCATAGCGTTAATCAATTGATAGAGCAGACCCTCTTGCGCAATATCTAACGGTGCTGCTGGCTCATCCAAAATTAAAAACTGCGAAAAAGGATTAATGGTACGCCACACCTGCAAACATACACCTGCTAATCGGACACGCTGCCACTCACCACCGGATAATGTTTGAATACTGCGATGAAGCTTATCTTGCAGTTGTACCAGCTCCACCACCATATTGACGGCATCACGCACTTTGATATCCGCAATCTCAGCACCACTTGGCAGAGATAAAGCGAGATACTGAAACACATCAACATTAAACGCTGGGCGCGATTGCTGACACAAATAACCTCGAACATGAGCTTGCTCTGACAACGGTAAAGTAAGCAAGTTTTTGTTGCCAACGTACACTTCACCACTCATACCGTCTCGGTGACTTAACGTACCAGAAATCGCAGCCAATAAAGTACTCTTACCGGAACCATTAGGCCCAACGATATGTACGATTTCGCCAGCTTTGCATTCAAAAGAAAGAGGCAATAATCGACTACCAACCGACATATGTTTAACGTGCATCATGACTCTTCACCAGCATCCAGATGAAAATAGGTGCGCCAATCGATGTTGTCATGACACCTAAAGGTAACTCTGCGGAGTCCAATAACAGTCTTGCGCCGATGTCAGCAAATACAAGCAACGCAGCACCAGATATTGCAGAAAGTGGCAATAAATAACGGTTTTCCGTACCAAAAGCCAAACGCAACAAGTGCGGCACCACCAAACCAACAAAACTGATGATGCCACCCAAAGCGACTGAACTACCCACCAAAACAGAAATGGCGAGGATCAATTTCCAACGCATTTGATGCACATCGACACCCAATTGGGTCGCATGAATCTCACCCAGCATCAATCTATCAAGCGATTTGCCTTTACAACATAACCAGATGAGCACCGGTAACATCACCAAGGTAACGGTATGTTGATACCAACTCGCACCGCCAATACTGCCCATTAACCAATACATCAGTTGGCGTAAGCTAAGATCATCACTAAAGTAAAAAGCCCACGTCACAATCGCGCTCGATAAAATACCCAATGCGACCCCAACCAAAAGCAATCGAGCCGTCGTCAGGTGCATTGCCCTTGCTATCGCCACCAAAACAAACGTGAAGACCATCGAGCCTGCAATCGCTGCCAACATAAAAACAATCGGGGTAGGAAGAACAGGTGACGCGAACATGATTAAGACCATTGCTAAGCTTGCACCACCAGATATACCGAGCACGCCAGGTTCAGCCAACACGTTCCCAAGCAACACTTGTAACGTCGCGCCAGATACCGCTAACGCAGCACCAATAATTGCCGCAGACACTAACCTCGGTAAACGCAAGTCCACCAATAACTTCTGTTCAAATGCAGATAAGGATTGAAAAGGAGAAAGGAAAATTTCTCCGACCATCAAGTGAATGGCAGAGAGTACAGCGAGCACGATCGACATAACCATCAGGTTACGTTGCCAGCGTCGTTCCTTGTTCAGGATAAGTTGTTGAAAATCCATAGCGGCCGATAAAAACAAACGAGGCTTAACCTTACAGTTAAGCCTCGGTAAATTGCAATTAACTTCTCAAAGCAATGTTGGATTAATCGTAAACCAACTCACCCTCTTCAAAACGGGTTTTCACTTCACAAACCATCAGAGCTGCACGTTGACCTATTGCGACGTGGCGGTTCGGGAAGACAATCGCTTCGTTTTCATTCTTCGCCATTAATGGTTTGTCGCCATCATGACCAAACACTTCGCCGTGAACAAATGAGGTGAAGTTTTCAACATTATCGTCGAACATAAAGTCAAAGTCTTCGTTCAAACGAACGATTGTGCGACTTACGCGATACTTAATGCATGGTTTTGGTAGGTGTTCTGGCTTCGTTTCCGCAATCAAATTACGTAAAGACAAATCAAACGCGGTCAGTTTATCGAGGTCATTTTCACCAATACGAGCCACGCGTCCAAGCTCCATTGTGAGAGCCTGCGCACCAAAGTTCTCGGCACTGTACCAGCTAAACGTGCTCGATGGTGAGTTTGACAGGAGCACAGCTTCAATGTGTGCACTGTCCAAGAAATCGATCAATGCCTTGCTGCGCACAGGATGACGAGTCTTAGGACTTACTGCAAACGTATAGTGCTTCGAGCCTCTAATCGCGCAGTGTAAATCAAGGTGCCAGCGTGTTGTCGGGTCGGTATCCTGATAAAAATCTCGAACAAGCAGCTTAAGTGTATCGGCGATAACAAGCTCTTTTGTCTGTTTATGTTCTTTTTCGTCAAACAGACGGTTGAGGTTTTCTTCGAGGAATCGCGTGTGCGCCAGAGTGGATTCTGGGTGAGCGATAATGAACAGACAACGGGTATCGACCGTCTGGAACCCAGATTCTATGTCTTGAATAATGGAATCCACCAGCTCCATCGGTGCGGTTTCATCTCCGTGAACCCCACAAGAGATGATGATGTTCTTCGTATCCTGAGTATAATTCGCAGGGATTACTTCTAATACACCACGCTGATAGAGTTTAAGTTTTACACCGCTAGAAAGCACCTGCTCCGCTGGTGCAACATCAATATGAACATCTAACGTGTCAGTTAAAAACGATTGGCGAAAGAGAGACTTCGTCATGCGTTACTCCTTAATAGCACGGCGGATATGTTAATAAATTGTACAAAGGATTTTTGTTGCTGCGATCTCACTTATGAGTAGAAATCACTATTTCCCTCGAAAATCCGATGCCTTTTCGCGCCAGGCACTCAAATCAAGCATTGAGGCGTTTAATTTTCAAACAATTACAAAGTGTTAGGGCTGTGAACTTTACCACAGCCCTGATTAAGATCATTATGATTTGATCAAATTTTTGTAGCTATAAAGCAGATTATGCATCAACACTGCGAAAAACTTAGCCGCGCTGTGCGAGCAAACGCTCAAACTCATCGACTTTTTCACGCACTAGCTCAACACTCTGCTGCCAAAACGTTGGCTGGGTTAAATCCATCGACAGGTGCTTTTCGACGACATCTTCCGCCATCATGCAGCCTGTATCGCGCAGCAAATTGATGTAATCGGTGTAAAACGCTTCGCTTTTGGTTTCTCGCTGTGCATAGATACCCTTGCTAAACAAGAAACCAAATAGGTATGGGTAGTTATAAAAACTCACGCTATCAATAGAAAAGTGCAGCTTGCTTGCCCAGAAGTACGGATCCGGTTCGCTCATTACGTCGCCATACCATTCTTTCCAAGTTTCTGACATCAACTCACAGAAATCATCTGCGGTTAACTCTCCATCCTGGCGGCGTTCATAAAACGATTTTTCAAACTCGTAGCGAACCGGAATGTTGATCATTAAAGCTAGCGCAGATGACAACTCTTCCCACAACATCTCGAGCTTTTCATCAACGCTCTCAGCTTTCGAAATCAAATGATCACGAACGATGTTTTCTGCAAAGATAGAGGCGGTTTCTGCTAACGTCATTGGGTAGTAAGTTTGGCAAAGTGGCAAATCACGAATAACCCAGTTATGGAACGCATGGCCAAGTTCATGTGCCAGAGTCATAAGGTCTGAACGGCTGCCACTCCAAGTCATAAACACAAGTGGTGTTCGCGTTGCTGGCAGTTTGGTGCAGTATGCGCCAAGACGCTTGTTAGCATTTGGCGCGGCATCAATCCAACCATTTTGTACCATCAAACGGACAAACTCCGACATCTCAGGGTTTACTGTTTCAAATGCTTCACAAATAACATCAATCGCTTCATCAAAGTCGTAAACCTTCGCTTCACCGCTCAAAGCAGGCATAGCCGCCAGATGATTCCAAGGTTTCATCTCATCCAGACCATGTACTTGCGCCATCAATAAACCCGCTTTCTGACCAATAGCTCGACTGTCTTTGGCTACGGTCATCATCGCATTTAAAGTTTCAGCTTGGATTCGGCTACCATGCAAACTCGGCTCTAGGAAGTGAACTTCACGCTTCGTAGAACGCTTTTTGTTTTCAGTTAAGCGCCATCCTGCTAACGCATTCAAAATCGCAGCGAATGATTCTTGGTGCGTTTGCATTGCATCTTGTACGCCTCGCCACGCGGCTTCTTGACGCTCGAATTCAGAACCATAAAGAATGCTTGCCGCTTGAGAAAACCCAAGCTCTTCACTATTACCATCTGTGTACTCAAGCTTCACTTTCAATGAGCCAGTCAGGTTATCGTATAGGTTACCCCAAGCCGATTTGCCATCCACACTCATCGCAGCCAGTAACTGTTCTTCTGCGTTGCTAAGACGATTATCCGCCAACTTTCTAGAATTCAAGATAGAAAAAGCTTGCCCACTGATATCAGGATTCTCATGGTCTAACACGCGCAAGATAAACTCTTCGTCGGCATGAGTTAATGTCAAATCAAAGGGACTGAACGCTTGGGAAAGCTCCGAAAAGATGCGGGTCATTTTACCAAGTAACGATTTCGCTTCGGCGTTTGTTGCATCAACAGAAGCATAACAACTCGCAAAATTTGCAACTGTGCCCGCTAAACGACTCGCGGCTTCATTGGTTAAAATCGCATTTTGCATGATCTCTACGTTGCCACAATCTGCTGATTGTTTATTCAAAAGATCAATACATTGTTCCACAAGAGCAATATCGTCTTGAATTCGTGGGTCAGAAAGGTCGTTATAAACGATGGACAAATCCCAACTCGGCGTTGTCATTTCTATATTTCCTTTTTATGTAACTGAGTCAATTTTCGCTTCCTGCACCTAGCAGATGGGCTTCCACTGACATCTTCCGTGACTATGCCCATAAGCAATATCGCTTTAGGCATTTTAATATTTATAAATTAACGAGTTAAAAGAGGTACGCCAATCGAACGCACCGAGGCGTAAATTTGCTCATCTATGGTAATTGTTACATGCGTGACAGAAGCGTTTCCTATCGACAACGTCGAATACCACTTTGGGTTACGCCAATCTAACTCCAATACATGAGCAAGAATCATACGAATGACGCCACCATGCGTGACGATAAGTAGATTGTCATTGATATCGTTGATGATTTGAGACCAAACGCGACATATGCGCTCAGAAAATGTGCTTAAGCTCTCAGCATTCGGCAACGTATGTTGTGCTGGCGATTGCCAAAAAGCATCTAGCTTTTTCCACTGCTCAGTGAGCATATCAAAAGGCATACCATCAAAATCACCAAATGCCATCTCTTGTAAAGACTCATCCGTCATTACTGGTAATAATTGCTGTTCAGCAATGATGTTTGCCAGTTCTTGACAACGTGAAAGCGGAGAAGTAATTATTCCACCCACACCTCGTCCACTCTCGGCCCAAGCCCGAGCAATACTCTCTTGATCAGCAGGCGTAACTTTTACATCTGTTTGGCCATGGAGTCCTGGTAGAGCGTCTACTTTTCCATGACGCACAAGATAGATATTGAGTGTTTTCATTTTGTTCCATCCTACTCTTTAAGAACCAACGGCAAACCAGCAGCAACAAAGGTAACGCGATGGCAAACACTGGCTAGTTTTTGATTCATCCGTCCTGCATTATCCACAAAATAACGACTAACTGCCCCCAAAGGTACAATGCCCATTCCAACCTCGTTAGAGACGAATATTAACGTCGCATCTGAGCCACGTACCACCTGTATAAGCTTTTCAATTTCTGCTTCTAGCTTCTCATTGGAACATTCATCACCTAACTCAAATATCCAATTATTGAGCCACAAGGTTAAACAATCGACCAGTACAACATCGGTGTTAGAGAAATTTGTCAGTAACTCAGATAAATGAAGGGGGCATTCATGCTCTTGCCACTCGCCCCCGCGTTGCTTTTGATGATGCGCTATTCGCTCTCGCATTTCTTGGTCAAATGGCAGCGCGGTTGCAACATAGTGTAATGATCGATGAGAAGCGACCGATAATTGCTTAGCTGTTTTTTCTGCCAAATGCGACTTCCCAGAGCGCGCGCCACCGAGTATCAATTGCTTCATGAGGAGTGATACAACCCAATCATAGTGAGATAAATAAGCAGTTCCGACAACTGTTGCGCTGCGCCAAGGCAATCCCCCGTAAAGCCGCCAATTCTCTTGGTTAACCAACGTTTGAACATCAAACGAAATACCACGAGAACAAGCGATATCAAGATCGCATCCGCGATACCAAGCACAAGCAATGTTACGCCACCAGTAAACAACAAAATGGAGACTTCTAGAGAAGACTGGCGACTTGCTAGCGGTTTACTTTTCGACGTATCACTGTCACTGACATAAGGCATGTCATAAATAAGCGTCGCTGCTAGTGCTCGGCTTGCGGTGTAAGCGACGACAATGACCAACCAAAAGTGCGGCAAGTTAGCCAGTTCACTCCAAAAAACATACTTAGCCAATAACGCCATAATGAGAGTGGCGGCACCATAAGTGCCAATACGACTGTCTTTCATAATAGAGAGGCGTCGCTCTACGGTCATGCCACCGCCAATGCCATCCGCCATATCGGTCAAGCCGTCTTCGTGAAAAGCCCCAGTTAACAATAAGCTAAACACCATCGTTAATACTATGGCAACCGACTCTGGGAAAAAAATTGAGGTGAGCGAGAATACCAAAGCGCAAAGTGCTCCAAGCACGAGACCAACTAACGCAAAGTAACGGCCTGCCTGATTCATGCGTTCTTCACTGTAAGGCAACGCTTGGGGCACGGGTAAGCGGCTAAAAAAACTGGTAGCTAATAGAAATAACTCCCACTGGTATCTTAACGATGACGGCGTGACTTTCTCAGAATTATCAGGGACTGACACTATACTGTAACTCCTGCACTCTCGAAGCTCGCCATTTTGTTGTAAAACTGAGCGGCAGCTTTTAACAAGGGTAAGGCAAGAGCGGCTCCTGTTCCCTCCCCTAGCCGTAAACCAAGGTCGAGCAGAGGTTCTGCTTTAAGATGTTCCAATACAAATTTATGTCCATTTTCTTCAGAGCGATGGGCAAACAACATGTATTCACGCGTTTCTTCATCTAGCAACGTCGCAATATAAGCCGCTACCGATACGATAAACCCATCCACTAAAACTGGAGTTTTAAGCCGCTTGGCTTCTAAAAAAGCGCCCACCATTTGTACGATTTCAAAACCTCCAACCTGTGCAAGAATCGCTTTAGTATCAAGACCTCGACATCGGTTTACCCCCTGTGCTACCAATTTATATTTGCGGCTCAACTGCTGTTGATTGATTCCAGTGCCAACGCCAACACAATAATCAATATCTAATGAGCTCAGCGCCGATAACAGTGCTGAGGCCGAACTGGTATTACCGATGCCCATCTCGCCGAACATCAAGAGGTTTGAACCATGCAAAATGGTTTGCTCAGCAATCTTCGCACCATATTCTAAACCTAGCGCCACTTGTTCTGGGGACATCGCGGATTGTTTAGAAAAATTAGCCGTACCGTTACCCAACCGTTGTTCAACCAAGTTGGGATGGGCTTTAAATTCTGGAACAAGCACATCAATAGGAGCCAACATGCCGCAATCTATTACTTTGAGTTGAATGCCATTGATGTCGCAAAAACAGTTGATGGCTGCGCCGCCAGCGAGAAAGTTAGCCACCATTTGCTGAGTGACTTCGCTTGGCGCAATGCTCACACCCTCCTCTGCAACGCCGTGATCTCCAGCAAATACCAGCATGCTTGGTTTGCAGATAGCGATGGAATCAACTGGCTGAGGTTTATTCTGACTTTGAATAAGAGCTAACTGCAGTGCCACCTTTTCCAATAAGCCTAAAGAACCGACGGGTTTGGTTTTGTTATCTATGCGTGCTTGTATCTCCGCAGCAAAAGAGTCATCCATTTTTTACGTTCCTTTGATGTTGTCTGGGTGAGAGGTGTTCTGTTGTTCAAGAGGTCTTGTTCAGCGACAGTTTTTGCGCGCCCACTATTGTATACACTTGCATCCAATTGGGGCAGCGCTAATCAAGTTTATCTCAGGATAGTCTGCCGAGTTCGCAGAGCGTCTCACCTTTCTTGCACGAGATTATAAGTAACTCGTTGAAATCCGCTACAATAGCTTAGACTATGTTCCCATATAGGAGAAAAGATATGGATAACAACACCTGCGCAATCATCGCCGGTGCAACTGGCTTAGTAGGCTCAAAAGTCATTGCAAACCTCATTAATCAATCAGGTGTTGGAACATTATATTATCTTTCTCGCCGCCCACTCGATGGCGTCCTAGATGTGGACAACAAGCTTATTCCTCTCATTGATGCAGACCTTTCTATCCACCAATGGGATGAGAACCAACCAACACCAACCATCGGCTTTATCTGTTTAGGCACGACCCTTAAGCAAGCAGGCAGTAAGGATAATTTGCGTAGAGTAGATGTTGATCTGGTGTGCAAAGTCGCCCAACAAATGAAAACAATCGGAGTCAAACGCCTTGCGGTTGTTTCTAGCCTCGGTGCAAATAGTAAATCGCCATCCCATTACTTAGCTTGTAAAGGACAAATGGAACAACGAATCGAAGCTATGGATTTTGAGGAAATCGTATTTGTTCGCCCAGGCCCGCTTGTTGGTCAACGTCAAAACCCAAGAATGGACGAGAAGTTAGTACAAACTCTGTTTAAGGTAATTCGCCCACTTATGCTAGGCAAACTGTCCAACTTTTTACCTATTCGAGCAGAAGATGTCGCCAAAGCGATGATTTATCAACTTTTCAGTTATCAAGAAGACTCGGTGGTTTACTTACAAAGGAAAGAAATGCGTGACTTACTGCATCACTACGAATAACCATTTTGTACAATTAACGTGCTAATTCACACTCTCACGCGACTTAGATCTCGTTTTTATATTCATTTTAGATCTAGCTAATACCCGTTTGTCATTTTTAAAGTTATATCACGAGCGTTATCTTACGCTCCATAAATAAATCCGTATAAAACCCCGTATAAAAAACAACCGCCACTTCGGCTGGTTGATAAGGTCAAATTATGAATTTTGCAGTGATAGCCTCTCTAGCCGTCTTTGTTGGCATATTGTTCTTTCTATTTAATCAACAACAAAAGAAACACACTCTTTCACGTCTCGTTTTGATCGGTCTTGTTACCGGTTCTCTTTTTGGTCTTGCTTTGCAACTCATTCACGGTGAAGGCAACAGCGCTATTGCTCAAACACTTGAATGGGTAGGCATTGTAGGCAGTGGCTACGTTGGTCTACTGAAAATGGTCATCATGCCACTAGTATTGGTATCGATGATCTCTGCAGTTGTTAAATTGGAGAAAGGTGGATCATTAGGTAAAATTTCTGGCCTGACCATCTCTGTTCTTCTAGTAACGACTGCAATTGCTGCACTTATCGGTATCTTGGTGACAACGACATTTGGCCTTTCAGCAGAAGGTTTAACTGAAGGCGCGCGTGAAACCGCTCGTATCGCCGTTTTAGAAAGCCGTGCTGGTACAGTAAGTGACCTAACTATTCCTCAAATGCTAGTTAGCTTCATTCCAACCAACCCATTTGCTGATCTAACAGGTGCTCGCTCGACATCAATTATCGCTGTTGTGATTTTCGGCGTGTTAACTGGTATCGCCGCTCGTAAAGTGATGATGGAAAAAGCAGAGTTGGAATCACCTATTCGTACTTTCGTAGAAGCAGCTCAGTCAATCGTTATGCGATTAGTGAAGATGATCATGGCGCTAACGCCATACGGCATCGCAGCACTGATGGCAAAAGTGGTAGCGACATCAAGCGCAGGCGACATCTTAAACCTACTTGGCTTCATTGTGGCGTCTTATGTTGCTATCGCACTGATGTTTGTTGTTCACGGTGTATTAGTCTCTTTTGTCGGCGTTAGCCCTGCGGAATACTTTAAGAAAATCTGGCCTGTACTGACCTTCGCGTTTACATCTCGTAGCTCAGCAGCAACGATCCCACTAAACGTAGAAGCGCAAATCACCAAGCTTAACGTTCCACCAGCGATTGCAAACCTATCAGCATCGTTTGGTGCCACTATCGGCCAAAACGGCTGTGCGGGTATCTATCCTGCAATGCTTGCAGTGATGGTAGCTCCGACAATGGGTATCAACCCTCTGGATCTTCACTTTATCCTGTCATTGATTGCGATTATCACCATCAGCTCATTTGGTATTGCAGGTGTCGGCGGCGGTGCGACGTTTGCAGCCTTGATTGTTCTTCCTGCAATGGGCTTACCTGTGACCATCGCGGCGCTGCTTATCTCTATTGAACCACTGATTGACATGGCACGTACCGCACTAAACGTTTCAGGTTCAATGACTGCGGGTACAATTGCTAGCCGAGTGCTGAAGTCACCAGAAAGTGAAGCAACATTGGAAGAAACACGAGCATAGAACTCAAATTCCTTCCAAAGCGATAAAACGTAAAATATCAAGCCGATGGTTCACCATCGGCTTTTTTCATTTTCAAAAATTCAACTTGCATCTTTCGTTGCTAGTCAAGGCGTTGAATGGTCTAATACTGTCATCGGTTTTGTAAACGGTAAGCAGAATGCACCAAGATAATCAGCCCACTTTTTTCTTCTTTGATTATGAGACATGGGGAACCAACCCCGCGAAAGATCGCCCAAGCCAGTTCGCTGGTGTTCGTACAGATGAAAACTTTAATATCATCGGCGAGCCTTTAGTCATGTACTGCCAGCCACCTGCTGATTATCTTCCGTCTCCTGAAGCTGCACTTATTACTGGTATTACTCCGCAAAAAACGGTTCAAGAAGGCCTTTCTGAGCCAGAGTTTATCGCTAAGATTCACGCTGAACTCGCGAAACCCAATACTACCAGTTTAGGCTACAACAGCATTCGCTTTGATGACGAAGTGACCCGTTATACTTGTTATCGCAACTTTATCGATCCATACGCATGGAGTTGGCAAAACGGTAACTCACGTTGGGATTTACTCGATGTACTACGCGCGTGCCATGCCCTTCGCCCAGAAGGCGTAGAATGGCCAGAAAACGAAGATGGCTTCACTAGCTTTAAATTAGAACACTTGTCTGTGGCTAACGGCATAGAACATAGTAACGCGCACGATGCCATGGCAGATGTGGTTGCGACTATCGAAATGGCAAAGAAAGTAAAAGCAGCGCAACCAAAATTGTTTGATTACTTTTTTTCTATGCGCCAAAAGCGCAAGCTCAATGATTTAGTCGACATCGTCAACATGACACCGTTGATGCACGTTTCAGGCATGCTAGGGCGCGAATGCCAGTACACTAGCTGGATTGTGCCTGTTGCTTGGCATCCAACCAATAATAACGCCGTTATCACCATCGATTTAGCGAAAGACCCTCAACCTATTCTTGAGCTATCCGCAGAAGAGCTGCACGAAAGACTCTACACTAAGCGCGAAGATCTTGGTGAATTGCTACCAGTGCCAGTTAAACTAGTTCATTTGAACAAATGCCCTATTCTCGCCCCTGCAAAAACGTTAACGGCTGAAAATGCAGAGTCTATTGGCATTGATCGCCAACAATGTCTCGCCAATCTCGCTTTGTTGCGCCAACATCCTGAAATTAGAGAAAAGCTGATTAGCCTCTTTTCCGTCGAGCGTAAATTCGATAAAAGTGATGACGTCGATACACAGCTTTACGACGGGTTCTTTTCTCCGGCTGATCGCGCAGCTATGGATATCATTCGAGAAACCGACCCGAATAATCTTGCTGCATTAGACATTGAATTTGATGACAAGCGTATTAAACCTCTATTGTTCCGCTATCGTGCGCGTAACTTCCCAGGCACATTAGACGAGCAAGAACAAAGACGCTGGGCACTACACTGTCGAGAAGTGTTTGAAAGCCAAATTGAAGAGTACATGCTGAATTTAGAAAACTTAGTTCACGAACATGAAAGTGACGAAAAGAAGATTGCGATATTAAAATCCGTGTACCGTTATGTAGAGAGCTTAGCTTCCTAACTCCTCCTAATACAAGCGCACCTTATGGTGTGCTTGTTGTTTATATACTGTCAAAATGATTAAAGAACGATTCTTACAACTGATCCAACTGCTCATTTCAATCTTCCTCATCATGGGAGCACTTGGCATCGGAATTACCATTCAAAAGTTCACTGGCGTTTCCGTTCCAGGAAGTGTCATCGGTATGCTCGTACTGTTTTTCTCCATGACTCTTGGGCTTGTAAAAGTCGACTGGGTCAAACCGGGCGCCACGCTATTTATCCGCTATATGATCTTATTGTTCGTTCCTATTAGCGTGGGATTAATGCAACATTTCGATATGCTACTCGCTAATGCCCTCCCTATCATTGCTAGCGCAGTTGGCGGTTCACTCATTGTACTGGTCAGCCTCGCTTGGCTGCTGGATTACTTGCTACAGGAGAAACACTGATATGTGGTTAGTTGTTACCATTGCGGTTTTTCTTATCGCTCGCCAAATCGCAATCAAAGTGAACAATCCTCTAGCAAACCCTTTGCTGATCAGTATCGCAGTACTCATTCCTTTGCTTACTTACTTAAATGTGCCATTTGAAACGTATTATGCGGATAACGAAGGAATTAGCTTTTTGCTTCAACCTGCTGTAGTTGCTCTGGCTTATCCACTATATGAACAACTACCACAAATTAAAGCAAACTGGCGAATCATCACTTTCGCTTGCACAGTAGGCAGTGTGATGTCGATGATGACAACCACCTTGATCGCAGTCGCTTTCAAAGCGGATATCAGTTTAATCGCGAGTCTAGTGGGTAAATCCGTCACTACACCAATAGCGATGGAAATATCGAGTCACCTCGGTGGTGAAGCCGCCGTTGCAGCGATCTTGGTTCTGATTGTCGGTTTATTGGGCGCAATTTTGGCATACCCAATTTACAACTTGATTGGAATTAAACACCCGATTGCACGTGGTCTTACAATGGGTACAGTCTCTCATGCCTTAGGCACCGCTACTTGTGCAGAGAAACAGCCCATAGATGCCGCGTTCTCATCACTCGCATTGGTTTTATGTGGGATCATAACTTCTATTTTGGCTCCAAGTTTTTTTGCTTTGGCGGTCTGGCTATATCAATAGTTAAGCGCTCTCGGTCTGCCCTCCTTCCGGCAGGCCGTAGCCTTTCCGCTTCTTCCTTACCCTTTTCAAAACCCTATCTTATCTATCAACCTCACCCAGTAATATCGTGAAGGGACTTGATCGAGATATACATTCATAGCATTAGCATTCTAGGTGCTACTACTCGCTCTAGATTACGTAGGCATAAAGTAGCATAGCGGTAAAAGTCGCGTTAGTAACATACTCCTGCTCCTTGGTCATATGAATATATACTGATATGGTTAATTGTGAGACGGAGATAACGCTTCACACCTGTGCAATCGAATACATGTGTGAGCTCACTCTAATTATGTAACAGAATTATCAATTGCATTATTTATCGTGATCTAACGCACGGAACATTTCTATCTTTCACATAGAATAACTGTCCATGCAATAACAAGGATTCAACATGAAAAGTCGCATTGAACAGGCGCTAGCAGGCGCTCCAGAAGCACTTTCCAAACAACTTGCTCCTATCATCCAAGCTGATGATTTTGATGCTACGCTTTCAGTTCAACAATTTGAGCAGTTGCTTTCAGCTACCGGTCTATCAGACAAAGAGCTTCGTGTTGCGCTACTTCCTTTTGCCGCAGCGTACTCCTATGCTCCCCTTTCTGACTTTTATGTCGGCGCTATCGTTCGTGGTCTTTCAGGTCGCCTTTACTTCGGTGCCAACATGGAATTCTTTGGTGTACAGTTGGGTCAAACGGTTCACGCAGAGCAGTCTGCGATTAGCCATGCTTGGATGAAAGGCGAACGTGGTGTTAAGGATATCACTATCAACTTCAGCCCATGTGGTCACTGCCGCCAGTTCATGAATGAGTTATCTACCGCAAACGAGCTTAAAATCCAGCTCCCAGAACGCGAAGAAAAGTCACTTCATGAATACCTGCCTGAAGCCTTTGGACCAAACGATCTCGGTATCGAGTCCGGCTTAATGGCAGAAGTTAAACACCAGTTCTCATGTGATGATGAAGACGCACTCATCCAAAGTGCAGTTGAAGCGATGAACATGAGCCACTCTCCATACACCAACAACTTGAGTGGCTTAGCATTAGAAATGGCTAGCGGCCGTGTATTCCAAGGTGCTTATGCGGAAAATGCGGCGTTTAACCCTAGCTTGCCGCCATTACAAGTTGCGCTGATCCAAGTACTACTTGCGGGTGAAACTTTTGACAATATCAAAGCCGCTGCTCTGGTAGAAAACTCAGAAGGCAAGATCAGTCATTTGGCTGATACGCAATCAACGTTAGAAGCGTTGAATCCAGATATTCCACTTAGTTTTGTCAACGCATAAGCGACAATTTCAGTATAAAAAGCTCTACGGCATGTAGAGCTTTTTTATTGCCTAAAAACCAAAAGCAAACGTTTGCTTTGTCATAAAACTTCAGTATGATCTCCTGCAATTTCTGTCTCACCACTCTATTTTGTAAGGGAACACTATGTTTGGCACTGCAACCAGCGCAAATGCTACCCGTGTATTACTTTTAGGCTCTGGCGAACTCGGTAAAGAAGTCGCCATTGAATGCCAGAGACTTGGTTTAGAAGTGATTGCTTGTGATCGCTATGCCAATGCTCCAGCGATGCAAGTCGCTCACCGTAGTTATGTTATCGACATGTTAGATGGGAACGCCTTAGAAGAAGTTATTACGAAGGAACAACCTACTTACGTCGTACCAGAAATTGAAGCCATCGCAACCGGCAAACTGGTAGAGCTTGAAGAGAAAGGACTGAATGTTGTTCCAACCGCTAAGGCAACCAGGCTAACAATGAATCGTGAAGGTATCCGACGTTTGGCAGCAGAAGAACTGGAATTGACGACTTCACCTTATCGTTTTGCAGATAACTTTGAAGACTTCAAAGCCGCGGTTGAGCATGTGGGTATTCCGTGCGTGGTGAAGCCTGTGATGAGCTCTTCAGGTAAAGGGCAAAGTGTTATCAAGACCGAAGACGACGTTACAAAAGCATGGGATTACGCTCAGGAAGGCGGGCGTACGGGTGCAGGTCGCGTTATCGTGGAAGGTTTTATCGACTTCGATTACGAAATCACTTTATTGACCATCAGAGCCGTTGACGGTGTGCATTTCTGTGCTCCAATTGGTCATCGTCAGGAAGATGGCGACTACCGCGAATCATGGCAACCGCAAGCTATGTCAGAAAACGCAGTAAAAGCAGCTGAATACACGGCTGAGAAAGTGGTAAACGCGCTCGGTGGCTACGGCATCTTTGGTGTAGAGCTGTTTGTCAAAGGCGATAAAGTCATTTTCAATGAGGTCTCTCCTCGCCCTCACGATACGGGTATGGTTACAATGATTTCGCAGGAAATGTCTGAGTTTGCTCTCCACGTGCGCGCGTTTACCGGAATGCCAATTAATAATATTGTGCAATATGGCCCATCTGCGTCTGCTGTTATTCTTGGACAAGGGACTTCCACAAACATTCGCTTTGAAAACCTAAGCAAAGCTTTAGCTCAACCTCAAACACAAGTTCGTCTATTCGGTAAGCCAGAAATCGATGGTCGCCGCCGTTTAGGTGTTGTCCTTACGCGACGAAAAACCGCCGAAGAAGCCGTTCAAGATGCTGTTGAAAGTGCTTCAAAAGTGAATATCATTTATTAAATACGAACCACTCATACAAAAATAGCGCAGCTCAAATTGCTGCGCTATTTCGTGTTCCAAACCGAAGAGAGCCTATTCACTCTCGATTAAGTACACTTCTTCAGAGAAGCGACTTAAGCCTTTTTTCGCAATTTTAGGATGATTCTCGTCAGCTTCATCTACGTTCAAACAAGTAACTTTGTAACCTGAAAATAACTGCTCAATCTCTTCGACCGGCACGCTAAATGGAGGCCCCGCCATCTCTTCTTGAGGATAGTTGAGTGTAACAAGCAAAATACGACCGCCTGGGTTCAAAAGTTGCTTGAGACGCTCTACATACTCCTCTCGCATATCTTGCGGTAAAGCAACCAACGCGGCGCGATCATAAATGATATCGGCTTGAGATACTGGTGCAGTGAAAAAGTCCCCAGTATAAATAGAGAGCTCATCAAATTGATAAAGCTCGTGCATGCCATTAAGAGGCGTTACCGTTGGCGTGTAAAAATGTTCAGCAAAAAAGGCACGCACAGCAATATGGCTTAGCTCAACACCTTCAACCGAATCATGCTTCATCGCTAGCCAAATCAAGTCTTCTGACTTTCCACATAAAGGAACTAACACTTTATCTTCACGCTTTGGATTAGTGTGTTTCCAATATACTGGTAATAGCGGGTTTACATCTTCCAAGTGAAATCCGATTTGATTGCTGGCCCATTTGTTATGCCAAAATTCTTGGTCTCTCATTTTACTTTCTACTTGTCGGCTGTTTTCATTTTGAGAGGTAAGACTAACGTTTTTTTTCAATTTGTCTATGCCGTTCATCTTTGGTTAATACTGCGGTGATAGGATGTAATCGGTCTCATAGGAGACGCGCCTTTATCTGATAATCAGAATAAAGAAAAGAGAAATGGTGATCTAACGCACGATTCTACTTCAAGATAAAACTGAAACCTTGGAATCTTTCGTAATGGCCCCATTTATAAGTTAGTACCTGATTTGCCGAACTTAGCGACTTTTATGTTCCCTATTTTCTAAGTACAAGCAAGTTAAGGAGAGTGAATGAGCTTATTTCTTCGTACTACAGCATTGATGCTTTTGGTACTTAGCCGTGCACCGGCATTTGCCGCACTTCCAATTACCCCTGCACCTAGTGGCGAACAAAATCGTTCAACCAGCCAAAACGAAGTTTGTTCGAAACTTTTTAAACACAGCCTTAGCGGTTTATACGGCATTCAGTCAATCGACACCACGCCAACTCAGCCATATTCTGACTTCGACATTCTTTACAGCAAAGCACACCAAGCACAATTTGAACTTGAAACTATCTGTAAGAGTACCGCACTTCTTAATGACGCTCAGCCATACTTCGCAGGCGTGAAATCCAAACAACGAGCAGAAGAAAAGATAGCTTTAGAATTAGGTGGGAAAGTTGAACGTATTACTGACCTAGCACGTGCAACGATTGTAGCTGAAGACGTGGCCAGCTTAGTCTCCATTTATGAAACGTTAGAGCGTGAAACAACGATTGTGAAAGTAAAAAATCGATTCAAAAAACCTGGCCCTTCAGGATATAGAGACTTGAACTTGCTCGTTCGTTTACCAAAAACAAACCTAGTAGCCGAAGTTCAACTGCACTTGAAAGCAATCGCAGATGTAAAAAGCGGTCCCGAACACGACCTATACGAAAAAATCCAGAAACTAGAACGTCAAGCGATGTTGGAAAAACGTGAGCTAAGCGAAATAGAGCTTGCCTCTATTCGCAACATGCGTACACAGTCTAAGAACTTGTACCAACAAGCATGGCAACCATACTTAACAACGCATCTAGAAGCGGCGTAACCGATATCATTAGGCGTCTCTCATAAACAGAAAAACCACCGCATTGCGGTGGTTTTCATTTGTATGCACACGAATTTTACGCAAAAAAAAGACCACGCCTTAGCGTGATCCATTTATTCGGCTTACTGTACTTTCTTCAGGTTTTCTACACGAGCTTTTAACTTCTGACCCGGGCGAAAAGTCACTACACGTCGAGCAGTAATTGGAATATCTTCACCAGTTTTCGGGTTACGACCAGGTCGTTCATTCTTGTCACGAAGATCAAAGTTACCAAAACCTGACAGTTTTACCTGTTCGCCACTTTCCAGTGCCTTACGAATCTCTTCAAAGAACACTTCCACCGTTTCCTTGGCGTCCCGCTTACTAAATCCTAATTTATCAAACAGGTTTTCTGCCAGTTCGGCTTTTGTGAGCGCCATAAAACTTTCCTCAAAGCTATGTTAAACAATGCTACGTTAGTGTAGCGCCAGAGCAGTTTTACCCTACCAATTCAACAACATATCGGGGTTACATCAGGAAGTGTATGACAAGCTTATGATTTTCGCCAACTTTTTTCTTGGCGAACAAAAGGAATAGCACTACGTAAATTATTGTTAAACGCCAGGAATTTGATATTTTTGTTTTTGTTTCATCTTTATCAGGAAAAACATCCAGATTATAAAACTAAAAGTAGTTTAAATATCAACATTAAACACTATTTAATAAAAATATCAGATATTGGTTATTTAACAGACACTTGACATAGAACTTGTCGTAAATTCAGTGATTTGTATGTAACTCGATACGTAACAATTAGATTAAAAGGTATGACCACCTGTACTTTGTAACTGTGCTTAGAAAGCTTGATTAAACCCACGCTTCTCGCTGTTTAACGATGACGCCATATATAAAGATTGATAATGTGGAAGTTCGTGTATTTCCTCATTAGCTTCTTACACTGCTTCTAGGCGACCATGATTAATCAAATCATAAATATTCTTTTCCCTGTTTTTGCTCTTGTCGGAGTTGGCTATTTGGTCGGTCGTTACATCAAGCCTGACTTTCGCCCAATAAACCGCATTAATATTGAGGTATTCACGCCAGCACTGGTATTTTCGTCACTCGTTAGCATGCCGCTCGATTCAAATCAGGGGCCGCTTCTTTTGGCGGCAATTGTCGCGGTTTTAATTCCCGCACTACTCATGCTCCCGGTATGTCGATGGACGTCACTCTCGTTTAAAACCTGGGCGCCACCACATATGTTTCGCAATAGCGGAAATCTAGCTATTCCTTTGTTTACCTATACGTTTGGAGAAATTGCGCTGTCGTCAGCAGTGCTTTTGTTTGTCGTGTCAGCATGCTTGCATATCAGCTTAGGCGTAATGCTGCTTAGTCATGGCAACCCTTTTAAGCAAATAGTCAAGATGCCAATCTTTTTAGCAGCGTCGTTGGCTCTGTTTCTCAACGTGTCAAATGTGGGTGCATGGGCGCCTTTATACGAAGCCACGGCTCTACTTGGGCAAGCGGCCGTACCCGTGATGCTTTTATCTCTGGGGGCACAAATGTGTCATTTAAGGTTGGACGGTTTAAAGATTGGTGTGTTGTGTACCGTGCAGTCACTGGCAACTGGTGCTGTCGCTTTTGCACTTATTTATTGGTTAATTCCCCTTCCAACGATGCAATTGCAAATGATGGTGCTCTTCACAATGCTGCCGCCAGCCGTCATGAATTACCTATTTGCGGAAAGGCTGAATATAGAACCCATGAAAGTGGCGTCAATGGTACTATTTGGCAACTTTTTCAGCATTCTTACGCTACCTCTTCTGCTTAGCTATACCCTCTCACTCGCTGCCTAACCGCCAACAAGCTATCGTTAGCGTGTATTAGCTGAAAAACAATACGTTCCTAATCTCGGGTAAGGGCCATCCCTAGTTTGGTCTAGTATTTTAAAGTAATGAGGGATGGTGCGAGCAGTAAGGAACTTGAACAACGATAAGGTAATCCTAAAAATAAAAAACCCTGCCAAACTGGCAGGGTTTTCATTTTCTTAAGAAGATACGTTACGCGAGATTAGTCACGCAGAGACGCACCAAACTTCTCAGAAACGTGAGCAACGATAGCGTCAACCGCACCAGCGATATCTGCATCTTCAAGCGTACGCTCAAGTGACTGTAGAGTCAGAGCGATTGCTAGGCTCTTCTTACCATCTTCAACGCCTTTACCTACGTAAACGTCGAACAGTTTCGCATCTTTAAGGAACTCGCCACCTTGCTCTAGACAAGCGTTAACAATGTCACCAGATGCAACAGCTTCATCCACTACTACCGCGATATCACGACGGTTTGAAGGGAATTTAGAAAGTGCTACCGCTTCTGGGATCACTTTGCTGTTAATTGCAGACCATTCGATTTCGAATACGATAGTACGACCATTTAGACCGAACTTACGCTCAAGCTCAGGGTGAACGGTACCGATCACGCCCACTTCTTTGCCATCTACGGTGATTGCCGCAGATTGACCTGGGTGAAGTGCTGGGTTAGCTTTTTTGCTTTCAGGTGACAGTGCAGCGAAAGAGTACGCTTTTTCGTTCGCAGATAGCTCTAGAATCGCTTCTAGATCGCCCTTAAGGTCGAAGAAATCAACCGTGTTAGTTTCGATATCCCAATGTTCTTCACCGCGAGTACCAGCGATAACACCCGCTAGCATAGGCTCTTGGCGCATGCCGTTTTCTGCAGATTCACATGGGATGAAACGTAGGCCGTATTCGAATAGACGAACGCGTGGCTGTTGACGCTTCTGGTTGTGAACAACCGTGTTCAGCAGACCTTGGATAAGACCAAGACGCATTGCTGACATGTCTGCAGAAATTGGGTTTGGAAGTACTAGAGGCTCAACACCAGGTACAACTAGCTTTTGCTGCTCAGGCTCAACGAAGCTGTATGTGATTGCTTCGTGGTAACCACGGTCAACAAGAAGATCACGAACGCGTTTCAGTGGAAGATCCGCTTCAACGTGGTTGTGCATCTTAAGTGCTGCTGCTGGGTGTTGGTTAGGAATGTTGTCATAACCGTAGATACGGCCAACTTCTTCAATTAGGTCTTGCTCGATAGCGATATCGAAACGCCATGTTGGCGCTACTGCCATCCAACCTTCTTCTGAAGCTTCAACCGTCAAACCTAGACGCTCTAGGATTTCTACTACGTCGCTATCTGCAATGTGGTGACCTAGCAGGTTGTCTAGCTTAGTACGACGTAGAGCAACTTTGTTTGGCTTAGGTAAGTCTGCTTCAGACTCTACTGCAACAACAGGTGCTACTTCACCGCCACAAATTTCAACAAGAAGCTGTGTTGCACGCTCCATTGCGCTCACTTGTAGTGCGTAATCCACACCACGCTCAAAACGCATTGAAGAGTCAGTGTGCAGACCGTAGCTGCGTGCGCGACCACGGATGTGGTCAGGCGCAAAGAATGCACACTCTAGTAGAACGTCTTTAGTCTCAGTTGTTACACCAGACTCTTCACCACCAAAGATACCTGCGATTGCAAGTGCTTTGTTGTGGTCAGCAACTACTAGTGTATCTGCGTTTAGTTCTGCTTCGTTGCCGTCAAGAAGCGTTAGCTTCTCACCTTGCTCAGCCATACGAACTACGATGCCACCTTCGATCTTCGCTAGATCGAATGCGTGCATTGGTTGGCCTTGCTCTAGAAGAACGTAGTTAGTGATGTCTACTACAGGGTCGATAGAGCGAATACCACAACGACGCAGTTTCTCTTGCATCCATAGTGGCGTTTCAGCTTGAACGTTTACGTTCTTAATAACACGACCTAGGTAACGAGGACACGCAGCTGGCGCTTTCACTTCGATAGACACTTTATCGTCGATTGAAGGGGCAACTGCTTCTACTGATGGCTCAGTCACGTCAGCACGGTTTAGTACGCCAACTTCACGAGCTAGACCACGAATGCTGAAACAGTCAGCGCGGTTTGCTGTTAAGTCTACGTCTACTGTTACGTCGTCTAGACCTAGGAATTCACGGAAATCAGTACCGACTACTGCGTCTTCTGCTAGTTCCATGATACCGTCTGACTCAACGTCGATACCTAGTTCAGTGAATGAACAAAGCATGCCGTGAGATGGCTGGCCACGTAGTTTCGCTTTTTTGATTTTGAAATCACCTGGAAGAACAGCACCAACTGTTGCTACTGCTACTTTCAGACCTTGGCGACAGTTAGGTGCGCCACAAACAATGTCTAGAAGCTCTTCTTCACCCACGTCAACTTTAGTTACGCGCAGTTTGTCTGCATCTGGGTGTTGACCACATTCAACAACGTGACCGACTTTAACGCCAGTAAAAGACCCTGCAACAGGTAGAACGTCGTCTACCTCTAGACCGGCCATTGTAATTTGGTGAGTTAGCTCGTCAGTAGTAACCGCAGGGTTTACCCACTCACGAAGCCATGATTCGCTGAATTTCATGTTGATGAACCCTCTGGATTACTTGAACTGTTTTAGGAAACGAAGATCGTTCTCGAAGAACGCACGTAGGTCGTTCACGCCGTAACGAAGCATTGTTAGACGCTCAACACCCATACCGAATGCGAAACCAGAGTATTTTTCAGGATCGATACCTACGCTACGTAGCACGTTCGGGTGAACCATACCGCAGCCTAGCACTTCTAACCATTTACCGTTTTTGCCTTTCACGTCTACTTCAGCTGAAGGCTCAGTGAATGGGAAGTAAGATGGACGGAAACGTACTTCTACTTCTTCTTCGAAGAAGTTACATAGGAAATCGTGCAGGATGCCTTTCAGCTGAGCAAAGTTTACGTTCTCATCAACCAGCATGCCTTCCACTTGGTGGAACATTGGCGTGTGCGTTTGGTCGTAGTCGTTACGGTATACACGGCCTGGTGCGATGAAACGGAATGGTGGTTTACCATTTTCCATCGTACGGATCTGTACGCCTGACGTGTGAGTACGAAGCATCAAATCTGGGTTGAAGAAGAAAGTATCGTGGTCAGTACGCGCTGGGTGATCAGCTGCGATGTTTAGTGCATCAAAGTTGTGGAATGCATCTTCGATTTCTGGACCAGACTCTGTGTTAAAGCCAAGTTCGCCAAAGAACTTCTCAATACGCTCTACAGTACGAGTAACTGGGTGTAGACCACCGTTCTCGATACGACGACCTGGTAGTGTTACGTCGATTGTTTCTGCTGCTAGCTTCGCTTCTAGCTCTGCACGTTGTAGTGCATCTTTACGAGCTGCGATAGCTTGCTGAACGACGCCTTTCGCTTTGTTGATCTCTTGACCAGCTTCACGGCGTTCTTCTGGTGGTAGTTTGCCTAGGCTTTGAAGTTGAGCAGTTAGCTCACCTTTTTTACCCAGATACTGAACACGCACTTCATCAAGTGCGACTAGCGATTCGGCAGCTTCAATTGCAGTGCTCGCGCTAGCAATGATCTCTTCTAGATGTTGCATCGTTTCCTCATCTACCTGTTGGTAGTGTCCATAAGGGAGTGATTGGTTTTTTGATAGCTGTACATAGTAGCCAAACCGGGCACCAATGCCAAATTGAATTACGAAAAGAAGAGGTTATTGAATAAAAAGAGCACAAAAACGTCAAAAATGTCATCTTTAGTTGATCTGCCGTTTAGTTGTGCCCTTTTTTTTTAGAAATAGTATTGAATAGATAGCTCGATAAAATCGTCATCTCTAGCGAAGTAGAGCAAATCATTTGGTGTTTCATTTTTAAACAACCAAGCATCAATTTGCCACTTAACGTGATTCGATATTCGGCTCGATGCTTCTAACTTAGCATTGTAAACATCAGCGTTATCTAAATCCTTCGTAATTCCCGTCAATACTTCCGTTCCGTCCTCATCATTGAGCGCCCAACGAATACCTGCAAACACATCATTTTGACCGATAGTTTGTGCGTTGTTCCCACGACTGTCATAGAGGTACTCACCAATAACTCCCACATCCCAAACCGTGTCAAATGCACCGACGAAGGTATACTCAAAACCCGTCACAAGACCGACATGATTATCAGCGCTATCTCGATAAACACTTTCTAGTTTCCATAACCAATCGCCAACAATTCCTTGCACATCCAGACCGACATGACTCATCAGAGCGTAGTAAGGCTTTAATTCTCCGTACTCTAAACGAAAGTAAGGATCCCGGTTTGTTCCATATAAATAGCTTAGGCCTACGTCCCAATCGCCAAGCATTTTCGAATATCGAAAAGCCACATCTACGTGCTTCTCTTCTGTGCTTGATTCATAGATAGCATCATCAGAGACAACGGGTTCGGTTCGCAAGCGGCCATCTGTACCCGCAAACGTTCGTTCCCTAAAGTAAGGTAACAACATTGCGTGGACGGTGCCCCAGTCTTTGAAAGAGGTAAAATGTAACATCGGCTGACCGAGTTTATCTTCACCATCGACGGCTTCAATGGCATCTGTTTGGTTTACTACATCAACTAAATGGGCTGATTCAGTCACTCCCCAAAAGACCTTACTAATCCCAACTCGAAGCTCATAATCATCCCAATAAGTCAGATAAAGTGCCTCTCGTATGTCGCCATGACTTCGTTCATCGTCTAGACCATCCAGACGATAGAAAGGTGTGAAAGTAAAGTTTGCATCACCATTTTGCATCTCCCAGTAAAATTCTGGCTGCAAAACCAATGACGTTTGCGCTTTGCTCTGACCCTGAGAGCCCGTTTTAAAAAACTGACGATGCTCAATATTGACTTGTCCTGCGAGCTCGACGGCAGTCAGAGGCATCGAGTAAAAAAAGGCTGCTGCACTAAGCAACAACCCAACATTTAATCGCTTCATTTTTCCTCCACTACCTCACTCGCTTCAACACATTCTTATGAAAGTCATTGTCTTGTAATCCAGTGTTAAAACGCATTTCGCTAGTCGTTAGCTCAGTACTTTTTCCTGTTTGATGGTTTGTCATCGCCATAGTGTGCGCTCGCCAATATTGGTTGAGATATTGCTTGTAATCGGAAAAAGAAAGCGTTTTTAACAAAGAGCCTTTGCGGTCGTAAAACTCAACTTTAAGTGGACGATAATGCGCTTTATCTAACCACACCGTTTGCTTGGTATAACCTGAGTTCTTATCGGTCGGAATTTGCTCTACGACGAAAACATCTTGCCCGTTTATGCTGTCATCTTTTAGGTAGTTGAAACGGTATTTTTCAATCTCAAAGGAACTGAGATCCTCATACGCGAATTCACTGCCCATAAAAGGACCTGATTTGTTACGCGAGGAAATACGTTTCACACGTTTCAGTGCAGGAAGGTAAAGCCATTGGTCATCGGCATCCACCGTATGAGAATGGTTGAGAAACGCCGTGCCTTTTACATCTCTCGGTTCATCAAATATCGTGAGCCCTTTGTCACCATCGCCATCAACTTCGAGTGATTGTAAGCGCATTAAACGTGTGCTGCTTTCTCCTTGCGCGTTTCGCAGAATCATTTGCATCGTAGCAACAGAATCCCCCCACCCTTCATCACGGGCTTTGCGCTCTTGAGCAATTTCTAGTCCTTTGGCTTTATCCGCCAACACCGCATGACTCATAATAAGCGAGACAGAAAGTACTGATACTTTTACGGCATTTTTTACTAAATTCATGTTCAATCCTTTTATTTCGTTATGACTGAGTAACAGTCTTGGTTTGAGAGTCAATTGATTTAAGCTTATTTCGGCGCTCCACCTCGTCGTAAACGCCTTTGTCAAACAACATCAGTAGAGTCGGTAGGAAGATGAAATCCACAACAAGGGCAATAAAGATGACAATGGCACTCAGCTGTCCCATATCGGCATTTAAACGGAAGCTCGACATCGCCAGAACAGAGAAACCAGCAACAAGCACGACCGTCGTAATCCAGAGTGCGCGCCCCACGGTACGAAAGGCGTAGCGAACCGCTTGCTCCGCACTGTGGCCATCTTTACGAGCGTGTTGATATTTAGAAAGAAAGTGAACGGCGTCATCGACAACAACACCAAGCGTTAATGTCACAACGACAGACAATCCCAAGTTAATCTCGCCAGAAACCAGCGCCCAAATACCAAAACCAATAAGCGCAGGAGCAATGTTCGGGACAAGACTAATTAAGCCAAGCTTGAACGAACGCAAGGCAAAGATCAGTAATGCAGAGATTAAGACAAGAGTAATGGGCAAGGTTGACAGCATGCTGGCCATATTCGTTTCACCAATATGCGCAAACATCAGTGAAGGACTAGACGCAACAACATCATATTGAGGCGCGTTTTCGTTAAACCATTGGTAAATGCGATTTTCCAAATCAACAAGCTCGACGCTGCCCAAGTTCTCCACGGTGAGAACCATCTTGATCGACGACTTATCTACATTGATTTGGTTGTTCAAATCTAAACCATACGGTAGTGACATTTCATAAAGCAGCAGATATTGAGCCGCTAATTCTCTGTCTTGAGGGAGCGAGTAATAAGCCTGATCATCTCCATGCATGTTCTTGTTTAGGCGCTTATAAACATCGCTCAAGGTCGCAACATGGTCCGTTTCTGGCTGCAACCTTAGCCAGTCAGTAAATTTACCCACGGAATTGAGAAAATTAGGATCGGCAATGCCCTGCGATTCGTTGGTTTTTATCGCGATACTGATGTTCGCCATGCCACTGATTCGCTCTTCCATAAAATCAGCCGCTCGGCGAAATTCATTGCTATGGCCAAAGTACTCGACGGATTCATCATTGACTTTGTTCAGCGGAATCAAGCTCGCACTCGCGACAATAACAAGCACCGACAACGGCAATAACGCATGTCGCTTTGACACCACGAAATCTCCTAAATGATCCATAAAGTGCTTTCTTTCATCAGAAGTATCCAACTTCACCGTAATCGGAAGGATATTAAGCAAGGCGGGAAGTAACGTGATGGAAAGGAAACAAGCAACCATGACGCCAAGGGCTGATAGGTTGCCGAAATCTCTCAGGATTGGAGAATCCGACATATTCATCATTAAAAAGCCGATCGCGGTGGTAATGGAGGTAATCAAGATAGGCATGAAATTGAGCGCAATACTTCGCTCAATAGAGTGGGCTTTACTAAAGCCGTTTTGCATAGACTGACGCATTGTCGCGATGATGTGTACACAGTCTGCGACGGCAAGCGTCATCACCAAGGTAGGCACATTAACGGTCGCCGTGCTTAAGAACATACCAGCCCATCCTGACAAGCCCATTGTCACCATAACCGAGCCGATAATAACGATGAGCGTCGCGATGACGCTAAGCAATGAGCGCAACATGATGGTCAGAAACACCAATATCACTAGTAACATAGTTGGCACTAATGTTGCGCTATCATCTTGGGCTGCGGTCATAAACGCGTAGTTCATTGCAATAATACCAGCCTTGTGGAATTCCGTGTCTGGGTACACTTGCTGATAACGCTCAATCATTCCGTTTATGTAAGCAACCACCTCTTGTACTTCAGCAGTTTTATCTATTTCACGGAGTTGGACCGTAATGTTTACGACCGTGACACCTCCTTTTTCAGAAATCAGTGAACTTTTCAAAACCGGCTCACTCAACGCAATACTTTTGACTTTCTCTATTCGTTGAGGTGTCAATTCATATTCGCTATACAGTAAATCTTCGACAAGAAGATCATCTTCAAACGCTTCGGTATGCTGGTAGTTGGCGAGGGAATCAACGCGGGTGGAGTATGGAACTTGCCACGCCTCGTCAGTGATCTGCTGAATAAGAGATAATGTGCTAGGAGTAAAAACAGTGCCGCTCTTTGGCGCTATAACCAAAGCAAGACTGTCAGATTTTGCAAAGGTGGTTTGAATTTCATCAAACGCAAGTAACTGCTCATTTGTTCCATCAAAGAAGATGTCGTAATCTCCTCTAAAGTAAAGATTTTTTCCTCCAATAGTTGCTATGACAATCAATAAAACGGTAGCAAGCATCACCAATACACTGTAATTCGTTGGTAGCTTACCCCACCCTGAACGGGCGTATTGTTGAACGTTGTGATGTGGCATCACACTCTCCTTTTGTGACGTTTCGTCAAATTTAAAAACTAAAAAAACAGCAAATGCTGTAAATAACCAGACAAACTCGACATGCAAACTTTAGATCGAATGAATTTGGCTACATAAGTCAGTTTTTAGTAACTTCCTATGCTTCTCGTGATCATTGGCTGAACGCCAACCCTTGAGATTTAATGACGATTCGTCACAATAGTGCGATAAAAAAGCCAACCATAACGTCAGATTGGCCTTTCCAGTTTATTAGCGATTCACTGACTCTAAATAAGCAAGCTCTTCACTAAATAACTCCTGCTCCACACGACGCCAGGTTTTACGGTAGTCCCATTCTGTAGATAAAGGCGACCAACCTAAACCATCAAGTAACATATTCGCGTTGTGCAGTACTGAGAATGGGTCTTGAATTCGCTGAATACATCGACTGTTCGATGCATTTTGCGCCAAAGCGTTTGAACCGAATGCAATAGACCAGTTGGCGAATACAATAGCATCAGAACCAATTGCGGGAGAAAACTTAAGATCACCACATTCTACCGCATTGTTCACCAGCGCATCAGCACCATCTATTACTTGTTCTTCCAAGTTATTCAGTTCATTCACACGTTTAGGCGAAGCCTTCTCTAGAACCCAAGGCGTCTTTGCAACAATCGCACAAGTTGATAGTACTGGCTCCATACGAGCGTAAATACGATAACCTACATGCATCGCAATGATTTTTTCTCTGGTATTGCCATTAAATTTGGCGGTACGTTCGAAAAATATTGCTTCGCTTTTCAGCGAATGAATACAAAGCGCAAGAATCACATCTTCTTTGCTGCAAAAATGATTGTAGATCGTCCCTTTAGAATAAGGGCTTGACGCTGTAAGCTTGTCCATCGTTAAGTTGGCAAAGCCTTGCTCTTGAACTAAAGACTTAGCCAATTGAATAAGCTCTATCTCACGATCAGCAATCGCCTGTTGCTTTTTTGTTAGCCCTGAAGACACACGACATCCGTCTTGCTTGCTATATTTTTTACAGCGAAAGTTAAACATAATCCTTTGATCCGTATACCAACACACTCCCAATAATTGTAACACGATTCTTTAATACAGGAACGCAACTAAAGTTGACGAACCGTCACAAATGACACTTCGTCATAATAGATCAAAAAACAAACATTTCAAGTATGAATTTATAATTAGAAGATAAATAGCTACCAATTATGCATACCCAAGTAGCTACAGGATGCTTGGTTCAACGAGAATGGTTTCTTTGTAGAGGAAGCGAGAGAGGCTTTGGGAGGAACAACGAAGGAAATCAGCATGTTAAAAATGACGAAAGTAGATACTGAACAGGTATTATTCGAAATAAGCCCAAAACACTTTAAGTCTGAATTAAGAGCAAACACCGCTGAATGCCCTACTTACAAAGTATTTGCTGTCTTAGGCTTTTTCTTTTGCAACGCCCTTTCAGAAACTCTCTTCAAAAAAGGCTCAAAATCTATATAGATAGGCTTGGCTTATCACCTGCAGATGCGATGGCATAACGAATATCATCAATAAATCGCCCCTCTGTCTCAATAATGCCGTCAGAGAATGTGACTGGCTGATGTGGCCCAGCAAGTAGAACAATATTAGTAAAATCAGAGACATTAAAGTTCTCTGCTACAACATTTTTGGAATGAAAATCGATGACGGTCTTTGCGACTTGATCTTCCAGTAACAAAAGCTGTTCTTCGGTAATTTTCATACGCGCCAAAGCAACGCGAACACACTTATCGTGGGTAGTCGTCTGCTCTTTTATGATTTCGGTATATTTGTCGTTGAGCTTGGAGTTCTCTGCATAGCTATAATATAAAGGTCCGTGCAGCGTTATATTTTTATCTTCATCAACGTAAACGAGATCCAACAACTCTAATGCTTTTAAGTAATCGGACATGCTCTGCTCAGACAAGTCATACTTTTTCTTTAAAATAGAATAGCCGTCTTTACCTCGTAACATTCTCAATTCACGATAAAAGTCGTAAAGGTGAGGGAATTGAAAGAATACTTCATCCTGTGTGCGACTAAAGTAATCCTCGTCTTCACCTTGCAATTGATTTGCGAGCTTTTGTAGTTCATCTAACGTGCAATCAACCGCTCTACAATATTCCAGCAACTTATCTAAAGCGAGATTCGTGCTTGTAAGATGTCTCTTAAAGGTAGATAGTGGCATACCCATTTTCTCAGATAGCTCTCGATATGTTAGCCCTTTTGTTTTAATCGCTTGGCGTAATGCGGCTAGCAAGTATTCGGGAGTCAGATCTCTCATCTACAATTCCTTTTGGCAATGTTACAGCTGTATAGTATTTGTAACAATTTAGAACCGCTTGGCAAGGTATAAGTTCATATTTTTATAAGAAAAACATGAATTAATATACCGAAAAGAGAATTCACACAACAAATGAAAAATTCAATATGAATTCAATTTCATTATAGATATAAAATAATATGCAAAATAAAAGTGAAGCAATTACTCTAAATCATCATGATTAATTTTAATAGTAACGTAAAGTTGAGAATATAAACCTATTCTCTCTACAAAAATCTAGAATAATTAACCTAAAAGGAACAGAACGGTAAATGCATAATAATTCACCGCTCTCTATTAGCATTTTTGCAATGCTATTCAAGTAGACTAGTCCGCTAGTTTCACTGCAGTACCAAATGCCAAAATTTCCGAAGAACCATCTACGATTGAGCTTGTGGTAAATCGAATCCCTACTATTGCATCGGCACCTTTAGATTCAGCGTCCGCCACCATGCGCTGTATAGCAATATCACGCGCGTCGGTCATCATTTCCGTGTAACCACGAATTTCGCCGCCAACAATGCTCTTGATACCCGCCATGAGGTCACGGCCAATATGCTTTGATTGAACAACATTACCAGTTACAACCCCTCTGATTTCAGAGATCTGCTTGCCAGGAATGCTTTCGGTCGTTGTGTAGATCATTTTTAATCCCTTATAAACGTAAAAATTTATACCCAAGCTACCTTATAACTAACATAAGATGCTAACCAATAAATTGAGAAGACTGATAAACAATACTCTAAATAGCCAAGCTAAAAGTCATTTGGGTATAAATTTTAGCAATAAAAAAGGAGAGCTAATGCTCTCCTTCTCTTAATCCTAAACTGCTAATTAAAGAGCAGCTTTCGCTTTTTCAACTAGAACTGCAAATGCAGCTTTGTCGAATACTGCGATGTCCGCAAGGATCTTACGGTCGATCTCGATAGATGCTTTCTTCAGACCGTTGATGAAACGGCTGTAAGATAGACCATTTTGACGAGATGCCGCATTGATACGTGCAATCCATAGTTGACGGAATTGACGTTTCTTAGCGCGACGGTCACGGTAAGCGTATTGACCAGCTTTAGTAACTGCTTGGAAAGCTACGCGGTAAACACGTGAACGCGCACCGTAGTAACCTTTAGCTTGTTTTAGAACTTTCTTATGACGTGCACGAGCTTGTACACCACGTTTTACGCGAGGCATTATGCTTCTCCTAAACTAAACGATTGATAACTAAAAAGAATTAAGCGTATGGCAACATACGGATTACTGCAGCCACTTCACATTTTGGAAGGATTGCATTCGGACGTAGTTGACGCTTGTTCTTAGTAGTACGCTTAGTCAGGATGTGACGTTTTGTAGCGTGCTTGTACTTAATACCACCAGCAGTTTTCTTAAAACGCTTAGCAGCACCTTTGTTGGTTTTCATCTTAGGCATGATGAATAACTCCGCATTGAGTAGGTTTAATAAACAACGTAATTAGGGCGAACAAAACCCAGCCATATGCCTTTATATAAAGGAAAGCGGCTAGGTTTTAATTACTTGATGAGCCGTTAATTACTTCTTTTTAGGGGCTAGCACCATGATCATCTGGCGACCTTCAATCTTCTTAGGGAAAGATTCAACTACAGCAATTTCTGCAGTATCTTCCTTAAGACGATTTAGAACGTCAACACCGATGTCTTGGTGTGCCATCTCTCGGCCACGGAAGCGAATTGTTACTTTCACTTTGTTGCCTTCTTCAAGGAAACGCGTCAGGTTGCGTAGTTTTACCTGATAGTCTCCAATATCAGTTCCAGGACGGAATTTTACTTCCTTGATCTGGACCTGCTTTTGCTTCTTCTTCTGCTCTTTAGCAGTTTTGCTCTTCTCGAAGAGGAACTTACCATAGTCCATCACACGACAAACAGGTGGCTCGGCGTTAGGACTGATCTCAACGAGATCCATACCAGCTTCTTCAGCAGCTGCAATGGCTTCTTGAATCGATACAACACCAACTGATTCACCGTCAGCGCCTGTTAGTCGAACTTCACGAATACCACGAATTTCACCGTTGATACGGTGCGGGTTTTGTTTTACCGGCTGTTGGCCACGTCTTCCGCCTTTAATAGCTTATTCCTCCAGATTGAGCTTACGGCTAGAGATCTCGTCTTGGATGTATGCAATAAAATCATCCACTTTAAATTTACCAAGATCTTTACCTTTACGAGTACGCACTGCAATTTCGCCAGCTTCCATTTCTTGGTCACCAACAACAAGCATATACGGTACACGCTTCAAAGTATGTTCGCGGATTTTAAAGCCAATCTTCTCATTTCTCAAGTCCGCTTTAGCTCTAATTCCACTTTTTTGTAGTTTTTGTACTATTTCTTGAACATAACCTGACTGTTTATCAGTAATGTTCATAAGAACTGCTTGTTCTGGCGCCAACCAAGTTGGGAAGAAACCAGCATATTCTTCGATAAGGATACCAATGAAGCGCTCTAGTGAACCTAGAATCGCACGGTGAATCATTACCGGTACAAGACGTTCATTGTTTTCACCTACATAAGTTGCACCTAAGCGACCTGGTAGGTTGAAGTCTAGCTGGACAGTACCACACTGCCACGCACGGTCTAGACAATCGTATAGTGTGAATTCAATCTTAGGACCGTAGAACGCACCCTCGCCTTCTTGAATTTCGTATGGGATATCCATCGATTCAAGAGACTGCTTCAATGCTTCTTCAGATTGATCCCAGATTTCATCTGAACCTACACGTTTCTCTGGACGAGTAGACAGTTTCACTACGATGTTGTCGAAACCAAATGTTTGGTACGTATCGTACACCATCTTGATACAGTTTGTTACTTCTTCTTGAATTTGGCTCTCAGTACAGAAAATGTGAGCGTCATCCTGAGTAAAGCCACGTACACGCATAATACCGTGTAGTGCACCAGATGGTTCGTTACGGTGACATGAGCCAAACTCAGCCATACGTAGCGGTAGGTCACGGTACGATTTTAGACCTTGGTTGAAGATCTGTACGTGACCTGGACAGTTCATTGGCTTAATCGCGTATTCGCGGTTCTCAGAAGAAGTTGTGAACATTGCATCAGCGTATTTGTCCCAA
Organism: Vibrio sp. Vb2131; assembly: GCF_033338535.1. Lineage (NCBI taxonomy): Bacteria > Pseudomonadati > Pseudomonadota > Gammaproteobacteria > Vibrionales > Vibrionaceae > Vibrio > Vibrio sp. Vb2131. Next base: position 103,421 of record NZ_JAWOSW010000002.1, read on the forward strand.
TGCCCAGAGCGTTCCCAAAGAACACGGTCCATCATAAGTGGACCTTTCACTTCTTGGTAACCGTACTCATCTAGCTTAGCGCGGATGAATACTTCTAGATCACGGAAGATAGACCAACCATTGTGATGCCAGAACACCATACCCGGTGCTTCTTGCTGCATGTGGAATAGGTCTAGTTGCTTACCAATCTTACGGTGATCACGCTTCGCCGCTTCTTCTAGGCGAGTTAGGTGCGCTTTCAGTGCTTTCTTGTCGTGGAAAGCCGTACCGTAGATACGTTGAAGCATTTTGTTGTCGCTGTTACCACGCCAGTAAGCACCTGCAACATTCAGCAAAGTGAAGTGTTGACAGAAGCTCATATTAGGAACGTGAGGACCACGACACATGTCGATGTATTCTTCATGGTGGTAAAGGCCTGGACGATCATCGCGAGATACGTTTTCGTCTAGGATTTCAACTTTGTATGGTTCGCCACGTGATTCAAACGTATCACGCGCTTCCTGCCAGCTTACTTTTTTCTTAACCACTTCGTACTTGGTTTTCGCTAGCTCTTTCATACGCTTTTCAATCTTTTCAAGATCTTCTTGCGTTAGAGATTCGTCTAGGTCGATATCGTAGTAGAAGCCATTGTCGATGGTTGGACCGATCGCCATTTTAGCTTGAGGATAAAGCTGCTTAAGAGCGTGACCAAGAAGGTGAGCACAAGAGTGACGAACGATTTCTAGACCGTCTACTTCATCTTTAACTGTGATGATTTCAAGGCTTGCGTCTTCTTCAATTAGATCACACGCATCAACGCGGTTACCGTTTACACGACCAGCGATAGTTGCTTTTGCAAGACCAGGACCGATCGATTGCGCAACTTCCATAGTAGAAACTGGGTTGTCAAATTGACGCTGACTGCCGTCAGGAAGAGTAATAATAGGCATGCTATGTCCTTTACAGTGGTGTTGCACACCAAGCAACACATGTTATTCAAATTAGAAGCTATTTGTTGAAAATAGTTGAGAGTCAATAAAGGCCTCTCGGTAACACGAATACCGGACCGTTATCGAAAATGGGATTGTACCTAGCTCACATTTAGAATGCAAAGCGCGATTTTGTTTTGTCATAAGAACTTAACCGCAGACCCGTCACGACAATCTGATCATGCTTTTTAAGAGACCGCATAACTTGTAAACGGAATTGCCCCCCAATGAACTTACACAACAAATTACAATATCGCCTATTACGTTTGAACCGATACAAAGCTTAACACGCTTGGCGAGAGCTCAACGTGCGATTTAGGTATATAGTTGTTTTATAGAGTAGTTTGTATGTAGGTATTCATCATGGTCTATTTCAAATCGCGCTTTATGGTACTTCTAAGCACCTCGATATGTTCTTTGCAAGCCTTCGCATCAAATGACTTATATGGCCCGCTGCGTTCTTACGCACAATCCCCAATGCAAGTGGTTAGTCACACCAACATACTGCGTTCAGGGCATAGTCTGCCCTCTGGTTTTGTCGAAGCCTATGGTTCGGGAACCGTGGCAAGTGTTTGGGCTCATACTGATGAATACGCACTGGATTATTACCACAATCAAATCGAATTAGGCAGCAAATGGCAAGTCAGCAACCGTTGGCAGTGGGAGCTCAACTATCGATGGGTCTTTGCCGCTGACAACCATTTAGATGGACTGACGAAAAGCTTCCATAAACTTTTCGGTATCGGACAAAATGGGCGGGATAAAGTAGACAGAGATCGTTTTTACATTTCAATGCCGCAATATGATGTGCTTGAAGATGATTTCGAAGGACAAACACTGGCCAATAACCTATCTACTTACTTACAGTATCAAGTGTTCCAAAATGAACATCACGGCCTATCGATTGGCGGCAGTTTGTATTTTAACGATGTGGCTCACGGCACTTTTCAAGGTAGCAGTTTCGAGCAAGGCTTCCAATTAAACTACAGCTACTTAAGTGATGCTCATGCATTTTATTCGATGATTGGCATGACTTTTCGCTCGGATGACCGTGCCTTGCTCGATCTGCCCTATCGACATAATACGATTGCCATTGCGGGTGGGTACCGTTATGCCTTAGAAGATAACCATCACCTGATGTTGGAATATCATTGGTATCAAGGCTCAACAGAAGGGCCCACAGAGTTTGCTGATGCCTCTAATGAACTGGTATTGGGCTATCGATATCTAATGGAAAATTCAGCGCTTGAGTTTTTAGCCGTAGAGAACGCAAGAAACATGGATAACAGTACCGATATCGCTTTCACAATAGGATATCGGTACATATTTTCATCAAGTTGATGAGAGCTATAGATTTAGCGTTGGTGTAACTGCGGCAGCGACTTGAGCATCGGTTGCATTGATCGGCAACGTAAACGAGCGATATTGGTCACCAGCCAAGCTGAGCGAACGGTCAATCTCTGCCAAACAATGCATGACCTGCCCTTCCAGAATAAAAGAGAGCTCAATTTCTTTTGATGAGATAAAGCCGCTGTTACGGAACTCTAGCTCTTGATAAATACCAGAGCGAGAGGCAAACGAGCCACCGCGCAAAAAGCCTTTTTCAACATCGGCTTTAACCATAGTGAAGCCAGCTTGCTCGATCGCTTGAATAACCCGAGATGCTACTGGTAGTGGTTTCACTTCAATATAGTCACGGTCACGCGGGTCAATCGCAAAATCAATATCTAACGTCGTCTCGACCCAAACATGACATTGATTCTTAAGTGCGCTAACCGCAGTAATTGGCGTTTCATCATGCAGTTTTAGCTCAAACGGAACCTGCTTTTCTTCATTAGGTTGAATCACAAAAGGGTCAACTGCTTTCAATTGATCAATAGTGAAGGTTTGGTAACTTACGCTATCATCCACTTCGACTTTCATTTCCGTGTTCAATTTAATCGTAATAGCATCAATTTGTTGTTCGACGTCTCCGCCTTTGATATGAACATGCCCTTTCAGCGTCGCTCCTTGAAACACGCTCATTTCGTCCAAAGTGGTATCTACTTTTGCAGAGCCGATCCCCAGTGATGCTTTCAATTTTTTAAACATACTTTTCCTTTTTTAGCGATTTTTCTTCTAATAATCGTTTGTTTACACAATTGTTTTCTGCTGTGCAAGCAATAGACCACAAGAAAATGTTTGAATTCAATCATCAATCCAAATAATACTCAGCAGCAAGAGTCATTCAGCTCTGCAATAGGATTGCTCGGTCACTAAGCGGTACATTCGTCGAGAAATGTTTGCAATTTGTACCTAAATTAAGCAGTATTTGTATAGTCAAATAAAGGAAAATGATTATGTCTGCACCACTCTACATTCAAATTAAACAATTTATCCTGGATAAAATTGAGGCTGGAGAGTGGGTAGTTGGTCATCGCATCGCCACCGAGATTGAGCTTACCGAGCAATTTGGTGTCAGTAGAATGACAGTGAACAAAGCAATTCGGGATTTAGTAAATGAGGGCCGATTACAACGTCGCCCACGTTTAGGCACGTTCGTGTGTGATCCTGGTGAAAAGTCAGAATCTCCTCTGCTAGACATTCGAAACATTGCCGAAGAAGTCAGCGATAGAGGGCGAAAGTATGGCAGTAAAGTGCTCAAACAAATTGCTATAAAAGCAGATGACAACATTGCGACAAAACTCGGCGTTATGCTAGGCACGACAGTGTTTTACAGTGAAATTATTCACTATGAAGACCAAACGCCGATTCAATTGGAGCTCCGCTGGGTGAATAGCCAATATGCCCCGAGTTATTTAAATCAAGACTTCACACAAATCACTCCAAATCAATACCTGTCAAATAATTGCCCACTCAGCGCGATAGAACATACTGTAGAGGCAATTGTGCCTGAAAGCCGTATTAAGCAAGACTTAAAAATGCAAGCCAATGAACCTTGCCTTCTCTTGAATCGCAGAACGTGGAGCCAAGATAAATTAGTCAGTACCGCCCTACTTTATCACCCTGGTAACAAATATAAGCTGAGCTCAAAAGTGCTCATTTAAGGACAAGATTTGTCCTCTAGATCTACGTTTTGATCACATTTTAGCAACATCAATCTTGTCAGTATTCTTATTTTGCTCTATTTATTTGTATATACATTTAATGATACAAATAAACACAGGGACACAAACATGGATTTGCTGATTGAAAACGCACGTCTAGTTACCATGCAATCGGGAGAATGCGGATACCTTCCAACGCCTCCAGCGCGCATTGGTATTAAATCTGGAAAAATCGTTGCGATCAGTACTTGTGCCATTGGTGAAGACGCACCGCAAACCGAGTCTCTGCTGTCTGCCCAACATTACGCTCAGAGTATCGACCTTCAAGGCAAGTTAGTTCTGCCAGGTTTGATCGACTGCCACACTCATCTTATTTACGCGGGCAATCGTGCCAACGAATTTGAAATGCGCTTAAACGGCGTGCCATATCAAGAAATTTCCAAACAAGGCGGCGGGATTCTCTCAACGGTACATGCGACACGCTCTGCAACCGAAGCACAACTAGTTGAGTTAGCGTTACCACGTTTAGATGGGTTACTCGCGAGTGGCGTCACTTCTGTCGAGGTGAAATCTGGCTATGGATTGACACTGAATGATGAAATAAAAATGCTCCGTGCAGCCAAAATGCTTGAACAAGAGCGCAAAGTTAAAATCACCACTACACTTCTCGCCGCTCACGCCATTCCGCCAGAGTTCCAAGGTCGTGCAGATGATTATATTGAGCACATTTGTCAGGACATAATCCCTGTTGTCGCAAAGGAAGAATTAGCTACGAGTGTCGATGTTTTTTGTGAATCGATTGGTTTCAATCTTGAACAAACAGAAAAAGTGTTTGTAGCTGCAAAACGCCACGGCTTAAAGGTTAAAGGGCATACTGAGCAACTTTCTAATCTCGGTGGTACAGCCCTCACTGCGCAATACAACGGTCTGTCAGCGGATCACATCGAGTTTTTAGATGAGCAAGGTGTTAAAGCACTTGCTCGATCAAACACCGTCGCCACTCTATTGCCTGGCGCTTTTTATTTTCTAAGAGAAACTCAGTTACCACCGATCGAGTTGTTGAGAGAGCATAACGTGCCGATGGCAATTGCTACGGACGTCAACCCAGGTACATCACCATTTTCTGATCTCACACTCATGCTGAATATGGCGTGCACACTATTTCGCCTTACACCGCAAGAAGCACTGCGTGGTGTAACGCAACATGCAGCCAAAGCTCTGGGTTATCAAAACTCACGTGGCGAAATCAAAGTAGGGTTTGATGCGGACTTCTCTATCTGGGATATCGAAAGCCCTGCGGATTTAAGCTATCAAGTCGGAGCAAAACGTCTGGTAGGTCGTATAGTAAATGGTGAATACATTTCACACGGAGGCCACTAATATGTCTCAATTCGACCTACACTCTCCCCTATTTCATTGGCAAGGCCGTCATGATGCCGAGGACGGCAAGCTTGGTCAGCGAATTCATCACGTTGTTCAACGCCAAAAAGCAGATGAGTTGAGTGCCGTTGCGCATGGCGTCTCATTACTCGGTTTTGCTACCGACGCTGGCGTTGCGAGAAACAAAGGACGCATTGGCGCGAAAAAAGCGCCAGACTTAATCCGACGAGCACTCGCTAATTTAGCATGGCACCAAGACGCCCCACTATATGACTTAGGTACTGTGGTGTGTGAAGACGACTTACTGGAGGAGAGCCAAGCTCTATGTGCAGCAACCATTTCAAGCGCACTGCCCCATACGCCAGTCATCGTGCTGGGTGGTGGGCATGAGATTGCGTGGGCCTCGTTTTCCGGCTTAGCGGGGTATTTTAAAGAGCACTATCCAGAGAAGAAACCTAAAATCGGCATTATCAATTTCGATGCGCATTTCGATTTGCGCGCATTTGAGAGTAACCTCGCCGACATAAGACCGAGCTCTGGTACACCCTTCAACCAAATTCATCATTTTTGTCAACGTAACGATTGGGACTTTCATTACGCTTGTATTGGTGTAAGCCGTAGTAGCAACACTAAAGCGCTATTTGAAAAAGCAGATGTGTTAAATGTTTGGTATGTAGAGGACAATCAGCTCTGCTACTTAAACCACAGTTATCACTTAACTCAGCTTCAGCATTTTATTGACGACTGTGACTACCTCTATTTGACCATTGATCTGGATGTATTTCCTGCCGCAACCGCACCTGGAGTCAGCGCACCAGCAGCTCGGGGAGTGAGTTACGACACTATTGCACCCTTTTTAGATCGAATTCTTCATTACAAAAATAAGTTAATGCTGGCTGATATCGCCGAATACAACCCAAATTATGACGTCGATAGTCAAACTGCACGATTAGCTGCCCGTTTGTGTTGGGATATCGCCAACGCAATGGCGGAAAAACAGCACAAACCATAATGCATCCCAGATGCCACTGATTATTACGACCAAGCAAGTACTTGGTCATCACGAGAAACTAAAGGAGTCTGAAATGACACAGCGCCAGGGACAAGATCCACGACTTGATACAAGCAGAACAATTCGTGCACCTCACGGAGATAAACTGCGCGCAAAATCTTGGCTAACCGAAGCCCCTCTTCGTATGCTGATGAACAACCTTGATCCTGATGTTGCAGAACATCCACATTCACTGGTTGTATATGGCGGCATTGGCCGAGCAGCGCGAAACTGGGAATGTTACGACAAGATTGTTGAAGTACTTGAAAGACTCGAAGATGACCAAACGCTTTTAGTTCAATCAGGCAAGCCTGTTGGTGTTTTCCCTACTCATAAAAATGCTCCACGCGTGCTTATCGCAAACTCAAACCTTGTTCCGCATTGGGCAAACTGGGAACACTTCAACGAGCTCGATAAACAAGGCTTGATGATGTACGGCCAAATGACCGCTGGCAGCTGGATATACATTGGCTCGCAAGGTATCGTACAAGGCACATACGAAACGTTCGTATCTGTTGCAAAAAAACACTTTGACGGTGAAGCAAAGGGCCGTTGGATTCTAACAGGTGGTCTCGGTGGCATGGGTGGTGCTCAACCTCTCGCTGGTACAATGGCGGGCTTCTCCATGATTGCAGTAGAGTGTGATGAGTCACGTATCGATTACCGCCTACGTACAGGCTATGTCGATAAGAAAGCGACTTCTTTAGATGAAGCGCTAGCTATCATTAAAGAGTCAGACACACCAGTATCGGTTGGTCTACTAGGTAATGCAGCAGACGTTTTCTCTGAGCTGGTAGAACGTAATATCACGCCTGATGTCGTAACAGACCAAACGTCTGCACACGACCCGCTCAATGGCTATTTACCACAAGGCTGGAGCATGTCTCACGCAGCAGAAATGCGTTTGCAAGATGAAGCAATGGTCGTAAAAGCCGCGAAAAAATCCATGGCTGTGCAAGTTCAAGCGATGTTAGAGCTGCAAAATCGCGGCGCCGCAACACTCGACTATGGCAACAACATCCGCCAGATGGCCTTGGAAGAAGGCATAGAAAACGCATTTGATTTCCCTGGCTTCGTTCCAGCCTACATTCGTCCTCTATTCTGTGAAGGTATCGGTCCTTTCCGTTGGGCTGCTCTCTCTGGCGATCCTGAGGACATTTATAAAACCGACCAAAAAGTAAAAGAGCTAATTCCAGATAATCCGCACTTACATAACTGGCTAGATATGGCTCGCGAACGCATCCAGTTCCAAGGTTTACCTGCGCGTATTTGCTGGGTTGGTCTTAAAGATCGTGAGCGTCTTGGTCAAGCATTCAACGAAATGGTGAAAAATGGCGAACTTAAGGCGCCCGTTGTCATTGGTCGAGACCACTTAGACTCTGGCTCTGTAGCAAGCCCGAACCGTGAAACCGAAGGTATGATGGACGGTTCTGACGCCGTATCAGACTGGCCATTATTAAACGCGCTACTCAACACGGCGGGCGGCGCAACTTGGGTTTCACTACACCACGGTGGTGGCGTAGGTATGGGCTTCTCGCAACACTCAGGTATGGTTATCTGCTGTGACGGCAGTGAAGATGCCTCAGAACGTATTGCCCGCGTGCTGCATAACGACCCAGCAACAGGCGTGATGCGTCATGCTGATGCGGGATACGATATCGCTAAACAATGTGCAGCAGAGCAAGGGCTAGATTTGCCAATGCTCAACGAAGAACTGAAGAAGCTCAAGTAAGGATGAAAGAGATGTTAAATTTAACGCTAAAGCCAGGTCATATTAGCTTAAACGAACTACGCCAAGTGAGCCGTTCACCAGTCAACCTTACTTTGGATCCTGAAGCCATTCCGGCCATTGAAGAAAGCACACAGGTCGTAGACCGAGTCATCGCGGAAGATCGAACGGTTTACGGAATTAACACTGGTTTTGGGCTATTGGCTAACACACGAATAGCACCAGAAGATTTAGAAACACTGCAACGCAGTATCGTTCTCTCTCATGCGGCAGGTATCGGTGAGTTTATGTCAGATGAAACGGTTCGTCTGATGATGGTATTAAAAATCAATAGTCTGTCTCGTGGCTTTTCTGGGATTCGCCTAAAAGTCATTAATATGCTGACCGACCTAGTCAACGCACAAGTTTACCCTTGCGTACCTAAAAAGGGCTCTGTTGGCGCATCAGGTGACTTAGCTCCTCTAGCCCATATGAGCACAGTATTACTGGGAGAAGGACAAGCTCGCCACAACGGTAATATCATTTCCGGGCAAGAAGCTTTAAAAATCGCAGGTCTAGAGCCTATCACTCTGGCGCCAAAAGAAGGCTTAGCGCTACTAAATGGGACTCAGGCATCCACAGCGTTCGCATTGGAAGGCCTGTTTATCGCGGAAGACCTTTTCGCGTCAGCAACCGTTTGTGGTGCAATGTCTGTTGAAGCCGCTCTCGGCAGCCGACGTCCATTCGATCCGCGCATTCACCGTGTACGTGGTCATCGCAGCCAAATGGACGCAGCACTCGCATACCGTCATTTGTTAGACACATCGAGTGAAATAGGTGATTCGCACACTAACTGTGAAAAAGTACAAGACCCGTATTCTTTGCGCTGTCAGCCTCAAGTGATGGGGGCGTGTTTACAGCAAATCCGCAATGCGGCGGAAGTACTACAAGTAGAAGCGAATTCCGTATCAGATAACCCGTTGGTGTTTGCTGAAGATGGTGACATCATCTCTGGCGGTAACTTCCACGCGGAGCCTGTTGCAATGGCAGCCGACAACCTAGCACTTGCGATTGCCGAGATCGGCAGCTTGTCTGAACGTCGTATGGCATTACTTATCGATAGCGCGCTATCAAAACTGCCACCGTTCTTAGTCGACAATGGTGGTGTGAACTCTGGTTTCATGATTGCTCAGGTTACCTCCGCTGCGTTAGCAAGTGAAAACAAAACACTCGCTCACCCAGCGTCAGTAGACAGCTTGCCAACATCTGCAAACCAAGAAGATCACGTCTCAATGGCAACATTCGCGGCTCGCAGATTGAAAGAAATGGGCGAAAACACTCGCGGTATTCTGGCTGTCGAATACCTCTCAGCAGCACAAGGCCTAGACTTTAGAGCGCCAAACAAGTCCTCTGAGCGTATTGAGATTGCGAAACAAATGTTGCGTGAAAAAGTATCGTTCTACGATAAAGATCGCTACTTTGCTCCAGACATTGAACAGGCAAATACTCTGCTTAAGCTGGCTATCCACAACACGCTCATGCCAGAGAGCTTGTTACCAAGTGTTCAATAACCAAGCATAACTGGCATTTCATCGAATAAACAGATAATGACTTGAAGGCTCTACGTTCTGCGTGGAGCCTTTTTATATACGATTAAACATATTGATGGCACTATTTATGAACGCCTGTCTACTTTGATGGCTATACTTTAAAAGATAGGCGAGCGAAAAGGTCGTTGTTTATTGTTTTCACAAATAAAAGCGTTGCTAAAGTATGCGTTTTTAACGGTTTATCCGCCGAAATAGTGTCTTATTGTTAGGATACGGTGAAGTTTTCACTGGATGGACCATTGCTACGCAGATATTCGCATATAATCCCACACAGTTTTGGTTACTACGTAAAAATTATGTTTCTAACACCTTATTTTTCAAACACTAATCACCAGTTTCAGTTCACTCGCGAACAAGCAAGCCACTTTGCAAAACGTGTCGCAGGTGACTACAACCCAATTCATGATGAAGACAACAAACGCTTTTGTGTCCCTGGGGATTTACTTTTCGCTGTGCTTCTCAGTAAAGAAGGCGTTAGCCAAAAGATGCGTTTTAACTTCTCTGGCATGGTAAACGATGGTGTAGCACTTCATATTGAAAATAAGTGTGACAAAGAAAGCGCTGTTGTTGACGAGGCAGGTAAAGAATACTTACACATGTCCCGTGAAGGTGAAACTAACCACGATCCGGCATTTATTGAGCATGTAGTGACAAATTACGTGCAATTTTCTGGTATGAACTTCCCTCACATCATGGTTCCTCTTATGGAAGAGAAGCAAATGATGATCAACTGCCAGCGTCCATTAGTTATTTATGAAAGCATGGAAGTCGAATTTTCACGCTTAGACCTTACGCATCCAGAGGTGGATTTCACTGGCGCAACATTCGACGTAGAAGGAAAACGAGGTGTAGTCACCTTAAACTTTGCGTTTAAAGAAGACGGTGAAGTCGTTGGTAAAGGTATTAAGCGCATGGTTGCAAGTGGCTTGAAGCCATATGACCAAGAAGCGGTTGATGACCTTGTACGCCGCTTTAATGAACGTAAGGATGCATTCCTAGCAAAGTTCGTTAAGGCAGCCTAGTAGACTGCCCTATCAGAAGCGCACAAAAAACGTGTTTACTAAAAGAAAGCCCAACGTCGACCGTTGGGCTTTCTTTTTATGTCTCATCCAAACAAAACTAAACGCAATGCTTAGAGCCAACGACGAACATGGTTTTTATAATCCACATACTCTTCACCAAACAATCGCTCTAAAACGCGTTCCTCAGGCTTGATTTGAAACCGATTCATATAACTGACAAATATCACGCCACAAAGCACCACACTCAAGTGCTGCCACCACAAACCAGTTGCTATGATTAGAAGCAATAATGCCATGTACATAGGGTTGCGTGAAAAGGCAAACACACCAGTTCTTACAACAGAAGATGCTGCTTCAGGTTTTACTGGGTTCACTGTGGTTTTTACTTTGCGAAATTCATACACGCCAGCAATGCCCATGTAGCCAGACAACAAAGTTAATACACCTACTACAAATTCAACAAAGGGTACTCGAATGTTCATGCTCGGCGTCAAAACTTTAAGTCCGTACATCAAAAGTATGACTAGCAAAAACACCACAACAGGTGGGACTTTGAGTTCAAGTTTTCTCAAGATTCATATCCTTTGAAAGGGTCTAAATACGGTTTCTAAAAAGCCCAGTAAAACTGGGCTTGATCTAGTCCGATTACAACAAAGTTAACAATGCCTGAACGGGATGCTTGGGCTTCGTTCCTTCAAAGCGTTTAACTTGGCTGCGGCAAGAATAGCCTGTAATCAAACATCTCTCGTTATCCAACTTATCTAAGCTCGGCTTCCAGCTTAAATTGTAAATGTCTTTCGACATCGACAACTTATCAACCTCATGACCAAACGTACCCGCCATACCACAACAACCAACAGGTACCGTATTCAAAACTGCACCAAAGTGAGCAAAAATAGCGCCCCACTCTTTTTCCGCATTTGGCATTTTGGTTTTCTCAGTACAGTGAGCAAACAGATACCAAGGTTCCTGCGCCTTATGCTCTCCGCTTTCAAACGCTTCTAGTCTTGGGTAAAGCCATTCGTGGGCTGTTAGTACATCGAAATTACCTCGCTTACTGCCAAGCACTTCAGCGTATTCATCTCGATAACACAGCACCAAAGCAGGATCGACGCCAACTAATGGGATATCCAAATCCGCTACCATCGCCAAGAACTTCGCTGTGTCGGCTGCTGTGTCCTTAAACTGACGTAAAAACCCTTTAATGTGTTGTGCTTTACCATTCGGCTTAAACGGCAGAAGCACCGGATTCATACCCAGCTTTTTCAATAACTTAACGAAGTCTTCAACGACATCAGCGTCGTAGTAACTAGTGAATGGGTCTTGAACAATTAAAACATGCTTGCTCTTTTCAGACGAAGACAAACCACTGAGCGCTTGCAGATCATAAGGCGTTGTCAGCGACTCTACTCGTTGTTTCAAGGTGGGTACTGATAACAACGGCGCATCGACATACCCGACCGTAGATGCCGTTAAACTTTTCACCCACGACTGCTTCAAAACACCATTTACGACACCTGGCGCTTTCGCCATCATCGGCAGCATAGTCTCAATGTTCGCAACCAGATAGTCTTTTGCAGGACGTTGGTAACGAGAGTGATAGATGTTTAAAAAGCGCGAGCGAAAGCTCGGAACATCGACTTTAATCGGACACTGACTCGCACACGCTTTACACGCCAAACAACCATTCATCGCTTCATACACTTCGTGAGAGAAGTCATACTCGTGACGACGATTGATAGAATGACGTACGCGGTCAATCATGGTTTTGATTGATGTTTTGTTTTCTAGTGTTTGCTTTTCTAAGTCAAGAATATCAATGCCTTGCTCAGTGAGCTGACGCAACCACTCGCGAACCAAACCCGCACGACCTTTCGGTGAATGACGACGATCGGCTGTTACTTTCATCGATGGACACATTGGCGAGCTAGTATCGTAGTTAAAACACAAACCGTTACCGTTACATTCCATCGCTTGTTTAAAGCTGTCACGTACTTGAACGTCAATCTGACGGTCATAGTAACCACGTTTGGTATCGGTAACTTTGACAAGCTCTGCATCACTATCCAGCGGTGTACAGATTTTGCCCGGGTTCATTTTGTTGTGTGGATCGAATGCAGCTTTCACACGTCTCAGTTCAGTAAACAACTCGTCGCCGAAAAACTCAGGGCCATATTCTGAACGGAAACCTTTGCCGTGTTCACCCCACATCAAACCGCCGTATTTCGCCACCAGCTTGACCACTTCATCAGAAACTTCGTGCATCAATGCTTCTTGGTGCGGGTCACACAAATCCAACGCAGGACGTACGTGAAGCACCCCAGCATCGACGTGACCAAACATGCCATAATTCAGAGACTTGCTGTCTAACAGTTCTCGAAACTCTACAATGAAGTCCGCCAGGTTTTCTGGTGGCACACAGGTATCTTCAGCGAATGCGACCGGTTTAGCACGACCTTTTGCTGCGCCTAACAAACCCACCGCCTTTTTACGCATGTTGTAAATACGCCCAATGCTCGCTACATCGTTACAAACTTGGTAGCCGATAATGCCCGCTTCTTCTGTTTCCAACATGGTATCGAGCTTGGCGGTCAATGCTGCAACCTGAGCAGCAACTTCCTCTTCGTCCTGACCTGCGTATTCCACCATATTGATGCCAAGCATCTCTTTATTTGGAACATCGGTAAGTAAATCGCTCACGGTGTGCCAAACGATATCTTGCTTCGCTAGATTAAGCACTTTTGAGTCAACGGTTTCTACAGACAGCGCTTTCGCTTCTACCATAAACGGTGCATTACGCAGTGCAGAATCAAAGCTGTTGTATTTAACGTTAACCAACGTACGCGCTTTCGGAATTGGCGTCAGGTTAAGCTTTGCTTCGGTAATAAATGCCAATGAACCTTCCGCGCCGCAAAGTACTCGTGTGATATCGAAACGGTCACCGTCTTCATTCAAGGCATTTTTTAAATCATAGCCCGTTAAAAAGCGGTTAAGAGGAGGAAACTTATCTACGATCTGCTGGCGTTTTCCACGACATACGGATTCCGTTACACGTAGCGCCTTGGCAGCAAACTCGTCTTCTTTTGGGTAGCCGTTGGACAGGTCTGATTCTAAAACTGAGCCATCAGCAAACACCGCTTGTAGCGACAAAACATGATCGGATGTTTTTCCGTATTTCAGAGAACCTTGACCAGAAGCATCGGTGTTGACCATGCCGCCAATCGTTGCACGGTTACTGGTAGATAAGTCTGGAGAGAAGAAGTAGCCATAAGGGCGAACTGCGTCATTTAACTGGTCTTTCACTACACCAGTTTGTACACGAACCCAGCCTTCTTTCTCATTAATCTCAAGCACTTTGTTCATGTGGCGAGACATATCCACCACAATACCTTTGGTTAGCGACTGACCATTGGTCCCCGTGCCGCCACCACGAGGTGAAAAGGTAATTCGTTCGTACTTTTCTTTATTGCTCAGTTTCCCGAGGAGAGAAACATCTTCTGTCGTTTTGGGATGAACGACAGACTGAGGAAGTTGCTGGTAAACACTGTTGTCAGTGGCAACCGCTAGTCGGCTTGAATATTGGCTTTCGATATCACCAGTGAATCCGGCGTGCTCAAGCTCTTTCAGAAAACTAAGAACAAGAGGATCGACATCAGTTTGCGAGTGTAATCTTGGTAACATTTGCTTCCTGCCCCTACGACGCTGATCCGATCAGCTGCGGGTTGTGTAATTATTTGCTCACTTCTCATACAAATTGGCGCTAAGCGAAAAAAAACACCACAAAAGAGTTAGTGAAGTAATATTCTTTGAATTTCGTCACTTTACAACATTTAAAAAGACGAGCAAATCAGAATCTCGATACAATAATTAAACTTATGCTTTATTTTTTCACGCTTGATGCCTTACATTGGGGAACGAATCGCGTTTCTAGATGAGTTTTCAGAATGAAAAAAAATAAAATTGTGACCACTGAAGATATCCTTCTCAAACTTTGCCAGTCTGTTTCTGGCGTACTTACTTCGGCGACATCTTCTCAAGTAAATTATTCAGCAATGGTGCAAAAAATCCACAAGACTAGCCTCAAACCAGATTTTGGCTGTTTTGTTCTGTTTGATGGCGGATTTACCGGGCTAGTTGTGATTAATTTTACGGCAAAAGCCGCACTGGAGATCTACACCAACTACATGCGTAATATGGGCATGCCAGAAGAAGAACTGGCAATATCTCATACTTCTGACGAGGTAGGCGATGTTCTGGGTGAACTCATGAATCAACTGGTCGGAGACTTCACTAATAAAATTCGTAAAGACCTGCAAACGAACATCACACAAAACCAACCAAAAATGCTGGCGCTGAATAAGCAAGTTATCTTACAAGTTGATACCAACCTTGACCGCCCTCAAGCGCGCAGAGTGACGTTCTCCACCGAAAACAACAATATTTTCTATCTCGAACTAGCAATGGATAAAACTGAGTTCATCCAACTGGAAGAGTTTGAAGTTGCTGAAGACGAAAACCCAGACGACATTTTAGAGGCAACACGTAAACAGTTGGCTGAGAAAGAATCTAAATCGTCGGGTTCAAACGATGATGCCGATGACTTGCTCAACCAGCTCGGGTTGTAATTCTAACGAATCTTAATGAAGAATGGCTTCTTAGACACAAGTACGACTTCATACTGATTACGACGAACTAAAACGCCAGCCTCGCTTAATGCGAGGCTTCTTTTTATGTGCTGAAATTATCTTCAGTCCCACCTTGTATTTCGTTTTTATGTCAAAAAAGGTAATATGTCTGACTTCATAAATTTTCTGCTTTCGTTACTGGTTGTCGATGGATAAACAAAAAGCTCTGAAAAAAATCGCCAAGTGCTTAGAACTGGGCAATTCCGCTAATGTTAATGAGGCTGCCAATGCTATCAAAATGGCACATCGCCTCATGCTTAAATATGGTCTCGATAAAGACGATATTGAGTTCATCAGAATGGGAAAAACACAATCTTCTCATCTGCTACCAGCGAACATCAGTTCTACCATATTGCGAGTGATTCGCGGCATTAACACAAAATTCGGTGTCGAAGCAGTATTGTTGAATCACAAAGGGCTCAAACGTGTCGAATTTATCGGTGAAGCAGATCGCGCTATTTTTGCTGCATTTGCTTTCGATATTGTTTATCGCGAGATGAACGAAAGTACCGGACAATTCCGAAACAGCTTTGCTGGCACCGGCACCTCTTCTCAGGAAGTGACTCGCCGTGTGAACTCATTTGTATCTGGCTGGGTGGAAGGCGCGATTGAAAAATTGCCAATTATTTCTCCAGATGAAGAGTCGGCCAATAAAATTAATGACTATATTGATAAAGAATTCCAAAACATTGACCGCGAAACGTTCAAGAAGCAATTGAAAGAAGCAATGAAAAACCTAACTGAAGACTACGAAGTGGGCTTAAAGAAAGGTAGAAAGGTTTCAGTTAACCGTGGAGTGGGCGGCGAACAAGCACGCAAAATGTTGGGCGATTCATCGAAATAGCCAGAATAGTAAAGGATTCACATAAGCAGCAATGACTTCGATGTCGATGGGGCTTACTTTGAGAGCTTTGGCAGTATTGGTAGGAATTTTCTTACAGAAACTCTTATCAATCTTACTTTCTCATAACAAATATTAATGCTTGTTTATTCATAATTCGCATCCCATTATGAGGCATGGTTTCGCCTCAGTTTTATACGGAGATTTTCCCTTGAAAAAGATGCCTATTGCACTAGCTCTAGTGCTAGCTCTTACTGGCTGTCAAGCCACTCAACGCCAAAATGCAACAACGGGTGAATACGAAACTAACTCCACCACGCAAGGCGCGCTTATTGGTGCGATCGCTGGCGCAGCAATCGGCCTAGCAACGGGTGATGATGCTAAAGAACGTCGTCAGCATGCACTCATTGGTGCAGCCGCAGGCGGAGCGACTGGCGCTGGCGTTGGTTACTACTTTGACCAACAAGAAGCGGAGTTACGTCGCGCTTTGCTAAACTCTGGCGTACAAGTTCAGCGTGTTGGTGAAAATCAGCTTTTACTGCGTATGGAAAACGGTATCGGCTTCTCTTCAAGCTCTTACCAGCTTGATGCTAGCATCCATAATACTCTACGTGGTGTTGCTCGCATCCTAGTTGAGTACCCAGATACCAGTCTCGTTATTGACGGTTACACGGATAGCACAGGCAGTGAGTCATACAACCAAACGTTGTCAGAGCGCCGTGCAGAGTCCGTACGTCAATTCCTAGTATCTCAAAACGTTGCACCTGGTCGTGCAATTGCACGCGGCTACGGCGAACGTAACCCAATTTGCTCAAACCAAACTTCTGAAGGTCGTGCGTGCAACCGTCGTGTTGAAATCCAGATCTTGCCACTGAAGTAATTTGGTTGCACCATAACGGTAATAATAAAAAATTACCGGAGCAGGCCTAACCATTATCGTTAGGCCTGACATATTAATGTCTGTCAAAACGTCTGCCCTACTCTGCTTATTTAGCCTCAGCTTTTCTGGCTACTCACTTGCCTCTCGAGCTCCAAATGACCCCATCGAACAATACGAGTACGCACAACAATTATTGGCATCAAACGAAGCTGAAGCCTCACCAGAAACGCGTTACTGGCTAGAGCAATCCGCCAACCAAGGTTACCTCCCTGCGCAAAAACAGCTCGCGAACGACTTTGCTAAAGGGATAAATGGCGAAAAAAATGAAACACAAGCGTTATATTGGCTAACCTCTATCGCACTCAATGACCCAACCGATCGGGGCTTTCTTCTCGCTAACTTTATTCAGCGCAATCCAGATAAGGTCACAGCATCTCAATTGACTGAAGCTTTGTATCAAATGGCTTCTCAGCATAATCCAGCAGCAGAACAGGCTTATAATCAACTGTTAGAGCAGCGCTTCAACCAACTGCGAGCTAAACAAGTCTCGCAAATAAAGTCGCTCGATAAAAAGGCGGAGCAAGCACAGGAAGAGAAAAGCACAGTTGCAAACCCCAAAGTAGAACACTCGCCGTTTCTATGGCTGATTTGGCTAGCGGCGATACTCATCATCAGCGGCTTAAGTTTCCTCGTGATCAAAAAACTCAAGCAGAATAGAAAAGCGCGTGAAGCCAAAGGGGAAAGCCAAAATCAACGAATGGCGGAAAAAATAAAAGAGCTAGAGTTTACGAACAAGCAACTGAAGCGTCAGTTAGAGAAAGTATTCAGAGAATTTAAGAAATCCAAAACTCAGGCAGAAAACCATAAGCTAAGCGTCGCGTGTGCTATGTTTGGCTACACACCACAAACCATCCCTGATTTACAGGCAATCAAGCTACGCTATAGACAGTTATCAAAGCTTTATCATCCTGACACAAGGGGCAGTGAAGAAGAAATGAAGCGACTCAATCATGCCTTTAAGCTCGTCTCACAAAATGTTACAAAACAGTAAAAATAGGTCAGGATACTTTGGCTACCATGCTTTTATTCCCATATAATCAAACACCGCAATCGATCTCCCTCTCAAAGAAATTAACAGACATTTAACTTAAGTCGCGCTTTTATGCCATAATGCCCGGCGCAAAATAACACCTAACGACTCAAATTAATCTAGGTGGGGAGAAAATCAATGTTCACTGAAGAAGGCACCTGTGATTGGTGTAAAAAACCTAGTCTTGTAACTCGTCACGATTATTTAGATGGCAAGCACCACTACTCATGTAAAGCTTGTTACGATATGGCAAAAATCGACGTGCGCCTATTTAACCAAGGCGAATTGCAAATGCGCGAACGTTTGCAACGAGCGAGCTAAGCAAGACGGAATCAATGGAACAGATTTTCAAAAGCGCCTTTTATAAGGCGCTTTTTTGATCTCCCAAGCCTATTTCCAATCTCTATCTCGTATTCCCTCCTATCCTACATAGCATGTCGCATCGGTTATCAGCCCTCTTCCACTGTATACAAACCACTGTCCGTGAAAAACACCTGTATATACAGTAGTAAACCCCTGTATGTCTCTCGTCCAACTTTCTACTCACCTCACATTTTTAAATTGATGTTAGACATATCAGAAATGAAAAATAAACAAATAAATTCAATCACTTAAAGTAAAATTCTTTTATTTCCTTTTCAAAAAACCGCAAATAACTTTTGAGAAACTGGTTGATCAGGTCGCCAAAACAAACTACTGTATAGACATACAGCATGTATAAAGGAACAGTAAGATGCAGTTACAAAGTCAATCTCATACATACTCTCGTTACAACGTATTGGCACAAGCAACTAAGCCCATGGCCGTTTCGGATCAGCTTCTATCTAAGCTGGCTGTTTTATCGCAGCAGAAACAATGGATTTTGTTTACAGCAGACTGCCCTCGTCCAGACTTTGAACAACTCACTGCTTCTAATATTTGCTGTAAAAACATCATTCAGATGAAGCCGTCTCAACAGCTTTCTGAAGTGGAAATCGTGATTAAAGCTATTCAGTCTGGTAACGCTAGCGCTGTCGTCGCATCGAACAAGATTGCCCTAATGAATCAATCAATGCTTCGCGATATTGCTCAACGTTATCAGTGTGAAGTCTTTTTCGTCGAAGGCAGAGTTAATAAGTACCACTAACAAGATCGACGTTATCCATCCTGCATCTCGCCTCCTTTTTAAGGGGGCTTTTTTTGTATTAAAGAAAACAGGCAAACGTTTGCTTTTTCTCTGGCGAGTTAAAATAGTTCTGGTATGATGCCCACATTCGATTTATTCAGCGCCCACATTTTGCTGAATATCTTCTCTTTCTGACGTTTGATTAAGATGATAGGAATGTCGCAATGAGCCTTGCTAATCAAGTACTTGCCGTCAATGACGACCTGCCAATTCGCACCCATAAACCCGTTCATAGTGGAAAAGTTCGTTCAGTTTACTGGTTAACTGAAGAAGACAGCGCCCGACTGATCAAAGAAAAAGGATACAATGTCGCTCCAGATGCGCCTTTGGCTATCATGGTAATTAGCGACCGAATCTCTGCATTCGATTGTATTTGGCATGCTGAAGGTGGTCTTAATGGTGTCCCGGGTAAAGGGGCTGCGCTTAATGCGATTTCTAATCACTGGTTCAAACTGTTCAAAGAAAATGGCTTAGCAGATAGCCATATTCTAGACATTCCTCACCCTTTTGTTTGGATTGTACAAAAAGCCAAACCGGTAAAAATCGAAGCCATCTGCCGCAAATACATCACGGGTTCGATGTGGCGCGCTTACGCAAATGGCGAGCGCGAGTTTTGTGGAATCCAACTTCCTGAAGGGTTAGGAAAAGACAAAGCACTGCCAGAGTTGCTAATGACCCCATCCACAAAAGGCATTCTAAAAGGCATTCCCGGTGTGCCAGAAGCGGATGACGTAAATATTACTCGTCAAAACATCGTAGACAACTACGAAGCATTTAACTTCTCAAGCGCTGACGATATCGCACTCTACGAAAAATTGCTGAAAGAAGGCTTTAACGTTATAAGCCAAGCGTTAGAAGAAATCGACCAAATCTTTGTCGATACCAAATTCGAATTTGGTTATGTTCATGATGCTGCTGGCAATGAAAAGCTGATTTACATGGATGAAGTGGGTACACCAGACTCGTCTCGTATATGGGATGCTAAAGAGTACCAAGCAGGTCACATCGTAGAGAACTCAAAAGAAGGTTTCCGCCAGTTCCTACTTAACCACTTCCCTGACCCAGATATCTTGCTAAATAAAGAACGTATGCCAGAGCGTGAAGCACTCGCTCGTGATAATGCTTTACCCGTCGAATCTTTGATGGCGATTTCGAGCACCTACATTGGTATTGCCGAGAAGATTACAGGCAAGCCGATTCATTTGAGTGAGAATCCGAAAGCGGAAATCATCGAAGTTCTGAGCAAAGAATACGGATTGATTGACTAGCACTGTCGCTAGATTGCTAAATGCTTTCCAATAAAAAGTCCGCACTAGCTTGCGGACTTTTTTCGTATTAGGCTCAGTTTAGCCGATATTTAACGTAGTGCCATCTGTTGTAGAGGCTGACTTGGTCGTCACCTGATATGTTTTGTCTTTAATCGTTGATACGAAATACCAGGTCGCCTCTGCCTTGTCGGGCGTAAAAGTAACGCGCATAAAGCCACGCTGTTTGATGTCTGCCCACTGTAATTCTGACACTAAGTGCGGCAGCGTGTATTCCATTTGAGTGATCGCAACAGGGTCTAACGCGAGGTAGGCTTCTAACCCAGGGGAACTCACAGAGCTAGTCGCAAACTCTACCCCGATAGGATGCTTAGATACGTCTTTAAGCTCACTTGCCCATGCATTGTGCGTATCTCCGGCCAAGCAGACAAAGTTACCACTGCTGGCTTTGGCCAGTTGATAAACTTTCTCTCGCTCAACGTAGTAGCCATCCCATGCATCTAGGTTATATGGCAAAGCAATGGTATCTAAACTTGGGTCAGAGAGATAACCCGTAATCGCAGAGTTTACCGCTAATAACGCCTCTGTTTTTTGTTCTTCAGTGGCAGTAAACAATTGAAACATCGCGGTCATAACCGAACTTGGCAACTCCATACGAGACATTAACACTTGTTGCCCTAGCACATTCCAAGTTGCGTCGTGCGTACTGAACGCATCCATCAGCCAAGCGAGTTGGTCACCGCCTAACAGCTCTCGGTCTTGACTGCGCGACTGGGCAACTAAACCGCCAATAGCTTCCATCGTTGGTGAGCTGAGCGAGAAATAATCCAACGGTTTATCACGCCCCACAAGTCGCGTGTCGAGCATCATCAAATTGACTAAACTTCCAAACGAAAACTGACGGTAAATCAGCATGTTTGAGAAAGTGTTTTCACGAACGGGCAACCATTCTGTCCACGCGGCAGCCGCAGCTGCACGACGATCATTAAAGCTGCCTTCCTCTTCTTGATGGTTTTCCGCACCATTTTTCCAACTATCATTTGCAAGCTCATGGTCATCCCAGACTGCAATCATTGGTAGGCTCGCATGTAACGCTTGCAGATCAGCATCTTGGCGATATTGCGCATACCGTTTTCGGTAATCATCTAAGGTAATGCATTCAGTGCCTTTGCTTGGCTCTCGCCCTAGTGCCTCAGCATCTTCACTAGCGTAGCCACCAGCCCCATACTCATAAATGTAATCACCGAGATGAAGTACCACATCAAACGGTTCTTGCTCATGTTGATTTAAGATCTCTCGATACACATGGAAATAACCAGCAGGATAGTTTGCGCAAGAAACAACGGCCATGGATGCCTTTTCTACACCACCCTCTGGTAATGTTTGAGTTTGCCCGACTTCGCTAGTGACATCTCCAACCATGAATCGATAGTAGTAGCGAGAATTTGCGTTGAGATTTTGAACATCGACTTTTACCGTGAAATCTCGGCTCGTGTCTGTGGCAAAAGTGCCACTTTGCACGATATCAGTAAAATTTTCGTTAGATGAAACTTGCCAGCTTACATCTGCGTAGCTTGCTGAGGTCGTAACACGAGTCCAAATGATTACTTGTGTTTGAGTAGGATCTCCACTCGCCACTCCGTGCTCAAAGGTAACCGCAACAGATTCACTAGCATCGCTACCACAGCCCACCAGCCCGGTAACAATCGCCGTTGAAGAGGCAGCTTTCATAAAGTCTCGACGAGACAAAGACATATTGACTTCCTTTCTTATTGTGTTTGTTTTTATGCCCAAATGACGTGGTGACTCAATCATCCTTGTGTGCCAATAAGGGACGTTAATTCGAACTTACAGTACCAACCACTTAGTCGGTAATTTGTCCTAAAAACACAAAGTTAGAAGCTAGTTATGACAATTGCATTTCCAAACGTTACATTTTTGTTAATTTAAGTGCAAATACTCTATATTCATCACACTTCCTAAGACCTGTGACAAAAACCTCAAAATAAAAAAACGACCTACTTTGAGGTCGCTTTTCATTGCACTATTGTTAAGTGGTACATCGATGAAGTGGAAATGTTCAGCCTAAAACTTGATGTTAAGGACATCTTGTTCTGACGTATCCACCTTCAACTGACTGCGAGATTCTATGTACTCGATTTGCTGAACATCGAGCGAATATGGCATAACGACTCGCAATTCATTGATCCCTTCATGTTTAGCTAACTGGGTTAAGCGGACCAAATTGGATTCATCACTTTTACGAGAAGACATCGATTTTAATGCGGCATCCCACAACCGATCTTCAGGCTTGCTCAATTCCGCAATGTTCTGTTTCCACATCAAACCGAAAATAGGCGCGATGGTGGCAAATGCCTCTAAAAAGGTCCATTTTTTACTACCTGTCGCTCCTAAAAAGCTAGTGTAGTCGAATTCAATGCACGTCTTTCCTTGTTGATCCATTCTATGCCCCCGACACTCGAAAATGAGATATACCAAATATCGTTCAACTGTTTTGATATAGCAATGGGATATAAAACATTCGTCTTTTATGCCCTAATTTACATACAAAAGGAAATATTAAAACCAGCTTTGTAACAACTGATGTACAGCTTCGCCATATATAAGCATTCAATTGATTAATATTTCAATTAAGAAACTAAAAACAACACGTAAGTAACGCTATCAATATGAAATCATTATAGATTCACCAAGAAAATATCCATTTTCGTCACAACGTCATCCGCCGACCTACTTCACATCAATCACTCGACTGGCCTTTTTATACTGTATCTTCCAACCAGCCCAGCGTGGCAGCTCCCAACGCTTCGGGTCTCCCTTACGGTTTCCCTCTCGATAAACGACCTGTACCAGCTTGCGAGACGCGTAATACTCAACATCCAGTTGGAGTTCTGGCAGCGAAAGTTCTAAAGGGTACTGCTCCGTGAAATCGTCGTATTCCCATTCTGGAACACCGTTAAATGTTAAGTCTTCCGGTTCAAATAACGCCATATCATCGACATTTTCAACGCCTAATGTTTCCAACTGATCCTTTAACCAGCTAGAAAATGTCAAGGAGGCCAAGTCGTTAACCTCTTCTCCTTCGACATTAAGGCCCAATGCGTTATAGAGTTTCCAGTGTTGGATTTGTTGTTTTCTTTGAGAAGCAAAACCTGGTAACAGTGTCTCGTCTTCTATCATTTCGACAATAGACTGAACAGCAACATCACCTTGTAACGCTTGGTGTTCAGAACAGACTGTTCGCCCGGCGTAGACCAAATGCATTGTTGCTCTTGGCGTCTCTTCTTCATAATTCGTCTCACCTTGTCGCCACTCCCCAAATTCAAGTTCGCGTAACAACGTCAGCGGGATAGGCATCATAACCGATGCGAGGTTTAGTGTTTGCTTAACGCCTCGTCCTGGCACGCTATGGCTATCTAGCACGATTGCCGCTTCTTCTTTGTCAGGAAAGCGGCTGTTACGCCCAACCAGCATCTCGACTACGCCATTTCCTAGAGCATCCCTTCGACGAGCTCGTCGGACAAACACAAGCTCAGGGTGCAATGAGGCGATGGAGAAAAAGAGCGCTTCACGTTTATATCGAGAGGCAACGTCAAGTTCCGGTAATTCAAATGCTTCTCGCATTTGTTTCGCTAAACCTTGCGCCTCTTCGAGTGCGCTGGCATCAATGACAATGCCCGGAAGTCGCTCCCCCCGAACCAAACGGATCAACAAAGAGACATCACATCCGTATGGCTCCTCTTGAGATAGAAGCTCAGCAACTTCACCACTTTGTCGCTGATAGAGCTGCGCAGGCACAGATAAGGCGGCAGCCAAATCAATCATTGCTTCCTTCTCTGGCTTCGCTTGAATTCTGGTAACGAGATCGGCAAACAGTGCATCAATGGGTAGTGGGTATACTTTTCTCCCATGCTGCGTGACATTGCCATCCTCATCAATCGCTTCCATAGATAACAACGTCGAATGAGATGCCTCTAGCGACTTTGGGGGAATTGAGTCGAGAAAATCGAGTGTTGAGAGACGGTACCCACAACAAGCCGCTGCCAGCATCGGCTCGACGAGCTCTTCTCTGTGTAATTCTGGAGGTGTCACCAACTCTAAAGGTGCGTGCTCACCATATAGACGAATACAAGCCCCTTCGGTAACGCGACCTGCTCGCCCCATTCGCTGCGCGGCACTGGCCTTAGAAATGTTGGTTAATGTCAGTGCTGTACGTCCATTTCGTTGTACAGTTCTGCGCTCTAAACCACTATCGATTACCACACGGATATTAGGAATGGTCAGAGAGGTTTCCGCGACGTTGGTTGCCAATACGACTTTCCGTTGCTTTTGTACCGTCAGCGCACGATGTCGTTCTGCATCACTGACCGAGGCATGAAGTTTAACCACCATGACATCACTGCTGCTTTGTAGCATCTGCGCGCATTGGGCGATCTCTTTACGTCCTGGGAGAAAAACAAGAATATCGCCATCTTCATCTTCCAGTGCTTCTTTTACCGCTCCGAAAACCTCCTGTTCACATCCCTTTTTGTTCGGTAAATAGCGGCTGTCTGTAGAACGATGTGTCACCGTGACTGGAAAGCAACGTCCCTCCGAACTCAGGCGCTTAGCATTCAGGTAACGAGCAAGCTTTTCGCCTTCTAAGGTAGCGGAAGTGACGATCAATCGATGTTGATTTTCTTGCTTCAAAATGGCGGTTAATAGATCAATATCCCAGCGTCGCTCGTGAAATTCGTCCACTATCACGACATCAAAGTCTGCTAGCTTGTTTTCCGAAAACCAACGCAGTGCAACCCCCGGAGTCACAAATACAACTTCGGTTTTTTCATCAAAGTAGGCATGAAGCTTGATCGCGTAACCGACTTTGCGACCTATTGGATTTCCAGATTGCTCCGCAAGAAATTCAGCCAGCGAGGTACAAGCAATTCGACGTGGTTCAATAACCAGAACGCGTCCGTGTTTTGCCGCCCACATGGGCAAGCGGGTAGATTTACCCGACCCGGTTTCGGCTTCCACCACAAGATGGTTAAGGCTTACATGATGGTCAAACTCGGCTTTCAGGCTGTCGATAGGTAGTTGAAACATAGAAATTGGATTTGATTTGATGATGCAAAACATTATACCCAAGTAAAAAAATCCTGCTTTAGGTATCTCTAAACAACCAATATTGCCGATATTTTCGTCGGTATCTGAATTTTTTTGCGACATTACATTGATGTGCATCAACGCATGTTTACAACTAAATAGTGAACCCGTTAAAATTTGGTGCGCATCCTTCAACCCTACATAAGGCACCCAATGAACAACGATAAACGCCCACTATATATTCCATATGCGGGTCCGGCTCTTTTAGCAACCCCTCTTTTGAACAAAGGCAGTGCATTCTCTGCTGAAGAACGTAGTTCATTCAACTTAGAAGGTCTGCTTCCAGAGTCGACCGAAACTATCCAAGAGCAGGTGGAACGTGCCTACCAGCAATACAAAAGTTTCGAAAGCGATATGGATAAGCACATTTATCTGCGTAACATCCAAGACACCAACGAAACATTGTATTACCGCCTAGTGCAAAATCACATTTCTGAGATGATGCCTATCATCTACACGCCGACTGTTGGCGCAGCATGTGAAAACTTCTCTAACATTTACCGTCGTGGTCGTGGTCTGTTCATTTCATACCCGAACCGTGACCGTATTGACGACTTGCTGAACAACGCAGCAAACCACAACGTTAAAGTGATTGTTGTGACAGATGGCGAACGTATCCTTGGCTTGGGTGACCAAGGTATCGGCGGTATGGGTATTCCTATCGGTAAACTATCACTATATACCGCGTGTGGTGGTATCAGCCCTGCTTACACGCTACCAATCGTGCTTGATGTGGGTACCAATAACCCGCAACGCTTAGCTGATCCGATGTACATGGGTTGGCGTCATCCTCGTATTACGGGTGCAGAATACGATGCATTTGTAGAAGAGTTTATCCAAGCGGTACAGCGCCGTTGGCCTGATGCTTTGATCCAGTTCGAAGACTTTGCTCAGAAAAATGCGATGCCTCTTCTAGAGCGTTACAAAGACCGCGTGTGTTGCTTCAATGATGATATTCAGGGTACTGCTGCTGTTACTGTTGGCTCTCTACTTGCAGCTTGTAAAGCAGCAGGAACTCAGCTTTCTAAACAACGTATTACCTTTCTAGGCGCAGGGTCTGCTGGTTGTGGTATCGCAGAAGCGATCATCGCACAAATGGTATCGGAAGGAATTTCTGACGAGCAAGCTCGCTCGCAAGTTTACATGGTTGACCGTTGGGGTCTGTTACAAGAAGGCATGCCTAACCTTCTTGATTTCCAACAACGCTTGGTGCAAAAGCATACCAATACGAAAGAGTGGGAAAATGAAGGAAATGGCTTCTCACTACTCGATGTAATGCGTAACGCGAAGCCAACGGTACTAATTGGTGTTTCTGGTGCTCCTGGCCTATTTAGCCAAGAAGTCATCGAAGAAATGCATAAACACTGTAAGCGTCCGATTGTCTTCCCACTGTCGAACCCAACAAGCCGCGTGGAAGCGACACCGAACGACATCATTCGTTGGACAAATGGTGAAGCACTGGTTGCAACAGGTAGCCCATTTGAGCCAGTGGTTCATGAAGGTCGCACTTACCCTATTGCACAATGTAACAACAGCTACATCTTCCCAGGCATTGGCCTTGGTGTACTTGCTGTCAATGCAAAACGTGTCACTGACGAGATGCTAATGGAATCAAGTCGCGCGCTAGCAACATGTTCTCCTCTAGCAATCAACGGTCGTGGTGCACTACTTCCACCACTGGAAGAAATCCACTTAGTATCGAAAAAAATCGCATTTGCCGTTGGTAAAAAGGCAATTGAACAAGGTGTCGCATTAGAAATTACTGATGAAGCATTGAACGTGGCGATTGAACAGTCGTTCTGGCAACCTGTTTACCGCCGCTACAAACGCACTGCGTTCTAAGCTTGAGACAATTCGTTTAATAATTAGCCCCTACCATGTAGGGGCTTTTATTTTTTTATCATCCTAACCAGATTTTGGCATAAATGGGCTTCTCTCTTTTTGTTTCTATCAGATATGATGAGAACTACATTTTTAGTTAAGGATATAAAACGTTTTGTTGTTTTCTCGCATAAGATCAAAGTGGAAGCTGAAATTTTCCTGGAAGCGATTTGCTTTGATTTTGTCGATCTCTGCACTTAGTCTGCTTGTTTCTGTTATTGCCATCGACCGGTGGGTGGTTTTACAAGCCAAAGAGAGCATTTTCACTGAATACGAGCAAATCCCTCAACATGAGGTTGCCGTAGTTCTTGGTACCAGTAAATACATCGGAAAGATCCTCAACACTTACTACACTCATCGCATTAATGCGGCGATTGAGCTTTACAACCAAGGCAAAGTAAAACAGTTTTTATTGAGTGGTGATAACGCCCACCGTTCATACAACGAACCGTGGACAATGAAACGCGACTTACTTAAAGCAGGCGTGCCTGAAGAAGTGATTCACCTTGATTATGCTGGCTTTCGTACCTTAGATTCGATTGTACGAGCAAAAAAAATTTTTGCTTCGGAGCGATTTCTGATTGTGACTCAGCGCTTTCACTGTGAACGCGCACTGTTCATCGCTGATGCTTACAGCATTGATGCGCAGTGTCTCGCGGTAGCAGGGCCGACGGCCAACAAGCAAAAAACATCGATGCGTGTTCGAGAACTGCTAGCCCGTGTGAAAGCGTTTTTAGACCTGTACATTATCAATACGCAGCCTAAGTTTCTTGGCCCTCAAGAACCTATCGTCGCAGTAAAAGAGCCAAATAAAGCAGCTAACGAGCCTCTTCAAGTCCCCGTCGAATAGAGGAATAACGTGGCTCACAAGCCTAGTAACATTTCTATAAAACAAATGGGTAGTTTTCTACCCATTTCCAATTCTCAACATCACACTTTCTAATTTGCTCTACGATTCAGGCAAAACTCTTTTTCGCATTCAAAGTAACATTTCATCAATAAATAACTACAAGTCAGTTACTTTGCCATAAAAAAACCGACAAAAGGCAATGCAAAAGGAGCACTACCCATGACCGCACTCGCTGTGACATTGAAGAATTGGTTCTTCACTCGCAACAGCATGATTTTGAACGCGAATATCCTATTGTTCATTATCTTGTTTAATACCTTACCCTTTGAACCACAAGTAGTAACCGGCCTGAGCATCTTAGTTTTTGTTGCTATTTTGTGGCTAACCGAAGCGATTCACGTCAGCATTACTGCGCTGCTCATACCACTACTTGCGGTATTTTTGGGTGTGTTCAACACTCAAGCCGCACTGAATAACTTTTCCAACTCCATCATTTTTCTATTTTTGGGTGGTTTTGCACTAGCTGCGGCTCTACATAAACAAAAGTTAGATCAAGCTATTGCAGATAAAGTACTATTGCTGGCAAGAGGAAAAATGTCTGTCGCTGTATTCATGCTATTTGGTGTGAGTGCTGGCCTGTCAATGTGGATTTCAAACACCGCCACCGCCGCGATGATGTTACCGCTTGTGCTGGGTGTGATGACAAAGCTAGACGCCAAGAAAAACCACAACACCTTTTTGTTTGTTCTACTCGGTATCGCTTACAGTGCTTCAATTGGTGGTATTGCAACACTGGTTGGTAGC
This sequence comes from Vibrio sp. Vb2131, assembly GCF_033338535.1. Classification (NCBI taxonomy): domain Bacteria; kingdom Pseudomonadati; phylum Pseudomonadota; class Gammaproteobacteria; order Vibrionales; family Vibrionaceae; genus Vibrio; species Vibrio sp. Vb2131. The sequence continues at coordinate 132,834 of NZ_JAWOSW010000002.1, forward strand.
CCACCAAACGCAATTGCAGCAGCTGAAGTTGGCCTTAGCTTCACTGAATGGATGAAGTTTGGTGTACCTATTTCCCTAGTATTAATGCCAATCGCTATCCTCGTATTGTACACGATGACTAAGCCTGACCTTAGCCACAAGTTTGACCTTGACCATCAACCAGTCGAATGGACAAACGGCAAAATGATTACGTTGGCGATTTTCTTATTGACCGTAACTTTGTGGATATTCAGTAAGCCTATTAACGCTATGCTGGGTGGCTTCGCGAAGTTCGATACTCTTGTAGCCATTGGCGCCATCCTTCTACTTGGTGCTTCTCGCGCCGTCGAGTGGAAAGATATTGAGAAAACAACCGACTGGGGTGTGTTAATCCTATTTGGTGGTGGTATCTGTCTGAGTAACGTCCTAAAAGCAACCGGAACAAGCGTATTTTTGGCTCATAGCTTGTCAGGCTTCCTTGAGCAAGCCGGTATTCTCTTAACGATTCTTGCAGTGGTTGCTTTTGTTGTCTTCTTAACTGAGTTTGCGAGTAACACCGCCAGTGCTGCGCTACTTGTCCCTGTATTTGCGACCATTGCAGAAGCCTTAGGCATGTCTCCGGTTATTCTCTCTGCACTGATTGCCGTCGCTGCATCTTGTGCATTTATGTTACCTGTTGCAACACCTCCAAACGCGATTGTGTTCGGTACGGGTCATATCAAGCAAAAAGAAATGATGCGAATTGGTTTCGTATTAAACATTGCCTGTATTGCTGCACTAACGCTTTTCGCTTGGTTGTTCTGGTAAAAATAGCAAGTTCGATTAGCACTACACTGCTGCTCACGGTAATCGTATCGATAACCCAAACTTCCCCCCTAAGTGGTGTTCAGCAGTTTCCCTCTTGGTGGCCAGTTGGCCACCTTTTTTCTTTCCTTTTAGTGAACGGCTATCAGGCTTGCTTCTTTTCGCAAGCAAGTAAACCATAATGAGCTTCCACTCGGTTGCGACCATTGCGCTTCGCCTGATACAGCACTTCGTCAGCTCTCGCCATGGTTTCTGAGACGCGTTCATTCTGCATTTGGGCAACGCCAATACTGCAAGTTAATGATTCACCGTGCACCCACAAATGATCCTCCACATTTTTGCGAATAATTTCTGCCTTCTCTAACGCTTGTTCAATATTGGTATCAGGGCAAAATACGACAAACTCTTCGCCGCCCCAACGAACGAGTCGATCGTCTGAGTAAATAGAAGTCGCTACCACCATGACAAATTCGCGCAATATGTCATCCCCCATTTGGTGCCCAAATTTGTCGTTCACCTTTTTAAACTTATCCAAGTCCAAATAGAGAATACTGAAGGTGTTATGCCCCCAGCGAACCTGACGAGATTGTTGTTCCAGCCAGTGTTGCACAGCATATCGGTTCATCGCGCCCGTCAAAGCATCTCGATGCGCTAACTCTGCAAACTCATAGTTTTGAGCTCGCAAAGTATCATTCACCTTTTCCAAATGACGGTGACGCTTTTGCGCTTTTGCGCTTTTTCATAAGCCACTCTATTTTTTCGTAACTCATGCAGTGAAAAAGCCAGTCCAAGCGCCATCCAAGAGAGTAATAATGCATACAACAATGTTTCTTGCGCAAGGTAAGCGCCTTCAAACTCAATTTTATCAATCACAATTCTATGTTTACCAAGTGCCGCACCAGACCCAGTTGCAATATCAATACGTGTGATGTTTGAAAATTCAGGTGCAGAGTGTTCAATCGCGACTCCGTTATCTACTAACCACCAGGTCATCACCTGAAGATTTTTAATCGGAATTTCGACAATATCGCTCGAACCCGATGGAGAAAACTGCATGCCATTATATTTAATGGTGTACTCGTCGTCCGGCTTGGAATACTCAGAATTATAATTGCGAAGATACAAACGTAGGTCGTGGCTAGGGTTAGCCCCTATTCCTGCCTCTTAATATCGCACCTTCAATCGAATCGTATGGTAGTTGGAAAGGTCAATACCCTGTGTTGGCGTTGCTGAATCGGTATAAACCGAGATTCCGCAATAAGGCCAAGCATACGAGCTCTGCTTTAGTTCACAGCTAAGAACTAGGCTTTGCCGATCGTATGTGATATCTGCCTCACTCACACCTCCTTCACTGGCATCTTTAGTTGCATAGATATTGAAATGCTCAGGTGTAATGGTCAGCTTTCGCGTATCGCCAAGCACACTATAAAGGGCAACCAAACTGATAGTGCAAATAGAAAGAGCAAAGATAAAGTTATGGATCCACTTCATGGGCAAGTGACCTGCTGAGATTATACAATACGTGGGGTTCAATAATTTCAAAAAATGAAATCAAGGTGATTTATCAAGAAATAAAATCGCTTTTTCATTCAATTCTTAGTTTCGACACATAGTAACGGATTTTGAACCGTTATCACGTTTTAAAATTTCTAAAAAGTGCAGCCCAACTTCTATTTGCGAAGCATTTCACAGCCATAATTTTTAGAAAATAAAACACGATGCATAATAATTTAGTGCAAGACATTTACTTTAAAGCTCCTGTCAACCCTGCATCTCTTCTCCACTTCAGTATATACTGTGCAAAAACACAATAATGAGTAATGTCATGTCATTAATTGCAACTGGCACGCTAAACAAAATGCGTGCTTCTCTGGACGGTGCCGTCAATTACCGTCTTCCTGTCGGTGAGGAAGAGATCGACTTAACTCCGTTTCTGGGTAAAACGCTCACACTGACTCACACTGGCAATATTTTTTGTTGCTCATGTGGAAAGAAAACGAAAAAGAGTTATTCGCAAGGCCACTGTTTTGTATGCATGAAAAAGCTAGCAAGCTGCGACATGTGTATCATGAAGCCAGAGACCTGCCACTACGATCAAGGGACTTGTCGCGAACCACAATGGGGTGAAGAGAATTGCATGGTGGATCACTTTGTCTACCTGTCCAACACATCCAGCTTAAAAGTTGGTATCACTCGTCATACTCAAATCCCGACTCGTTGGATTGACCAAGGCGCGACTCAGGGCTTGCCAATTTTTAAAGTAAAAACTCGCCATATCTCCGGTTTAATTGAAGTTGAACTGGCGAAACATATCGCAGACAAGACCAATTGGCGCACACTGCTTAAAGGTGACGGTGAACCTATGGCATTGCAGGACCGTTTTGCTGAGCTATTGCCTTTAGTCGAAGAGAAAATTGCCGAGATAAAACAGCAATTCGGCGAAGATGCCATTGAAGTATTAAACGAAAGCATTACCGACCTTAGCTACCCGGTACAACAGCACCCAACGAAGATCACTTCGCATAACTTCGATAAAAACCCGGTTGTTACTGGCACTTTGCAAGGCATCAAAGGTCAATACCTCATCTTTGATACTGGCGTTATTAATGTAAGAAAATTCACTTCCTATGAAGTTGAAGTTAGTGCGTAATCGCTTGCAGAACGCGTTGATTCAAATAAAAACGAAAAAAGCTCGAGTTTGACTCGAGCTTTTGTTTTTCTATTAGGAAGAAATCGTTAGTTATGCGTCAAGGATGCTTTCTAGCACATCGAATAACATATCGACTTCTTCTATTGTGTTGTAATGCATACAACCAATTCGCACTACACCACCCGATTCTTCTAAACCAAGTTGACGAACTAAGCCCAACGCATAAAAGTGACCATTCCATACACAAATGTTATGTTCACCCAGTGTTTTCGCGATGAACTCTGGAGAATATCGGTCAAACGTTAGCGCAAAAGTTGGCGTGCGGAGTTGGCTATCTTCCTTTGCGATACCGAATAGATTGACACCATCTAATGCATTCAAACGCTGTAAGAAACGCTCACTCAAGCGCTGCTCATGTTGTTCATACAGTTGGTAGCTTTGCTCCAACCGTTGGCGAAGAGGTAAACCGACTTCACCAAATTGAGCCAGATACTCAACCGCAGAAACGACACCAGCAAGACCTTCAAAACTTTGCGTTCCTGTTTCAAATCGACCTGGACCTATATTAGTGGCAGGCTCGACTTTGTATGGGCGAATACTGTGGAGCCACTGATCGGCTATGTAAGCAATACCAACGTGCGGTCCGAAAAACTTGTAAGCTGAGCAAGCTAAAAAGTCACAACCTAACGCTTGAACATCAACCAAATGATGAGGCGCATAATGGACGGCATCCACATAAACTTGTGCCCCAACATTGTGCGCCATGCTGACTACATGCTGTACATCCACAATAGAGCCCGTCGTGTTCGATGCATAAGTCACAGCGACAAGGCGCGTTTTATCAGAAAGAAGGCGGCTTAAATGCTCCATATCCAGCGTACAATCTTCTTCGTTGATACGAACTTGATGAACCGTAACGCCTTTATCTTCTGCCGCTTGCTGCCAGCTGGATACATTTGAATAGTGATCCAAAGCGGAAACAATGATCTCATCTCCTGCTTGCCAATCTCGACTAATCGCGCGACTAAGCTGAAAGGTTAGTGAGGTCATATTGGCACCGAAGACAATATTGCCAGATGAAGGGGCATTAAGTAGAGCCTGAGCCGACTCACGCGCATTTTGCATTACGTCAACGGTCACTTGGCTAGAAAAATAATGTCCGCCTAAGTTAGCGTTGAAACGACCTAAATACCCTACCATGCTGTCTAGTACTGATTGAGGCACTTGTGAGCCACCTGGACCATCAAAAAACGTCACAGGCTTGTCGTTGTGGTATTGAGCCAACGCCGGAAATTGCGCTCTGATCTGATTAAGATTGAAGTTCATTACGCTTATCCGTAGCAGTGAGTACAAATACATCCATATGGCCCGCTTCGTCATCAATAACAGAGCGGATTGGGCACGCGTTATGCCACAGCTTGCTATCAGCCAAGATTGCGACCTCTCCGGTTTCTAGCACTTTACGGAAAAATGGGGCTTGGTTATGGCTGCTGTAAAGCATGATGTCGCCACCGATGATGTTATGGCGTCCCACACCAACCATTGCAATGTGATCAAAACCGTCTTGGTGCACACCTTCAGGTGCTACTTGGGTTTCTTCTTCCAGTGCCCTGATACGGATTTGGTGAATTTCTATTTCTTGACCGTTTGGCAGATGATTCGCATTGACAAACAATTCACACATTTCTCGAAAGCCATCGCTGGTAAGAATATCCTTCTCAATTGGCTCGAATTGTCTTACAACATCACCTTGAAATCGGTTGATATCAGAGGATTGAACAAAGCTATTTTTATTTAAGTCGATGACTTTGCCGTTATCAAAACCAACCACAGAATAACGTCGTAGTCGATACTGACCATCTGCATGTTCGGTACGAGGCAGTTCTTCAAACGATGGGGAAAGCTGCTCAATTGCTGCCATGCTGAGCTGTGTTAAATGTAGAGTATTCTCACGTGAATGTAACATCATTTGCTCCTTTAATGAGGCACATTAATTAACATTTAATTTACACACTAGGTTACGCAAATATTCTGCAATTACCAGCTTTTAACGTTGATAGCTTCAACAAAACGACGAAAACGACATAACAAACCAAATAAAAACACAAAAACAGAGTCATGTTTCAGTTTTACGCTTTGACAATATTTGAAACTAGACTTCTCTACTACGAATAGAATTTTATGCTAGAAGTCAACGTTCTCTATCAATATTTAGTGGGTTCTAATCTATAACCAATTATTCGATCACAATCGTTGTTTATGCTTTTAAAGCACTAAGAATTTCCATACAATCGAGGGAAATGTTACGCCCTTTTTGGAGCCATAATGAGCGACGTAAAACACTGTAAATTATTAATTCTTGGTTCTGGTCCTGCAGGATACACAGCTGCCGTCTACGCAGCGCGTGCAAACTTAAAACCTGTGCTTGTGACGGGAATGCAACAAGGTGGTCAGCTAACCACCACAACTGAAGTTGAAAACTGGCCAGGCGATGCTGAGGGACTGACAGGTCCAGCATTGATGGATCGCATGAAAGAACACGCCGAGCGTTTTGAAACTGAAATCGTATTTGATCACATCAATGAAGTAGAGCTATCACAACGCCCATTTCGTTTAAAAGGCGACTCAGGTGAGTACACTTGTGATGCCTTAATCATATCTACCGGCGCATCAGCAAAATACCTTGGCCTTGAGTCTGAAGAAGCATTTAAAGGTCGCGGCGTTTCTGCTTGTGCAACCTGTGACGGTTTCTTCTACCGTAATCAGAAAGTTGCAGTTGTGGGCGGTGGTAACACGGCTGTTGAAGAAGCGCTATACCTATCTAACATTGCGTCAGAAGTTCACCTGATCCACCGCCGCGATTCATTCCGCGCAGAGAAGATCCTTGTGAAACGTCTGATGGATAAAGTTGAAAGCGGTAATATCGTTCTTCATACCGATCGCACTCTCGATGAAGTACTGGGTGACGATATGGGCGTAACGGGCGTCCGCATTAAAGACGTGAACAGCGGTGCGACAGAAGATATCGATGTAATGGGTGCATTCATCGCAATTGGCCACCAGCCAAACACACAAATCTTTGAAGGCCAAGTAGACATGAAAGATGGCTACATCATCGTTCAATCAGGTCTTGAAGGCAACGCAACACAAACTAGTATCGAAGGTGTATTTGCAGCTGGCGACGTAATGGACCACAACTACCGTCAAGCGATCACCTCTGCAGGTACAGGTTGTATGGCTGCATTAGATGCTGAACGTTTCTTAGACTCACTTGGTGACAAATAACTTTTCACATTTGTGTCATATCCTTAAAGCCCAGCGGTATTCCCGCTGGGTTTTCTTTTGTATACTACCGCCTCATTAAAACAATTATCATTAAGCCTTCACGATGGATAAGAAAAAGCAAAGCAGCTTGAATAAGTGGCTGAAGCAACAAAGTAAGTTAGCCAAGCGCTGGCTTATGATTGCGATAGGCCTAGGCGTACTTTCAAGCGTGTTTTTATTGGCTCAAGCAGCCCTGCTCGCCTCCATTCTGCACCAGTTAATCATTGACCAAGTCGACAAAGCCGACCTCATTTGGCATTTTGTTGGGCTCGGTGGCACGGTTATCGGTCGAGCTGCTTGTACCTGGGGTCGAGAGCTTGCCGGTTACCGTTGCGGGGAGCAAATTCGAGTTTATATTCGCCAACTCATTTTAGATAAAGTTCATAAAGTTGGGCCAGCTTACATCAAAGGCAAACCTGCTGGCAGTTGGGCAACGCTCATCTTAGAGCAGGTAGAAGATATGCAAGATTTCTTCTCACGCTATTTGCCTCAAATGTCATTATCAGTACTAGTGCCTTTCATCATTTTGGTTGTCGTATTCCCAGTAAACTGGGCAGCAGGCTTGATCTTCCTGGTCACTGCACCACTAGTGCCTATTTTCATGGCACTGGTTGGGATGAAAGCCGCAGAAGCAAACCGTAAAAACTTTAAAGCGATGCAGCGTTTGTCGGGTCACTTTTATGACCGCTTGCAAGCAATGACAACCATTCGCTTATTCGATAGAACAAAATCTGAAACTGAGACGCTAAAGGGGGCTTCAGAAGTCTTTCGTACTCGTACCATGGACGTTCTGAAAATCGCGTTTCTGTCTTCTGCGGTGTTAGAGTTTTTCACTTCTATTTCTATCGCAATTACCGCTGTCTACTTTGGCTTTAGTTATATCGGGGAGCTGGACTTCGGCTACTACGGCACAGGTGTTACGCTCTTTGCTGGTTTGTTCATTCTGATTCTTGCTCCAGAGTTTTATCAGCCATTACGTGATTTGGGCACGTTCTATCATGCGAAACAGCAAGCGGTTGGCGCAGCAGAAAGCATTGTCGAGTTTCTGGATTTGGAAGTCGATCAAATCAAAGATGGTACCCAAGCGTTAGATAAAAACAGCCCTATCCATATTGAAGCGGACCAGTTAACCATTTTTAGTCCGGAAGGTAAGCAGCTCGCAGGTCCCCTATCCTTCTCTCTTGAAGCCAACAAAAGTACGGCTTTAGTTGGACCAAGTGGCGCAGGTAAAACAAGTTTGGTAAACACAATCCTCGGTTTCATGCCTTATCAAGGTAGCTTAAAAATTAATGGCTGCGAATTGTCGCAACTGGATCTAGCCACATGGCGAGAGGCAGTAAGCTGGATTGGTCAAAACCCGATGCTATTACATGGTAGCATTCGAGATAACATCACACTAGGTAAGCACAATATTCAGGATGCAGACGTACATTCTGTGTTGAATGACTCTCACGCTGCTGAATTTGTTGAAATGCATGGGTTGGATTATCCGATATCTGATCGTTCTGGTGGTTTATCTGTCGGCCAAGCGCAGCGTTTAGCACTGGCTCGCGCCATGCTACAAAATGGTCGTTTTTGGTTATTAGATGAACCAACCGCAAGCTTAGATGCTCGCAGTGAAAAACTCGTGATGGAAGGCATTAACAAGTATGCGCATGCCACAACAAATTTGATGATTACTCACCAACTTGCGCCTTTACAAAACGTATCGCAAATTCTTGTTATGCAGGACGGCCAGATTGTTCAACGTGGTGATTACGCCACACTGTCGACAGAAGATGGCTTATTTAAAGACATGTTGGAAGCGAACCTCGCACAACGTGAAACAGACAAGGGGAACTTAGATGCGTGATTTACTCCCTTATCTAAAACTCTATAAGAAACACTGGTTTGGTCTTTCGCTAGGTATGCTACTGGCATTTCTGACCTTAGCGGCATCTATTGGCTTATTAACGCTATCAGGTTGGTTTATTTCAGCCGCAGCGGTGGCAGGCTTGACGGTTGCTCGTGAGACCTTCAACTACATGTTACCAGGTGCCGGGGTACGCGGCGCTGCAATGGCTCGAACCGCAGGTCGATGGGGAGAACGTGTCGTTAGCCACAATGCAACGTTCAAGCTGCTTACCGATCTACGTATCTTCTTCTTTAAGAAACTTGCACCACTGATTCCGGGTCGTGTTTCTACGATGCGTGATGCCGATCTGCTCAACCGCCTAGTAGCGGACGTAGATGCGATGGATCACGTTTACCTTCGACTTATCAGCCCTGTCGTGATTGGTGTTTTTGGCATATTGAGTTTAACGGCTGTCCTGGCGTTCTTTGATTGGCATCTCGCCCTACTGCTTGGCTCGATTCTTACCGTCATGTTGTTTGTATGGCCAGTACTGTTCTATAAACTGGGTAAAAACAATGGCGAGAATCTCACTCATCATAAAGCGCAATTGCGAGTGGCGACACTGGACTGGCTTCAAGGCTACAGTGAACTGAGTATCTTTGGAGCAGAAGAACGTTATCGTAATCTCATTCTAGAGAAGCAGAAGCAGTTGCTGTCTAACCAATTTGTGAACGCGAATTTAACGGGCATGGCTTCAGGCCTGCTTATGCTGGTGAACGGCATTACACTGGTTGTGATGCTTTGGTTTGCTGCAGACGGCGTAGGTGGTCGTGCTCCTGATCCTTGGATTGCGCTGTTTGCGTTTGCAACCATGGCGAGCTTTGAGATTCTGATGCCTATCGCGAGCGCATTCCAGTATCTCGGTCAAACGTTGACTTCTGCTCGTCGTTTAAATGAAGTAATTTTGGCTGAACCTGACGTTGTCTTCCCTGAGCAGTCGAAACATAAAGACACAACGTTAGACATTGAATTCGACAACATAGATTTTACTTACCCTGACGGTCAGCAAAAGGTGCTGAAAGACTTGTCACTCTCACTACCGTTGGGCACTAAAACTGCAATTGTAGGTCAAACAGGTTCAGGTAAATCAACACTGATTCAGCTTCTTTGCCGCTACTGGGATGTTAACCAAGGTGAAGTTCGAATCGGTGGTACAAAACTGCGAGATTGGAGCGAGTCGGACCTGCGGGCAGCAATGACTGTGGTCAGTCAACGCGTAGATGTACTAAACGGGACACTACGTGACAACTTACTCATGGCCGCTCCGGATGCAAGTGATGAGCAACTGTCTACTATTTTACAAAAAGTCGAGCTTGGCGGACTTCTTGAAGAGCCGGGGTTAGACGCTTGGTTAGGCGACGGCGGTCGTCAGTTATCTGGTGGTGAGAAACGTCGAATCGGTATTGCTCGAGCATTGCTACGTGATGCCCCAATCCTACTCTTAGATGAACCGACTGAAGGCCTCGATAAGCGTACGGAACAAAAAGTGATGGCGCTTTTCAATGAACACTTTGCTAATAAGACAGTAGTATTCATTACACACCGACTGATAGAGCTAGAAAGTATGGATAGCATCTGTTTGATGGAACAAGGTGAGATCATCGAACAAGGCGACCATCCAACGCTACTCGCTCAAAAAGGTCGTTACTACCAGCTATTACAATCTCTATAATTCGATTTTCAGTGACGAGAAGGGCTCATCAAACGATGAGCCCTTTTGTTATTCCTGTATTATTAGTTACCTAATTAAGCACGTATACAGTGCTGATTTACCGACCAGATTTTTTGAGATAAGCCGCCATTTCATCTTTCGGAACCATGCCCCCACCTGTTGCCCAAACAAGATGTGTTGCGTTTTTGAGTTTTTCTTCGTCAAATTTCATTCGAGACTGGTAAGCATGGTTATTCGAGACGTGCACTGCACCAATCATACCGGCTAATGCAGAAGGCTCTAGATTAATACCTTCCAGTTCACTTAACTCACCCAAGTGGTGATACATACGAGCGTCATCAATGGTGTAAAAACCATCAAGTAGCCTTTCCATCGCTCTTCCGACAAATCCCGAGGCACGCCCGACTGCCAAACCATCAGCGGCGGTGATGTTATCGATACCCAAATCTTGTACCGAAATATCGTCATGCAAGCCTGTATGTACGCCCAACAGCATGCACGGTGAGTGCGTTGGCTCTGCGAAAATACAGTGGACATGCTCGCCAAATGCTACCTTCAAGCCAAATGCCACCCCACCAGGTCCACCGCCAACACCACAAGGAAGATAAACAAACAATGGATGATGCTCATCAACCACGATTCCCAAGTCATCAAATTGCTGCTTAAGACGCTCACCCGCAACAGAGTAACCTAGAAACAGCGTCCGTGAGTTTTCATCATCGATAAAGAAACAGTTGGGATCTTTTTCTGCCTCTTTACGACCTTGCGCGACAGCAATACCATAATCTTCCTGGTGCTCTACGACATTAACACCATGTGACCGGAGCTTATTTTTCTTCCATTCCCGCGCATCCGCAGACATGTGGACTGAAACTGAAAAACCCAGCTTCGCACTCATGATGCCGATGGACATACCAAGATTGCCGGTTGAGCCAACCGCAATACTGTACGGCTTAAAAAACTGCCGAAACTCATTGCTGAACAATTTGCTGTAATCATCGCTTTCACATAGCAAGCCGGCTTCAAACGCCAACTTTTCTGCATGAGTGAGCACTTCATAAATACCACCTCTCGCTTTGATCGAACCAGAAATTGGCAAATGACTGTCTTTTTTGAGCATTAAACGGCCCAATATTGGCGTGTCGTATTGCTGCTCCAAACGCACTTTCATATTGGGAATATCCACCACTGCGGACTCAATAACGCCACGCGACGTTTCCGTTTCGGGAAACGCTTTCATCAAATAAGGCGCAAATCGTGCTAGCCGTTCACTCGCCGCTTGAATATCTTTTTCATCTAACCCGACATGAGGTAAGCCTTCCTCCAAGGAAGTGATATGGGGGTTAAACCAACAAACCTCTTCAAGATCAATAAGTGCTGCCAAGAGTGGGAACTGCTTAGTCAGCGCTTCAATATTTGCCTTGGTCATTTTACCTTCCTGGAATGATGTGAGTTGAGATAAACAAAAGCGCCGCAATAGCGACGCTTTGGAGAACAACTATCAGTTTGAGCTTACGCGTAGTTTTTCTCAAACTCTTGCATGAAGTCTACTAACGCTTGAACACCTTCTAGCGGCATTGCGTTATAAATGGATGCTCGCATACCACCAACTGCTCGGTGACCTTTTAGCGCTTTCAGCCCTTTAGAGTCTGCTAGCTCAAGGAAGGTTGCATCTAGTTCAGGCTTAGCAAGTTGAAATGGCACGTTCATCAAAGAACGGTTTGCTGAGTGCACGCCATTACGGTAGAAATCAGACTGATCGATGTAATCATACAGTAGCGCGGCTTTAGCGCGGTTCACTTGCTCAATCGCTTTTACTCCGCCCTGTGCCTTCAGCCATTTGAAAACAAGACCAGACAGGTACCATGCAAAGGTTGGTGGCGTGTTGAACATTGATTCTTTTTCTGCCAAAACAGTGTAATCCAAGATACTTGGTAGAACCTGCTTCGCCATACCTAATAAATCATCGCGCACGATAGCAATAGCAATGCCGGAAGGACCAATATTTTTCTGAGCGCCCGCGTAAATCACACCGTATTTAGACACATCGATTTCACGAGAAAGAATTGTCGAAGACATGTCAGCAACAATCGGTTTCTCGGTAATAGGAAGATCGTTAATCTCAATACCATCAATGGTCTCATTTGGACAGAAGTGAACGTAAGCCGCTTCTGGAGCAATTTCCCATTCACTTGCAGGTAGAACCGCGACTTTCCCGTTGATTTCTGTTTTTGCATCAAACACGTCTGGTTCGCAGTATTTTTTCGCTTCAGCTACCGCGCTTTCAGCCCAATAACCACCATCGATGTAAGTTGCCGTATCGGCATCACCAAGTAAGTTTAGAGGAACAGCAGCAAACTGAGCACGAGCACCACCTTGGCAGAACAGCACTTTATAGTTGTCCGGAATATTCAGAAGGTCACGTAAATCCTGCTCGGCTTCTTCTGCAACTTTGATGAACTCTTTGCTTCGGTGGCTGATTTCCATGACCGAAGTGCCAAGACCTTGCCAATCGATTAGTTCCTGTTGTGCTTGCTGCATAACTGCTTTAGGCAGACCTGCTGGCCCTGCACTGAAGTTAAATACGTTGTCCGTATTTTGTTCCATGATGCTCATTGCTCCTGCTATGTAAATATTAAGAAATTAATATCACGTTTTCGCAGTGATAAAAACAAGAAAAGAGGTCTTACGACCTCTTTTTAAAGACTAAGCGTTGAATTGGAACAAATTCGCAACAACACGAATTACTGTTGTTGCATCAAAGCAGGCATAAGTAGAGCCACCAATGGGAACTCATGCCCATTTTCGAACTTCAATTTGCCTTCACCAATTTCTGCTTTTAATTGATAACCGCCCTCTACTTTTTCGATCAACTCCATAATAAGGAGCTCATCAATCCCTTCTTGAATAAATGGGTAATGCGTTACTAATTCATCAGAGAAGTAAGTGCTAAGTTCACCAGTAGTGGCCGTCACCAACTTCATTGGATCTTGAGTAATATGCTCAGTACCTTCAGGGATGGATAGTTGCCACTCGTTGTGGAACTTGCCGTCACCGAACGCGAGTGAAAGCTCGTTCACGGATAAATCAAAACCTTTGCTAAACAGCGTATCGACATGCGGCAATAAATTCGCAATTTCCTGCTCATCTAGCATAGGAGAGCTTTGATAGATAGACATAATTTGATCAAAAGACTGGCTATCCACATCTGCAATTGAGAAATCCAACTTAAAGTTATCGACATCCGTCCCATCAGTTAAACGTAGTTTCTTAGCATCTAGGTTTAATTGACTGTTCAGCTTATCACCAGACTCACTCATCGTAGTGTTACCACGGTAGCTCGCATTTTCAATCAAAAAGACAGGCGTCAAGTTCGCATCAACCACATCCAGCTTCTCTAGAGAAAAAGATTGCTCACCCAGCCAATAGCCTTTTGCTTGCTTTCCTTTACCTTGCCCTGTCAATGCATTCAGATGAAGCTCTTCACCGTTTTCAAAATCCACTTGAACAGAAGGAACGGAAACTTGGTAATTGAGATCACCCAATACCGTCACATCACCTGTTACTTTTGCAGGGCTTGTAGAAACAGAAACACCTTGCGCTTCGTTACGATAATGCCAACTGTCTAGGTCGAGGATAAATGCTGTATTGCCATTTAGTTGAGTCTGGCTATGCATCGTGAGAGGCAAAAAGTCATTGTCCACCAATTTTGAATCTGCTGTTAGGCTTGTTAGACCGTGGCTAACATCACTGGTTACGTCAAACGTCGTTGGCATACCATCACGCTCTAACTGCGTTTTAAGCTCAGGATCAACAACTGAATAACGAGTCAGCACGACTGAAGACAAATAGCCACGCTGATACTCGACCACTTCGCCTTTAATCATTTCATCATTCATATTGGTAATACCATCTTCAATGATGGACTGACCAATTTGTCCGACAGCCAATGGCCAACACAGTGCTAATGAGATAGCACCACCAATGGCGCCGATTTTTTTAAGATTTTGCATAACGTCACTTATTAGATATTTTCGGTCAGTCTACCCCAAACCACCTGCGGAGAAAACATTGAGACAAATCAGACTATTGATGCTTATTCTAGTCCATTAATCAGGAATCATACTTGGCTCCCACTCATCATGTCCTTTTATTGTTAAAGTTTGCGTGGCGAAGTTTTAACCGGAGCTAAAACATCTGTGAATCGTTATGCTGTGTTGTGTCTCGACAACAACCCAATCAGTGCTGAACAGTTTCGATTGGAGCTGTCTGCCTTCTCAAGTAAGTTTGATATTTTTTCTGTCGAATCGATAGAAGAGGCTCAAAGCGCTTTAGAGTATCTAGAAGAAAGAGAACAGACTGTTGCTTTAGTTATAGCGAGCCATCACGCTCATTTTAACGGCGTGGATTTTCTTATTGGTTTAGACCGGATGCCACATACCGAGCAAGCAAGAAAAATTCTTATTAGCTGCTCGTCTGATATAGAGGCAATTCTCACTGCCGTTAATGAGGGCAGGCTCGACCACTGCCTCACTAAACCTTTGCCAGATCACGTCTTATTTAACACAGTGCAAAAAGAGCTGACCCAATTTATCTTGCGAAATGGCAAAGAAGACCTGCTAAGTTACAGTCAGATATTGGATCATCACAGCTTGTTGCGAGCGCACATCAATAACCAGATGAGCCATTATCAAGCCGGATTCTTACACGACTACCACTCGATGTCTGATGCCGAGTTAGCCGAGCAAGTGATCTCCGCTCTCCAGCAATTTTTTAAAGATAATGACGAAACAAGAGCGTGCCGTACATACTCACCTGAACACTTGTTAACCGTGGAAGGCGAGCCAAATAGCTTTTTGTGGTTTATCACCGAAGGTGAAGTGGCTCTGTACAAGCGCGATGAGCAAGGCATGCAGCGAGAGGTTGTACGCCATAACAAAGGGAATATTGTCGGAGGCATGTCGTTTGTTACTGGGGAATGTTCTTTCTCGACAGCTCTGACACTAACCAAAACAGAAGTTATCAAACTCGATCGCAACGTATTCAATAAAGTGATGCAAAGCGACTCAAACTTACTGCCTCTTTTTACAAACTTGCTCTTACGCCACTTCAACCGCCGATTGCAAAGAAGCATCAACACCAAACTGCAACTTCAAAAAACGCTCGAATCTTTAGAGTCAGCCCACCAGCAGCTCATTGAAAGAGAAAAAATGGCGATGCTTGGCCAATTGGTTGCGGGAGTGGCACACGAACTAAACAATCCAGTAGCCGCGATATTAAGGGGCGTAGAGAATTTAACGCATACGCTAGAACGATTACTTAACGATGCGCCCAGTTCCGATATACAAAGCAAAGGCATTGAATTACTGAGCAAAGCGCAAACCTCAAAACCCGCTTCAACCGCTGAGCTCAGATCACGCGTAAAAGCGCTTAGCCATACTCTTCCAGACCGAGCATTGGCAAAAAAAGTGGTGAGCCTTGGATTAGAGTCCGATCAAGAGCTACTTACCCAACTAACGAGAAAGCAGCAAGCGTCTTATCATGCTCTCAATACACTAGAGCAATACCACAAAGCAGGTTCTACACTTCGCTCAATTAATGTCTGTGCAGCACGAATTGCTGATATGGTAAAAAGCCTGAAAGGATATGCTCGGTCAGATGATGAAACCCTGCACTATGCTGATATTCATGAAGGTATTGAAGACACCTTGGTGATTTTCGAGAACAAATTAAAAATGCACCAAGTTTCAACCGACTATGCAAACTTGCCTTCCATCCTTTGTCAACCGATCGCACTCCAACAGGTGTGGACGAACTTGGTCTCTAACGCCATTGACGCATTTCCAGAAAAAGGGGTGTTAAACATACAAACACGCCTTGTAGAAAAAGAGCACACACATTATGCCGTTATCTCATTTGAAGATAATGGATGTGGCATTCCTGAGTCGCAAAGAGACGCCATTTTCGAGCTGAACTTCACCACAAAAAAAGAAGGTAACTTTGGCTTAGGCATCGGGCTGTCCATCTGCCAGCAAATCGTAACAGCACACAGAGGGTGGATTGACGTCGAATCAGAGATCGGCCAGTTCACACGAATGACCGTCTGGTTACCAGTCATCGAAGAAGGAGATGAAACATGACCAAGTATCTAATTTTATGTGTCGATGACGAACGAGAAGTCTTGGATAGCGTGCTCCAAGATCTTGCTCCCTTCGAGGAGAACTTTGTTGTCGAAGGAGCGGAATCAGTGACTGAAGCTCGGCAAGTGATTGAGGAGATGGCGGAAGAAGAAGTTCAGCTTGCTCTCATTTTATGTGACCACATTATGCCGGAACAAACTGGGATCAGCTTCTTAATCGAACTCAGTCAAAATGGTGACACAAAAGCAGCGCGCAAAGTTTTACTCACAGGACAAGCCGGTTTGGAAGACACCGTAGAAGCCGTAAATAACGCGAGTCTCGATTATTACATTGCCAAACCTTGGAAAGGCGAAGCGTTGAGAAAGGCAATCGTGTCTCAGCTTACCGCGTTTGTGATTGAGAATGATGATAACCTGCTATCCTGGACTCAAATCCTTGATTCTGAGGCAATCCTCAACGCCATGGCAGATAGAAGAGCAAGCTTTGGCGAGTAATAAAGTGTTTAGTTCTAACTTGAACTCAACGATGGTCATTGAACCACCTTACCTCGCATAGTAGAACGAGGTTAGAAAAACATCGTTACTTGTCCGAGTGAAATCCTCGGACACTACGTATATGGCGTAGTTTTTGCTTAAACCAAGGAACTATTAAGTTAATTGACAAAACATCGACACATTTTTGTTGGTCGTGGACCTTCCTTTTTATTATGATGTCGGACAAATCAGATTACGGTTCAAGTGGTTGCTTGAATCCATGGAAATAATGAACAAGGTTTATCGTTAGTTATGCGTAAAACACTATTAGCCGCTGCCTTACTAGTGGCATCAAGCCATGCCCTAGCTGCAAACGATCGCAATGCGCCAGCAACTATGAGCAACTTTAGCTACGACTATTTCGAAGCACGTATTGGCGCAAGTCCTGTGACATTTGGTGCTGGATTCAGCAAATCAATTCACCCGAACGCGCATGTTATTGCTCGTATTGACTCTGAGTTTGAAAGTGATTTTGACTCAGCTGCAGGCTTTGGCTTCCATTCTCCGCTAAACAACTGGGCAGATCTTACTGGTGAAATGCTAATGCGCGTTGTGCAACCTTCGAACGAGAGCAGCACAGATGTTGGTATGGAGCTGAACTTAGGTGTTCGCCAATGGTTGGGCCCTCAATTAGAAGTAGGCGGCAAAGTCGGCTACGTTTCTATCGATAACGATGACGATTGGACTGGCTCTGCCTACGCTCGATTCCACTCAACAGAGCTTTTCTCTTTGGGTGCTGAAGCACGTATCAACGATTTTTACGGTGATCAGGTAATGTTTACTACGCGTTTTAAGTTTTAAGATTTGTGCTGTAAGAAAAGAGCAAATTAAAAAAACAAAAACCGAGGTCTCTGCCTCGGTTTTTTGTCTAATTTAATGACTAACTCAATGAAGTGGTAAAAAACTTCAACGTCCTTTTTCCGCTTTTCACACTTGCCTTTACGACCCGCTAACTCCATCGAAACGAGTCAATCATTGTGCGATCAGCTTCGCCTAGTCACACAGTGCCAATAACTGTTTTTTACGCGGCTCTTGGATCAGTTTCCAATGTACGCCATCAGTTGCACCAGCAAATTTCCACAGTAGCTTTACATCAACATCATTACCGTAAGCCGTTTTAACTTTGTTGAAGACTTTTACAGGTCCAAGTTCTAAAAAGGTTTCTACGTCATCAACACCGGCTTTCTTGACCATACGTTCAAGGGTTAGTTGCATGTTGGGTAAGTCTCTTAAGCGTCTACTGGCAGAGGACTTTTGATATTTCCGTTCCTTAATTGAGTATTCAATTGATTTCTGTACCAGTTCATCAAGCCCTACATATCCGGATTCGAATAAATCGGTTACATCATAATAATTTACGGTTGCCGTCGTCTGTTTTTTGACGTGCTTATACTTCTCACAGCTCAGTTGAGTAAACACTTCATCTAGTCCATTACCACCACGTAAGTAGCAGCAATCATTGCTGACAAGCGCAAACATAGCATCATCGGTGAATAAACCAATACCACCGAACATAGAACGTTTTTGGTACTCACTGAAGGTGCGTACATATTTAAAAAAAGCTTGGTCTGTCATGTCCATTGACCTCTTTAATCTGAATAAATTACCCCGATTAGCGATGTCACCAGATAAACAGCAGCTTATAGCGAATTATAAATGTCGATTTGTTGGCGATATTTTTGTGAGTTGTGCTCACCAACTTGCTTAATCATACTTAACGTTGAAAAATAAGTTAGGACATAGGTCACATATAAAAAAGTATAAATTCTGCATACGTGATTAGTTTCACACTTATTGTTTGTGTGGTGATATTTTTTTGACGCATAGCATGCCTAAAACACGCCATCATTATGATCTCGCTGGCAATTACGGGCACATAATACGCATTTAATTGATAAAGAATACGCTGTAAGGGTACACTGTACGAAAGATCTCAAGTACAGCGTCACAATGGAACATTTATCATTTTTTTGGCTGCCAAATAATAAAGATAAGCTTATAAACGCACTGGAATCCGAGTTTGCTCAGCTGGTAGAACAGTCCATCGCCACGGGTAAGATTTCGTTACCTCCTATTCCTGATGTCGTGCTTAAAATTCAGCAGTTATGTGTCGAAGAACACACCACGATTGCCGATGTTGCTAACTGTTTATTGGAAGATCCCGGATTAGCAGCGGTCGTTTTACGAGTCGCTAACTCTGTGATTTTCAATCGCAGAAATATCACCTGCAACGACTTAACTACAGCGGTATCTCGTCTCGGAATACTTCGTGTACGTGATATTGTTACCGCACAAGCGATCGAGCAACTTAAACACTCAGTTAATCTCACTAAAGAATGCAATGCCATCTTGGTGAAGAGTGCGGCGATATCTCGTGAGCTCGGTGCCGTCATGGTGATGTTGGTTCAATCGTTTCGTAGCCACGAGCCAGGCACTTATGGTCATCTAGAGCAAGAAAAGGCGTTATTGGTCGGTCTATTAGCCGATATAGGGTTATTTTGCCTAATTAATGAGTACCACTTGTACTTAGATAGGGGCAATTACTTAGACCCAGATATTGCATTGCAGATCTTCCAAACACGTTGTTCTGCCACAAGTAAACTGGTACTTGAGCGTTGGGGGTTTGACAACGACTTCAGAGAAGTATCCTCAAACGAAAAATACGAATTAACGCGACCAGAAGTGAGTTATCTCGACATCGCTAGAATTGCGCATCATTTATTGATGTTCCGCAATCACGATGAACGCATTGACGAACATGAAGTTGAATTCAACTTAACTGGTGCAGAAGTCTTGTATGAACTTAGTAACATGAGTGATACTGACTTCAATGATCAAATCCGTGCTGTACTCAATGCTAGCGGTTTGTAATTTATCGCTTTCTGATAATACCTTATCCGCGATAAAACGATTCGCTCAAGGCTGAGCTGTGTGTGGTGAAATGTCTCTAATTTCAACCGATAGATAATTTGATTTATGCGTGTTGATGTTATCTCAAAAAGGAATCATTGAGCTTTATGTTCTCAGGGATGCTATTTATTTTCGCTCCGCTTGTGGTGGGGTATCTAATTCCTATATCTCGATCTTCGTTATTGGAGAAGATCAATCAGTCAACGTCCTACCTTATTTACGTCATTTTGTCGTTGATGGGTCTTAGCTTAGCGGCGCTCGATAATTTAAGCAGCAACTTACAAAGTATTCTCCTCTATGCGAGTACGTTTTTTTTGTGTCTAAGTGCCTGCAACCTGTTGGCTCTGCCTATTATTGATAAAATTATCCCACTCCAGACCAATCAAAATCAAAAGAAGCTACCGTTATCTTCGATGGCTTTAGAGTCTGTTAAGCTTATCGTGGTCGTTGGCGGCGGGTTAGTGGTTGGCCTGCTGTTACCCATTGATTTGAGTTGGGTAGATACAGCAAGCGAATGGATACTCTTTCTACTTCTATTTTTTATTGGTATTCAGCTGCGCAATAGTGGACTTACTCTGCGTCAAATCCTATTAAATAAACAAGGAATGGCCATTGCGGCTGTTGTCATCGCAACATGTATGCTTGGTGGCGTTCTTGCAGCGGTGCTTTTGGATCTTCCTCTTTATCAAGCACTCGCAATGGCTTCAGGTTTTGGCTGGTATTCACTCGCAGGTATTTTAATGGGTGACGCTTTTGGTCCGGTATTTGGTGGCGCGTCGTTCTTGATTGAATTGATGAGAGAGCTAGTCGCACTGGTTGCCATTCCTCTCTTTATTCGTAGCTATCCGTGCACCGCAATTGGTTATGCCGGTGCAACAGCAATGGACTTCACCCTACCCGTTATTCAAACCACCGGTGGTGTGCGTTGTGTTCCTGTTGCTATCGTTAGCGGCTTTATTTTGAGTTTATTGGTACCAGTTATGATGCTTTTCTTTGTATCACTTGCTAGCTAGATCTCAGGTTTTCGCTTTAACATCCATTACAATACGGCAAAAATTTAAATACCCAGTTAACGTCAAAGTGGTCAATATTTTTTGGCAAGACCCCTCTTTCTTTTCGTCATTCAGCCCAACGATTTGTCACGACCAAATAGAAAGAAGGGAGAAACATCAACTGATGTGCATTGCGTTAATAAAGGGATAACAACCAGAAGGAAGAAGAATGAAACGCTTTGTCGTTGCAGCGCTCCTCGCTACAAGCTCAACTTTTACGCTTGCCGCAGATCAACAATGTCTTGCTAGCAAATACGATGGCTACGTCGATGCCTCACTACAGTGGTATCAAGATCTTGTTGATTTGACGGTTACCCAATATCCAGATCTGAAAGAAGTTAGTCAATGGTTCTTGGATGGACGTAAACATCACTTTGAATTAAACCGCGAAGCGGTTCACTACTTTCTAGAGAACGACCCTAGCCGCGTTGCGACGGAACAGCCAATCGAAGCATGGTTAAAACTAGAGCAACATGACGTTAAGCAGTTAGCGACCCGAAGCGATAAGTTAGGTGAAGTTGCAAAACAGACATTTAGCGACCGTCAATCAACTAACCACCCAAAAAACTACGAGCTTCGTTCAGCATTCGCTGATCTGCTTAGTCACCCCCAACAAATTGATACCGCACTTAATAAGTACAATCAGTCAATAGAAAAGATTGAAAAGCAGAAATGTGACTAAGATTGCTCGCATTAGTCGTTGATTAGCATTCGAAAACACTAGAATGTTTTAACGTACTCAATCTAGAATTTTTTAATGTGAATATCGTAACCTTCACCTAAAATTTTCATTTCTACAACTTGGGTTTCAACAATTAAAACGGGACTTTGCGCCCGTTTTAGTTTAGATTGTGCCGCTCGCATTACCAAAATAACTACAAAGATTCTTTGCTATGGTTAAGGAACAAAAAACCGCTGATGTTAGCTTTGAGAGCTTGCTAAAGATCTTCACTGTCCCAGAAGGTCCGGACTCAACGTTAACTAAAATTGACGAGAGCCTCTCGCGAAATCTAAATCAATTTCTTCGTGAACACATCGTGGCAGAAGAAAAGCCTTTACGCGAAATCGAAAAAGACTTTTCTTCTGCTCAGATTCCTGAGCAGCCAGAGTTCGTGTCAGATCATACAGAGCACTTACTCGACACTTTGGTGTCGCACTCAGTTCACACATCTTCACCAAGCTTCATTGGTCATATGACATCGGCACTGCCTTATTTCTTGATGCCACTGTCAAAGATCATGATCGCCTTAAACCAAAACCTGGTAAAAATAGAGACTTCCAAAGCCTTTACACCACTTGAGCGTCAAGTTTTGGGTATGCTGCATCGCTTGATATATGGTCAGAATGATACGTTTTACAATCAGTGGATGCACAGTGCAAACCACTCATTAGGCGCATTTTGTTCCGGCGGCACCATTGCCAATATCACTGCGCTTTGGGTAGCACGTAACAAAGCGTTAAGGGCCAATGGCTCATTTAAAGGCGTGGAAAAGGAAGGCCTTTTTAAAGCCATGAAGCACTATGGCTATGATGGCTTAGCGGTGCTAGTGTCTGAGCGTGGTCACTACTCCCTTAAGAAAGCAGCCGATGTATTAGGGCTAGGCCAAGAGGGCTTGGTTGCGGTTAAAACCGATGCCAACAACCGTATTATTGTCAACGACCTGAAAGCGAAAATTGTTGAGCTCGAAAAACAAAACATCAAGCCTATTGCTGTTATTGGTGTGGCTGGCACAACAGAGACAGGTAATGTTGATCCATTGCCTGAAATCGCTGAAGTCTGCCAAGCTCACGGCTGTCACTTCCATGTGGATGCCGCATGGGGTGGCGCAACACTTATGTCTAACCATCACCGTCATCTTCTTAAAGGTGTGGAAATGGCAGACTCAGTAACTATTGATGCACACAAGCAGCTCTACATCCCGATGGGCGCCGGTATGGTTCTGTTCAAAGACCCTGACGCAATGAAATCCATAGAGCATCACGCTCAATATATATTGCGCAAAGGTTCAAAAGACCTAGGCAGCCATACACTAGAAGGCTCACGTTCGGGCATGGCGATGTTGGTCTACGCCGCAATGCACATCATAAGTCGCCCAGGTTATGAGCTTCTGATTGACCAAAGCATTGAAAAAGCTCGCTACTTTGCGGATTTAATCAAACAGCAAGATGATTTCGAGTTAGTTTCTGAACCAGAGCTTTGTCTGCTCACATACCGTTATTTACCGCCATTCATCCGTGAAGCATTAGCACAAGCAGAAGGCTCACAAAAAGAACAACTGAATGAGCTGATCAATGAGTTAACACAGTTTATTCAAAAGCGTCAGCGCGAAACGGGCAAATCGTTCGTTTCACGTACAAGACTGAACCCAGACCAATGGCAACGCATGAATACGATAGTGTTTCGAGTGGTTTTGGCAAATCCACTGACCACAAAAGAAATTTTGAGCTCAGTGCTTGATGAACAACGCGAAATCGCCAAGCAAGCACCAAATTTGATGAAAAGAATTCAACAGCTGGTTGTTGATATTCAATCGTCTTAACAGCCAGATCGAGTTACATCAATTTGAAATTTTTTTTCGTTTTGATGTAACTCAAACATCATTATCGTGCGACTAGCGCAACAAAACTTCGTTTACACATCCAATTCTGTAGTTTTTACAACATTTTGTTTGAGGCCTGTCAAATTCTCACTAAATAGTACCCGTTATTGGTTTAGACTGATTGAAGATCAGGTTTATACTGATTCTATGGCGCTGGTTGTTTTCGTTAACGCCCCACTCTACTCCGGAATCTTCGTGTTTCCTTTCGTTAGCAGAGCCAGCGAGTTGTTCTCTATACCCTCGTGAACACTATGAATACATTAGAAAAAATTCAAAAAAACCTGGAGAATTTCAGTAAGTCAGAGCGCAAAGTTGCGGAAGTAATTATGGCGTCTCCACAAACTGCAATTCATTCAAGCATTGCAACGCTGGCTAAAATGGCCGACGTTAGTGAGCCCACTGTAAACCGCTTCTGTCGTCGTCTGGACACCAAGGGCTTTCCAGATTTTAAGCTTCACTTGGCACAGAGCCTAGCCAACGGCACCCCTTACGTTAACCGTAATGTGGAAGAAGACGATGGCCCAGACGCGTACACCCATAAGATTTTCGAATCGACGATGGCGTGTTTAGATGTCGCTAAAAATAGCCTAGATCCAATGCAAGTGAACCGTGCGGTCGATTTGCTAACGCAAGCGAAGCGCATTTCATTCTTTGGCCTTGGTGCATCATCTTCTGTTGCCCGAGACGCACAAAACAAGTTTATTCGCTTTAATATTCCAATTACTTGTTTTGAAGATATTGTTATGCAGCGCATGAGTTGTATCAACTGCAGTGATAATGATGTTGTGGTTCTTATTTCTCATACCGGTCGAACAAAGAGTCAGGTAGAAATAGCGAACCTTGCTCGTGAAAATGGCGCAACGGTTATTGCGATTACAGCGAAGGATTCTCCTCTAGAAAAGGCAAGCTCGCTGGCCATCACGCTCGATATTCCAGAAGATACCGACGTTTACATGCCAATGGCAAGCCGAGTTGTACAAATGACAGTGATTGATGTGCTAGCAACTGGCTTCACTCTTCGCCGTGGTACAGGTTTCCGTGAGAACCTAAAACGCGTAAAAGATGCGTTGAAAGACAGTCGCTATGACAAATTAAGCCAGTACTAAGCACTAAAGCTTAGTCAATACTTTATCTAGGGGAGCTCAAGGCTCCCCTTTTGTTTTAATGCTGCTAAGGGAGCAATCACCCTAAGTCGTTGACACTCGATAAGTCCGTTCTTGATTCCAGTACTTCAACAGAACTGACATGTTGTGCACTCTCAGCTGCGCACTCTCCGCTACAATCACAGACTTGCTGCAATATGTGTATCAAACGTTCCTGATTAAGAGGTAAAGGATTCCCTTTGATTGCCATTGATTTAAGCGCATCATTCGCCACTTGCTCAAAAGAGGTTTGGCATACTCCAAATTGAGCCAGTAGCGGTAACGCTAACTTATCTAGCACCATATTTACCCAAAGAATTCCATCGTGTTCGTTAGCATTTACTCGCTCAGTGACTAATTGGGCCAGCTTACGATAACGACTTATCACATCATTCCTACCCGCGAGTTTAGCAGCGTTAATGTTCTCCTGCATCACGTGCGGAGCTAGGCGAGCCGTAATAACGCTATGGGGGGCGTCTAACTTGCCTCCTAACGCCGATGCTAACCCATGAGCAGCACCTAATTTGGCATTAGTAATCGCCATACCACCAAGCAATGCAGCGAACGATAAATCAGAGCGCGCCTTATGATTATCTTGCTTACAAGCGGCAATCACTGAACGGCTTAAACGGCGTAGCCCCTCTTCGCAGACCATATCAGTAAGAGGGTTTGGCTCACCACACACATACGCTTCCATTAAATGAGTGAACGCATCCATTGCGCCACGTCCAGATGTGTATTGGTCGGTCCCGTAAGTAAGTGTCGGGTCTACAATGGCAACGTCTGCGAGCATATCAGGGCTTCGAAGACTCACTTTCACTTTATCTTGTCCAGATTTCAGCACAGCATTTCTGGTCACTTCTGAACCGGTGCTTGCTGTCGTAGGAATTGCAATAAAATGAAGAGGCTTTGCTTTTAAAGGGACGCTTCTTCCTACCACTTCTACGTAATCGTAAACATTGCCTTGATTGGGAATAATGGCAGCTAAGGCTTTGCCCATATCGATGACGCTGCCACCACCTATCGCAACCACCATATCAGGTTGGAATTTTCTACCGAGCACTGCGGTCTCTTCTACCATCGTGATGTATGGTTCACCAACGATAGCTACGTGCTGGTAACGCATATTTTGAGCTTTAAGATATTGGATAATGGGGGCGGCTCGTTGGGTATCCTGCCCAGTAACCAGCAAAACACTGTAGCCAAATTGGTTAATAACGGACAATGAAGATTGAAGTGCACCTTCACCAAATATAATCCTTGTTGCAGTCATAAACTGAAACATACACACCCTCCCAAAAGAATATACCCAAATAACCTCTCGCCCTCTGATTTAACACTTATGTAAGAGTTGAAGTTATTTGCGTATAGCCAAAATAGATTGCTATTTTTTTAAACAAAAAAAATTGACCAATTCCACCTTGCCATCATTAACCCTTTAGAATGTATGTTTTTTATGCGTCACTTCACATACTTCAGAGCCGTAAAATAAGCACGCGCGTTTAGTTTTTATTCGATAGATTTCACCTATAGAACCAAGAGGTAATTGCCGCTTTATTTCCGTATCTGGATCGGGCATAGTTACTCCAACAAAAGAAAGCGCACTCAGCCGCTATGTTTTGTACGCTTTCAAAAAAGAATAGATTTAGGAGAAATAAGATTATGTTCGTTGTTATCTTTGGTCGCCCTGCATGTCCTTTCTGTGTTCGTGCAAAAGAGCACGCAGAAACGCTAAAAGCAAAACGTGATGACTTCAACTACCGTTACGTTGATATTCACGCTGAGGGTATTTCTAAAGCAGATCTTGAGAAAACAGTTGGTAAACCAGTTGAAACCGTTCCCCAGATCTTTATCGACCAAGAGCACATCGGTGGCTGCGACGAATTCGAAGCATACGCGAAAGAGCACCTAGGTCTATTTGACGAGTAATAAAGACTGTTTTCAAAAAAGCCGCTTCATGCGGCTTTTTTATTATTTTTCAGCTGGTTATTACGTTAAGTCAACTAATGGTAAAACCTAAAAAAATTCACTTATCTTTTTGCTATATTTAGTTACAATTCACAGTTCTTAATCTTTTTTGGCACACACTCTACCGAGCCACACAGTGAACATAGACGTCGTATACCTTCTTGAGCAAAACCCTATCCTTCTAATCTTCGTCGTATTAGCCATTGGCCTTGCCATCGGAAAAATTCGATTTGGCAAATTACAATTAGGCAACTCTATTGGCGTTCTTATTACCTCTTTGGTAATGGGCCACCTTGGTTTCTCATTTAATGCAGAAGCTTTAACCATTGGCTTTATGCTGTTTATCTACTGCGTTGGCATTGAAGCTGGACCAAACTTTTTTGGTATATTCTTCAGAGATGGTAAGCATTATTTTATTTTAAGCATGACTGTTCTCGTGTCTGCGGTCAGCTTAACGTATGGTTTGAGTCACTATTTCGGCCTCGATTTTGGCTTATCCGCCGGTATGATGGCAGGCGCATTGACCGCAACGCCAGTACTGGTTGGTGCACAAGATGCTCTTAACTCTGGCCTTGCGACTATACCGCGGAATATGGAATTTTCTCTGGTATTAGAAAATCTATCCGTAGGCTACGCGATGGCTTATCTGGTCGGCTTAATTAGCATGATCATGTTTGCTAAATTGTTGCCAAAACTGCAAAAACAAAACCTTTCTGATTCCGCGCAGCAAATCGCACAAGAGCGTGGCCTTGGAAATTCAAGCCAGAGAAAAGTGTATTTACCCATTATTCGAGCTTACCGAGTGGGCCCAGAGCTAATTGACTGGACTGATGGTAAAAACTTGCGAGAACTGGGTATTTATCGTCAAACTGGCTGTTACATTGAACGAATCCGTCGCAATGGTATTCTCGCCCACCCAGATGGTGATGCTATCTTGCAAGAGGGAGATGAAATTGCACTGGTTGGCTTCCCTGACAGCCATGCTCGCTTAGACCCTAGCTTCCGTAATGGTAAAGAAGTATTCGACCGTAACTTGCTTGATTTGCGCATCGTTGAAGAAGAAATCGTCGTAAAAAGTGACGCTATCGCTGGTAAGCGTTTATCGGATTTGAATTTGTCTGAGTTTGGCTGTTTCTTAAACCGCGTAGTTCGCGCTCAGATTGAAATGCCTATGGACTTAGACATTGTGCTCGCTAAAGGGGACGTCCTTCAAGTGAGCGGCGAGAAAAGCCGAGTACATGGACTGGCGGAAAAAATCGGTTTCATCTCGATCCACAGTCAAATGGCCGATTTGCTCGCTTTTTGTAGCTTCTTTATTTTGGGTATTCTGTTTGGCCTCATCACAATGACGTTCGGTCAGGTGTCTTTCAGTTTGGGTAATGCGGTGGGTCTTCTGTTGTCCGGTATTACGCTTGGTTTCTTACGAGCAAATCACCCTACTTTCGGTTATGTCCCACAAGGGGCGCTGAATATGGTCAAAGATCTAGGGTTAATGTTCTTTATGGTGGGAATTGGTCTAAGTGCAGGTGGAAAGATGTTCGAGCACCTAACGCAAGTAGGACCAAAAGTCATTGGTTTGGCATTTATTGTCAGTGTTGTGCCTGTAGTTCTGGCTTACTTAGTTGGCGCACACGTACTCAAGATGAACCGTGCTCTGCTCTTCGGTGCCATTATTGGCGCCCGTACTTGCGCTCCAGCTATGGATGTCGTTAACGACTACGCTAAGTCCACCATCCCTGCCCTTGGTTATGCGGGTACCTATGCGATTGCGAATATTTTAATGACGCTAGCTGGTACGATTCTGATAATACTAAGTTAATACTCACTTTGACTATGAAATACAAAAAGGCGCTCAATGAGCGCCTTTTGTTTATTGGTTATCTAGTCTGTGATTCGATTAGATTTGAATGAAGTCTGCTTCAACTGCTGGATTCACATCCGCTTCGTAATCTACGCCTTCAACGCCGAAACCAAATAGTTTCAAGAACTCTTCTTTGTACTCAACGTAGTCAGTCAGCTCTTTTAGGTTCTCAGTCGTAATTTGAGGCCATAGCTCACGACAGTGCTGCTGAATGTCGTCACGAAGTTCCCAGTCATCCAGACGTAGGCGGTTCATCTCATCAACTTCTGCCGCGCTACCGTCTTCTTTGTATAGACGTTGGCTGAACATACGGTAGATTTGTTCCATACAGCCTTCGTGTACACCTTCTTCGCGCATTTTCTTGAATACCATTGCGATATACAGTGGCATAACAGGAATTGCAGAACTCGCCTGAGTTACAACAGATTTAAGTACCGCAACATTGGCACTGCCGCCTGTTGCTGCTAACTTGTCGTTTAGCGCTTTCGCTGCACGGTCTAGGTCCATTTTTGCTTTACCTAGTGCACCATCCCAATAAATTGGCCAAGTTAGCTCAGTACCAATGTAGCTGTACGCGACGGTCTTACAACCTTCAGCAAGAACACCAGCATCAGACAACGCATTGATCCAAAGTTCCCAATCTTCACCGCCCATTACAGTGACAGTGTCTTTGATTTCTTCTTCTGTTGCAGGCTCAACGCTAGCTTCGATGATCACATCTTTGTTGGTATCAACAGCCGTTGATGTGTAAGTTTCACCGATAGGTTTAAGAGATGAACGAACTAATTCACCAGTTTCTGGCATTTTACGTACTGGAGATGCCAGTGAGTAAACCACCATATCGATTTGACCTAAGTCTTCTTTGATCAGCTCGATAGTTTTCTGTTTCGCTTCATTTGAGAAAGCGTCGCCGTTTAAGCTTTTTGCGTACAGACCTTCTTCACGCGCTAGCTTTTCAAAAGCAGCGGCATTGTAAAAACCTGCTGTACCTGGCTTCTTCTCAGTACCTTCTTTTTCGAAGAAAACACCGATAGTTGATGCACCGCCACCAAATGCCGCAGCGATACGAGAAGATAGACCGTAGCCACTTGATGCACCAACAACAAGAACACGCTTAGGTGCGTTTTTGATTGGACCTTGCGCTTTGGTGTACGCAATTTGTTCTTTTACGTTAGCTTCACAACCAACAGGGTGCGTTGTAGTACAGATAAATCCACGAATTCTAGGTTTGATGATCATATTCAACTTCCTTTAAAAAACCTTGTTAGGATAAAAGTTTCGTTGGGATTTCGCATCTAATTTCTGTAAAAATGCTCTTAAAAGGCAAGTGGTTGGAGCACTATCCCACCATCCACTCCCCAAGAATACAAAAAAGCACCTCATTGAGGTGCTTTTCTTAACATTAGTTGTCTATTATGCCGCCGGATTCAACTGCGACTTTTTTGGGCTATGAGTTCGCACTTCAGAAAAGTCATGACTAAAGTGGTCAACTTGAATCGCCTTGTAGCGCAATTTATCTGCAGCCATGATTTGATCAATTTCTTGCTCAGTTAACACGCCTGCTTCAAATGCTTGCTGCAAACGGTCATGCAGCAAACCTTTACGAGCCACTTTACCATCCTTCGCAGCCTTCATAAGTTTACGCTCCAAAGGTTTAATGTCGTACATTGCAAGGAATGCATTCTCCATTAAGCCTACGCTGTCATCCTCTGATTTTCCGATGTAGCACAGATGCGTGAGGCGATCACGTTGCGCGCCTGGCGTCATCATCGCTTCAGCCAAATTCACACACAGCTCATCACTTGGCTTATTGAAATGATTACCAAGCGGGAACAATAGCCCCTTAAGCACACCGCCAACGTATTTCACAGGGAAGTTGGTGTAAGCCTCATTTAATGACTTAGAAGCGTTATACAAACAGTGTTGAACAGCGTAATGAACGAAGTCTAGATCGCCTTGCTGACGACCTTCATCTTCATACTTTTTCAAGGCAGCAGATGCCATGTATAGATAGCTTAATCCATCACCCAAACGTGCGGAGATCATTTCTTTACGCTTCAAGTCTCCACCTAAGGTTAACATCGCAAAGTCTGCACTTACTGCAAGTGCACGACTGAGACGAGTAATGTCTTTGTAGTATTGCTGCGTTGGGCCACTCATGTGCGCGTTAACAAATCGAGAACCAGTTAGTGCTGCACCAAATGCACCGAATGTATTACCGAGCGCGTGCTTGATGTGTTTAAAGAGTAAGTTGTCAAATTCTTTCGCACCTTGTTCAGAATCTGGATTCGCCGCGGCTTCCATTTCTTTTAGAACATATGGGTGACATCGAGTCGCACCTTGACCAAAAATCATCAGGTTACGAGTCAGAATATTCGCGCCTTCAACAGTGATAGCAACCGGGATACCAAGGTAATGTTTAGCAAGATAGTTCATTGGACCATCTTGAATCGCACGACCCGCATGGATATCAAACGAATCATTTAGAATGGTACGCGCGATTTCCGTCATGTGGTACTTGGCAATCGCGGTTACAATCCCAGGTTTTTCTTTCATATCGAGAGAAGTCGTCGTTAGCGTACGCGTCGCTTCTAGTAGGTAAGTAAGACCACCAATGCGCCCCATTGCTTCTGCAACACCTTCAAACTTACCGATCGACATTCCAAACTGTTTACGCACGTAAGCATAAGCACCTGTTGTACGTGTAGTAAGGTGACCAATCGCTGTGCCAAGCGCTGGGAGAGAGATACCGCGACCAGCAGAAAGACACTCAACCAGCATACGCCAACCTTTACCTGCATAATCAGCGCCACCGATCAACCAGTCCATAGGGATGAAGACATCTTCACCACGAGTAGGACCATTCATAAACGCAGACCCCAGAGGATCATGGCGTTCTCCTATCTCGACACCTTCATGGTCAGCGGGAATCAACGCACATGTAATGCCAACCTCTTTCTTGTCACCAAGTAGCCCTTCAGGATCTTGCAGTTTAAATGCTAACCCGAGCACTGTCGCAACTGGCGCAAGCGTGATGTAGCGTTTATTCCAACTAACTCGCACGCCAAGCACTTCTTTGCCTTCATGGGTGCCGTAACAAACCACGCCTTGATCAGGTATGCCACCTGCATCAGAACCCGCTTCAGGGCCAGTTAGGGCGAAACAAGGGATGTCTGTACCATCAGCTAAACGAGGCAACCAGTAATCTTTTTGCTCTTGCGTACCATAGTGCGATAGCAGCTCACCAGGGCCAAGAGAGTTCGGTACCATTACCGATACCGCGGTACTGATACTTCGAGTCGCAATACGAGAAACAATGGTTGAGTTCGCCAAAGCGGAAAATTCACGACCACCATATGCTTTCGAGATGATCAAAGAGAAAAATCGCTCTTTACGTAGGTACTCCCATACTTCAGGCGGTAAATCCCTGTCTTCTTTGACAATCTTCTGGTCATCAAGCATTTCTAGCAGGGTTTCAAGCTCATTATCCATAAATGACTGCTCTTCTACCGTCAGTGTAGGCGTTGGATAATGATGCAATGTTGTGAAGTTTGGCTTGCCTGAGAATAGTTCGGCATCCCACCATACACTACCCGCTTCCATCGCCTCTTTCTCGGTGCTAGACAGAGGTGGCAATACTTTTTTGAACACTTTAAAAGCCGGGTCACTAATCCATTTTCTTCGTAGAGAGCTCATAGTTCAGATCCTTTTGTTCACGTAACCGCTCGGGGTATAATCTTATTATTGGTTTAACTTTCTTATTTGTCTTATGCCAACTGCTTTGCTGACATTCCTGCTGACAAATATGGAATCAGTAAATCGACGACAGATTTCACATCGACTTCCTTTTCAAACTTACTTTCTGCCAGCTCCGAAAGAGCTTGGCTTGAAGCCATCGTAAATACACAGGTTCCTAACGTGAAGTGCAGTCGCCAAAACAAATGTTCTTCACATAGTTCCGGGTTCGCCTTCATTATCGAGAAAGTGAAAAGGTTCAGTACCTCTTCGTATCTGGTGGTAATGAACCAGCGTAGATGACCTTGAACGTCTGTATAACCGCGGCCAATTAACAACATAAATAGCGCAGTACCATTTGGGCGTACATCATTTAATGTACGTAAAGGTAATCGCAATGACTCAAAGACATCGTCCATGTTGTAGCTATCGCGCGTGTTTAACTCAATTAATGAAGTCTTAATGCTCGGCATTAGTGCTTCTAAATACCTATCTAAAACCGCTCTAACCAGCGTTTTTTTATCGCCAAAGTGATAGTTTACCGATGCTAAGTTAACGTTAGCTTTACCTGTTATCGTTCTTAGCGAAGTATCATTAAAGCCATGTTCAGCAAAGAGTCCTTCTGCGACATCGAGTATTTTTTCTTTTGTTGATGTTCTCGGGGCCATTTTAATCACTCGTATTAAACAACTGTTTGAAAATATACTCCCGAAACTTAAGATTAACAAATGATTAACATCACACTTTAACCAATTGGTCTGACCAGACAGTAAAAGGTGTGATCTAATCTTTTGAAATTCAATCGAATACTCCGGTGAAGCTTATCAGAAGAAAACGATCAAATTTCTCAGTCCATCGCAATTGAAACGCTAACAATAGCCTTGGCGGCTCGGAGTGAGCGACGAGAGTATGAAATACATCTTCGGTTCTCGGGGAGATAAAATGAGAAACACAGAAGTTAGTAACTTCGCCAAGTTGGTAATCCATCTCGACTTTTCTATTACTTTCGGGTGTGTAAGAAGCTAGAAAGCATTAAGTAGAAATTTTTTGAAAAAAAATGGAACTGTTTGGAAAAGGCTCGGTCTGAATATACGTAACAGTTAGGGCATTTGAAGTTTCACTGGCCGTCAAACTTGTTTCCATCTAATTGTTACGTTGCTGCTTTTTTCTTATTAACTCCTATGTTTGTATCCGCCCAGTCAAATTTTCGGCTGGGCTTTTTTTCGCCTGTAGATTTACCAAGCGCCTCTTTCGATGATTTGCCCCAACTCCATAAGCTAGACCTTAGTTGGTCACAAAAGTAACCACCCTGAAGTGGTTGATGTGCCGATCTGCAGACATAAAAAAGCCTCCCGAATGGGAGGCTTTACTAAACAGTGTGTATCTTACGCTTGCGCTTTCTTAGGCAAAGAAAAGTGCAGTAACGCGTAGCCAAGTAACGCGGCTGTCGTCGAGCCCATTAAGATGCCTAGTCGAGCATAGGTATCAAACTCAGGGCTTACATTTCCAAACGCTAAAGAGGAAATGAATATAGACATTGTAAAACCGATACCACACAACACAGAGACCGCAAAGATATGCTTGAAGTTAATGCCTTCCGGTAGCTTAGCTACACCCATTTTCACAGCAGCCCAACTAAAGGTGAAGATACCTAGAGGCTTACCAACCAGTAGCCCCAAAGCAATACCTAATGGCAGCATTGAAGTTAGGCCTGACATCGATACGCCTTCTAGCGAAATCCCCGCATTTGCAAATGCGAATAGAGGTAAGATACCAAATGCCACGTATGGATGAAGTGCGTGCTCCATGTGCTTAAGTGGGGAATGTTCGCCCTGTTTACCCTTAAGAGGAATAGCAAAGCCGATCACTACGCCTGCAAGTGTTGCGTGAACACCAGATTTAAGTACCGCAAACCATAAGATCGCGCCGACTATCATGTATGGTGTCAGTTTCGTTACTTCCTTCGCATTCAACATGAACAGGACACCAGTCATGATGAAGCCAACAAGCAGTGCCATGCTAGAAAGATCACCTGTGTAAAACAGTGCAATAATAACAACCACGCCTAAATCGTCGATAATAGCGAGAGCTAACAAAAACACTTTAAGGCTTACTGGTACGCGCTTACCTAGTAGCGCCATGATACCTAGAGCAAATGCAATATCCGTCGCAGCTGGAATGGCCCAGCCAGAAACCGCCTCTGGGTCGTTAGCATTAAACGCAACGTAAATAAGAGCAGGGGCTAACATACCACCAACCGCCGCAATAGCAGGGAAAATTGCGGTTTCTTTTGATTTTAGCGCTCCTTCAAGTAGCTCTCGCTTCACTTCAAGGCCAATAAGTAAGAAGAAAACAGCCATTAGGCCGTCATTAATCCAGTGAGAAACTGACATACCGAATACATAAGTATGCAGTACAGATTGATAAGTTTCGCCCAGCGGTGAGTTAGCAATGGTCATCGCAATTGCCGCTGCAATTACGAGAAGAATACCACCTGCTGATTCCATTTTGAAAAAGTCACGAATGACATCGTTCATGGTTTCGTCCTTATATTTATTATCTTAATAAACGATTAACAAAGAGTGATAAGAGTGTATAGCTGTCGAAAACTTTAGAATAATCGCTTCTTCAGAGTATAAACTTCGGTTTTTTCGATGTTAAGTTTACTATACATCGTATTTTCCAACATGACACTCAATTTTGATCGGAGATCGTATTTGTTTTTGTCGCACCAAATATTTATCAAGATGATGAGAAAATCAGCATAACACGGCTTGTACCATCATGATAACCCCGTACTTTTGAGAAAAAGCCAGGAAGCTTCGCGCACTAAAAAACCACCCGCAGGGGGTGGTTTTCTTCACAACTCAATAGCCTGTCAGCTGCATAAAGCCCCAAGCTTCATTGGAGCCGGAAGCTAAAGTAGGCCCTTCCCAGTAAGGTATTACAAAGGATAGCCACATATCTGACTTGATAATGCGGGTAGTCAAGTTAATTTGATGCTTCGGAATATTGATAATCCACTGCAAAGGTAACCTTCTTCCATTGGATAAACTGGTCACTTGCATTGGCTCAATACTGATATCATCGTCTGAGAGGTTGATGACTTTACCTGAGCGTGTCGACAACGTGCCAAACACGTGCGGTGTTTGCCCATGGTGACGATAACGGCTAACAGTTAATGCTCGACCATCATCTAAATTGAAAACAAACCAATCCCAGCCTTGTTGCCCCTCACCAATTAAGCCGCTGCCCCACTCTTTTTGCGCCCAAGCAGAACCCGTCACTGAGAATCGCTTACCATTTAAGCTTAAGCTGCCTTTTACTTTTAAAAATGGAGCACTGAAGCTGAAAGAAGCAACAGATTGCAACGCATGTTTAACTTGGAAGCCTTTGTCTCCATTCACCACAAAGGGGCCGCTTGTCATGGTATTGAGCTCAAGTCCAAACGTATCAGTATTCACATTCAAGTTGCCCGGGAAAGGCGTCGCACCGAGTGATCGCCAAGTCCAATTATCAATCCATAACCTGAAAGGACGATTGATCATACCAGCTTGGCCTATCCCACCTCTAGCTACCCGTTGCTCTTTCCATACATGCGAGCCATGACTGACGACAACATGTGAAATGTACAATTGAGGGTTCTGCCAACCGCTGGTTTCTCGCTCGTCCGTCGCAACCCTGAAATAGCTCCATTGAACATTGTAGATCTTGCCTTGCTCATCTTTTAGTTTCGCAAAGTAGTGCCACCATTCATGCTGATACTCGGGATGAAAGCGAAAGTCTGAGGGTAAAGAGACATGCTCATTAGGTAGTACAGGCTCGAAAATCGTTTGATTTTCACGCGTTAAGATAGAATCAAGTTCGCCTTCTCGTGTTGCTGTCGCCTCTAACCAAAAAGTTGAGTAAAAAGCAGCCCCAGTCAGAAAAGCGAACGTAACAACAATGAGCGTTGAAACCAACAAGCGTTTTTTAGAGCCCACTTTTTTCATTACAACGCGTCCCTTAATGACTTCATCGGTGTACTTTTGATCATTCTAATAACTGGCAATGCGCCAGCAACCATGATGGCAAGCATCGCCCAAGCAATGGTTTGAGCATACTCCCATGGAATCGTTTGAAGCTCTAGAGACCAGCCAAATGATTGCTTAATGATAATATCAACGATCAAATGTGCGAGCGCCAAGCCGAGCGGCACTGCAATAATCGCAGAAATGGCTCCGAAGACGAATAGCTGCAAACCACCTAATACGACAAGTTCTTTTCCGGACACACCCATGCACCTTAATAAGGAAAAATGCCGCTGCCGTGAAAGTTCTCCTGCCAACGTCGCAAAGAATAAACCAAACACGGCAATAATCAGCGTGATATTGCCCAAGGTTCCTGCTATCGCAAAAGTATGATCAAACACTCTCATTGCTTGGCTATAAATATTACCGTTATCAAACACACGATCTTGCGGGAGACGGAATACATTCTCTAAGCGATTTTTCAGCCCTTCTCCATTGACGTTATCTTTTAATACTACGCCAAGACCAACATTACCCGTACCTGCAAATGCATACAGCCAATTCCGGTGCGACATCATCACCTGGTTATATGGGTTTCCATAATCGTAGTAAACGCCTACGACTTGCCAGTCACCACCAAGCGGTTCTTGCAAGTTAATGAAATCGCCAGGGCGGATATCCAGCTTCAAGGCCATCGACTCACTGACCATTAAGCTCTTGGTAGCGTGCAGTTGATACCAGTAATTTGGGACACCTAACTTGACGGTAAGTGAGTCTAACTCACCTTCAGAAGAGCCCGTACTCACAACTTGCAGAGCACCATGCTCGGTCGGCATATCTTTTTCCCAGCGCCACCAAACCGAGTTCACCTCTGGCTGATTCTGGAGCCATGCGCTCATCCTAGCGGCTGAATTGTTGGTCGGATAGATGTACACATCAGCGGCTAATCGCTGATTTAGCCACTTATCGGTTGTATCTCGAAAGCTTCCGACCATTGTTTCTACACCAATGTTTGCCGCCAGCGCTAACATAAACGCCATCGTAGCCACACCGCGATAGCTCATGCTGGCTGCTGCATCAGCAAAAAACCAACGGACACGAACCCATCGCATGGTATAAGAAAAACTTTGGAACATATGCCACATAATAAATGGCATAAACAACGCCACACTAACCAACATCAGAGCAATAATAGCAAAGCCGGTTTCTTGTGTTTTCGGCGCCTGATATACCGCTATTGCAGCGACACAAAACGCACATGCCGCAAGCGCCTGCCAAGAGAACTCTCTTCCAGCAAATCGCATTAGCGACAGTCGAGAAGAAAGGCGGATTGGTTGTGACTTCAACAAACGGATTAATGGCCACAGACACGATATCAACGCACCCATCGCTGCCATGATTAGACTGTATAAGCTAGATTGCCATGACCATCCTATGGTTAAGCCTACGTTGGCATCATACAAATCACTCAGGCTCGAAGACACTGCTGGGATAAGTTCATTTGCTAAGATCAAGCCAAAAAAGTTACCACACGCCCACGCAATAAAGACGAGCAAAGACAACTCTAGTAATAAAGCTTGCGCTAACTGTGTTCCGTTAACACCAGTCTGTCTCAAAATACCTACCAAACGTTGTCGCTGGATGAAAGACAGAGACATCGCTTGATAAAAAATAAACAACCCGACCAAAAACGACAGCATTCCCATCGCGGTGAGATTCATATGGAATGCGTTAGTTAGCGACTCAAGCTCTGTACGCGTATTCCTAACGAGCGTCATTCCGTTTGGCAGCATGTTTTTCAGTGCTATTAGCTTTTCCTCTGGCATTTCACCACAAGAAATCGCAGACAAACCTGAGCTCCGCTTGAGCATACGCAACAACGATATATCAGTAACCAGCCGAGTACCCGAAAGCATCTTGTCCTTATCTACTTGAATAGGCCCAAGACGGCTTCCGTCATTCATCTCAATGAAGTCCCCATCCTGCCAACTCATGTAAGCGGCCAAATCTTGACTAACAAGAATAGGATAAGGAGGCTTCATTAGTGATAAAACCGGCATCTCACCCAGCGATTTTCCTTGTTGTAGTGGGATCATCGCGACAGGATCTATCCCCACCAACATCAGGCTCATATCGGTCTTGGCATCTAGATGAAGCACATCAAACGGTGCACATTGGTTAAACCCAGCTCGACGTAACTGAATATAGAAACCTTGAGGAATTTTATTGGCAGAGTGCTTCGTTCGGATTCGGTATGGCAAAGGATTGGAGAAAAGCTTTTCCCCAGTAGCATAACTTTGTTTTGCATGCTGGTTGATAGAAGTAACACCAACAAGGAGGGACACGCCTAAAGTTAATCCCAGCCAGACAAGAATAATTTGTAGAGGGTAACGACGGTAATGACCGAGTAGTGCCTTAACTACGGGCCATAACATGTAGCTGCCCTCCTTGAAGTCGAATCTTTCCTTCCATATGGGCGGCCACTTTTTCACTGTGCGTCACTAACAGCAAAGTACACTCCAGTTGGCGAGCGAGACTCGTTAATAAGCGCATTACTGCTTCTGCGTTTCGCTCATCTAGACTACCAGTTGGCTCATCAGCAAGCAGGATTTTGGGTTCCATATAGAGTGCACGAGCAATCGCCGCACGTTGTTGCTGACCACCAGACGCCTCTTCCGGATAACGTCCTAGCAATGGCATTAAGTCCAAAGCAGAAAGAATTTGACGCCACAACTCTTTATCTTCCGGCAGACCTTTTAACTGACGACAAAAACGAATATTGTCGGCAATATTAAGTGTAGGAAGCAGGTTGAATTGTTGGAAGATATTACCAATATTGTTGCGGCGATAAAGGGTTCTTAAATGCTCCGGTGCTTCATGCATAGCAAAATTTGGAAACTGCACTTCACCAGAGTCAGCAGTATCTAATCCGGCGATTAAATTCAGCAGAGTACTTTTACCCGAACCACTTTCCCCCATCAGAGCAACTTGGTCGCCTTGCTGCAATGTTAATTCTGCCCCTTGTAATACAGGGTGAAACTCTCCCCCGTCTACATAGCCTTTACATAGGTCTGACAGTTTTAACATTGATTATGCCGCTCGGATGGTGTTTAAAAATTGGGATCAGAATCTACACTAAAATCCTGTTAGTAGAAAGTATTTTGAATGCTTGATCACACTATGGAAGTACAAATGCAACTCGATTCACTTTCTGTTGCTAATTTTGTTGACGTTTTGAGCAGATTTTTGCAGCCAAAATAAACTCTGTTCCTCCTTACTGGCCAATCAGGTTTTTCATCCATTTTCGGCTAACCATTCTTGGCAAGCAAATCGCCCACTTCACAACTTCTTCCGTCAAAAAGAGTAAGTAAACCCATTGTGGGTCCCAATTGAGATAAATCGCTGCAAATGCTGCGAGTGGAATCCCGATCACCCACTGCGCCAAGATGTCTTGATACAAACAAAACTTAACATCACCGCCCGCACGTAATACACCAACAATCGCCATCATCGGCACCGAGCGTAGCACGACACCCAACGCAAGAATCACCATAAACTGTTCAGCTAGCTCGCGAGTGTCTGTTGTCAGTGCACTAAACGCATTAAGGATCCATTGATTTGACACTATCAACAAGACGGCGACCACAAATGCGATAAGCACATTCAAAATGACCGTAGCCCATGCTTGATAATAAACGGGTTCAAAATTACGAGCGCCGAGCTGGTTCCCGACTAGAACTGCAGCCGCATTCGATAAACCAATCATCATCGCCAATGCGATCGACTCAACAGGTGTCATTACGGAAAGTGCCGCCAAACCTTGTACACCTGCTTGCCCCATGATGGCGTGATAAGCAAACAGCCCACCAGCCCACGCCAAGAAGTTAAATGTGGTTGGCAAAGAGAGGCTCAAGAAACGCGTAATTTTATCTAAGACCAATCCTGCGCGTATATCATCCCAACCAAATGCGATTATGTGTTTTTTCAACCATAGATAACCAAACAAGCAACCTACTTCGATCGCGCCACTGATTACCGTTGCGATCGCTGCTCCCGTAATACCCAGAGCAGGAAAGCCTAATTGACCAAAAATTAAAACCCAGTTAAGAAACACATTAGATAAAATGCCTATACCACTAAAAAAAGTGCTTAGGCCTGGTTGGTGCATCGCCCTTAGGCCCACCGACATACTGGCCACACATGCAACAGCAAACATGCTAACCGACGAAATAATGAGATAGCTGGCCCCTAATTCAATCACTTCTTGTGAATCGGTAGTCAAGCTCATGATGAGTTGTGGAAAAACAACAAACAAAGCAACAGCAATCGCAGCAAACATCATTGCGATCATCCATGTCAAAGCGGTACTGCGACGCACCCCAACTTTATCGCCAGCCCCCCAATATTGAGCGGTTAACAACGCACCGCCCGTTGTCACCCCAACTAACATGATGGTGGTGACGAAAGTCGCGCGCGCAGCAACTCCAACAGCGGCAATTTCTGCTTCACCAAGCTGACCAAGCATAAGAACATCGACGAGGCTTCGGCTAGAAAACATCATGCTTTGCAGTGTAATTGGTAACGCGATTGCAAATAAACGACGTAAGAATGCTTTATCTGCGTGTATTGAGAGTTGAGAAAGAAAAGTCACAAGCGCTCCAACGACAACTTATTGATAGAATGGGGAAAGTGTCTCATGATTATACTCTGTGGTGTTTATTCCACCAACGATAAAAGGACAGATAATGAAAAAGGTGTTGGTGCTAGGCGCCTCGGGTTACATTGGCTCTCAACTTCTTCCGTTACTTTTAGATAAAGGTTACGCCGTCACAGCAGCGGCGCGACATATTGATTATTTAGAGTCAAGAACTCAGCCTCACCCTAATTTAACGTTAAGGTATCTCGACTTGGCTGACGCAGAGACCACGAAGGCTGTAGTGAACGATTTTGATTTAGTCTTTTTTCTCGTGCACGGGATGGCTCAAGGTGATGACTTTGTTGAGTACGAACTAAACCTTGCTTTGAACTTCAAATATGCGTTGGAACAAAGCTCCGTCGAGCATGTTGTATATTTGAGTGCCATTCAACCTCAAACCGGAAACTCTCGCCATTTAGCCGCTCGTAAAGCCACGGGAAAAATAATTCGACAGTCTGGTGTTCCAGTAACTGAATTGCGTGCTGGCGTTATCATCGGCCCCGGCTCTGCCGCTTTCGAAATCATGCGTGACTTTGTCTACAACTTACCTATTTTGATCGCGCCTAAATGGGTCGACTCAAAAGCGAACCCTATTGCCTTGCCCAATCTCAACCACTATTTGTTGAAGTTAGCAGAAGCTCCCTCTCCAGAAGAAAGTCAAATTTATGAAGTTGGTGGGCCAGATACACTTAGCTACCGCGAACAGTTCAAAGTCATTTGCCGAATCACGAACAAGCCGTATCGACTGTGGTCGACCCCGCTACTTACTCCGAAAATGGCATCGTACTGGCTAGGTTTAGTTACCTCAGTGCCAACTAGTATCGGTAAAGCATTACTTGCTGGCTTAGAGCACGACTACATTGCAAACTCCAAAGCGATTGAAGAACGATTTCCTCAAACGCTGATCAGCTACGAGCAAGCGGTAACTGATACCATTCAAGATGAAGGCACATTTGTACGCAGTAATGTCTGGGGGTTTGAACCCGCAGCGCTTCGTCGATGGCAACCAGGATATGGTTATTACCCAAAACAAGCTGGAGCGAGCATTAAAACTCATGCCTCCGCTGCGGCATTATGGAAAGTGGCGCAAAAGATCGGGAGTCGCGAAAAAGGCTATTACTTTGCCAACATCTTGTGGCGTACACGTGAATGGCTCGATATCTTTTTTGGTGGCGGAAAACCGATTCGCGTTTCTCCTCCTGGACCAGAGCTTAAAGTCGGTGATTTTATTGACTCTTGGAAAGTGATTCGCTGCGATAATAATCAGTTTCTTTCACTGTTTTTTGGTATGAAAGGCCCAGGCCTTGGGCGTTTAGAAATTACCATCAAAGATCTCGGTGACGAACGAGAGCTGGATATTACCGCCTGGTGGCACCCGCAAGGGTTTCTTGGGCTGCTTTATTGGTTTGCAATGATGCCAGCCCATCTTTTCATATTTAAAGGCATGGTCAAAGCCATCGCGAAAGAAGCAAACCGTTTAGAAAACAAAAAGCCCCAATAACAGGGGCTTCTAAACACTCAAAATGTCACTTTAGTCAGCTTTGAACGAGAGTGGAATTTCGGCTAACTGGTTGCCTTCGTTTGCTGGAAAAATAAGGTACTCGCCATGGTATTTCACCATCGATTTGTAGTCTGTTACCTTATGAACCATAAAGCCCGCTTGCGCTGCTTTCTCAACAAACTCAGCATGATTGCCACGCACAAACCAACTCATTGGCTTTACGAGCAACTCGCCATCAAAACAGCTTTCGCATTGGTCTGCACATAACGCTAAAGAGTTTTGACCTTCAGTGAAGATTTGTACTTTGCCGCACCCAATCAGTTGCTCAGATGTTGAGACTTCCCAGCCTGCTTGCTCCATCAAATCAAGAAAAGACTCAATATCTGAATCTTTGAACACTTTGGAGTCTTCACCTTCAGGGAAGAATTGCGCATAAAAAGAAGAAATACGTTTAAAGATAAACAACAAACCAGCATCGTTCCCCTTTGAGCGACCTGCTTTTTGCCAACGCGTTAAGTCATCGCCTACCGTACGTCCGAAACGTTGTGATTTTAGCGCCTTTGTTACCCAACGCACTAAATAATGGTTATTCGCAACAGGGGCATTGGCTAACTTACCTGAGCGATGCTCTTGATCTAACTCTTCAAGTGCTGAGTTAACCAAGTTTTGAATTTCTTTGGTGTAATTCGACATTACGCCTTTCTTCCTAAAGTCCAATAAAACAGTGCTGAAAGCACAGAACAAGCAAACATTACGATGATCATCGGCCAAGCAACATTCCCGGGCAGTGATGCCACCAGCGCACCAACCAATGAACCGATACCGAATCTTAATGTCCCCGCTAGAGACGACGCCGTACCCGCCATTGATGGGTAACCACTTAAAAGCAGCGCCATCGCGTTACTACCTATCGTCGACAATGTACCGATAAACAGCACAACAAAAGGTACAATGCCCCATAATCCGAAGTCCATTAACCAACTTACGAATAAACCAATCCCCGCCAAAAGTTGCACGAACAACCCAAAACGAAGCATGGCATGGGAACCAACTTTCTTCACCAAGCGACCATTAATACTGGTCATGATGATCATCGCCACAATGTTCAAACCAAACAGGTAACCAAAGTGGTCTGGTCGAACACCATATAAATCAATATAAACAAACGAACCCGCCGTCAAAAATGCAAACATTCCGGAAAATGAAAACGCACCTGAGAGCATCAAACCGATCGCTTCAGGATTGGAGCATAATCTGGCGTAGTTTCTCAGCGTCGTGCGGAAACGAAGAGGCTGACGATTTTCAGGCTGTAACGTTTCAGGGATTTTCCAAAGTACGAGAAAAATCACAACTACAGCGAAAATAGCTAGTACCCAAAAAATGGAACGCCAACCAAACCAAATCGCGAGATGGCCACCGATCATCGGTGCCACCAACGGCGCAATAGTAATGACCAGAGTAACGAAGGACATTGCGCGTGCAAAGTCTTCACGGTCAAACATGTCACGCACGACGGCTTGGATAATGACCGCCGCTGCCGCGCCAGCAAAACCTTGTGCCGTACGTACATAGGTCAGCGCATCAATGCCGTTTGTGGTCGCACTCACAACAGCAGCCAAGCCGAAGAAAAGTACGCCTAAAATCAACACAGGTCTGCGACCAAAGCTATCGGCAAGCGGCCCGTGAATTAAC
Organism: Vibrio sp. Vb2131; assembly: GCF_033338535.1. Lineage (NCBI taxonomy): Bacteria > Pseudomonadati > Pseudomonadota > Gammaproteobacteria > Vibrionales > Vibrionaceae > Vibrio > Vibrio sp. Vb2131. The sequence continues at coordinate 176,997 of NZ_JAWOSW010000002.1, forward strand.
TGGCCGATCGCAAAACCCGCGGTATAAGCCGTCAACGTAATCTGAACCGCGCCAGGCGCGACCCCCAAATCTTTCGCTATTGTCGGCATCGCAGGCAAATACATATCGATCGCCAAAGGCGTCAAAGCACCAATCGCTCCTAGTACCAGAAACAATAGAAAACTGATTTGGGATTGCGGAGCACTTTGAGCTTTTTCTGTCATTCTTTTACCTCTTGTTGGAGCCCTACCGTCAATACTTGCAGAACAAAGGAAAATAACGGAAGTTCTCATATCGCTGAATGTAGAAGCCAAAAACCTGTTCTATCCAACGTTCGAGAATCATAAGGGCAAATATGTACCAAGGTGTGACCTTGACGAACTCGACATAGAAAAGCATGTGAAAGCGAAATGTGTTTATGGGAAACAAACACAATGCAGTAAAAATGATGGCGTTGACACCATCATTCCATTCACCGTAGCCGAAGGCTTTGCAATAAGAGTATGCATGCATCAGCTAAATGCAAAGGCATATCACTGAGATGAGTAAGCACACCGGAATTGTCTAGGCACTAATTTTGGTAGGAAAATTTATTTTGAGCCAATTCCTACCAAAAGACTAGTTCCTATTAGGAACTAAAGAATTTCCCATGCCGACAATTAATTCCAAATAGAATCAATTTCTTCTTGCGTGAGGTAGCGATAATCACCTGGTTCTAGTGCCTCATCAAGTTCGATAGAACCAATACGCTCACGATGTAAGTACTCAACTTTATTTCCTAACGCCGCGAACATACGTTTCACTTGGTGATACTTACCTTCCACGATAGTTAACAATACTTCATTCTCGGCCTCGTTCACGATTTCCAAACGAGCGGGCAATGTTGCTTCTGATTCATTGCGCAAAATGATGCCTTGTTCGAGCTTTTCCGCGTAATCTGGCTGAATAGCATCGACGAGCCAAACACGGTACGTTTTCTCACACTTATGCTTAGGTGAGGTAATACGATGAGACCACTTACCATCATCCGTAATCAATACTAAACCAGTTGTGTCGACATCTAATCGGCCCGCAAAGTGAAGGTTTTCAATTTTAGGCTCATCAAGCAATGCGAATGCAGTTTGGTTGTAGCCATCTTCATGTGAACAAACAAAGTCAGCAGGCTTATACAACATAATGTAACGAGGACCAGGAGCACCAATAACACGGTCTTCCCACATCACTTCCGCACCTTCAGGTACTTTAAATGCACCACTTTTTTGAACCTCACCGTCAACGGTGATGTCTCCACTTTTGATGATCTTTGTTGCCTGTTTGCGTGTTGCACCCAGAGCGTCACACAAATATTTATCTAAACGCATGAATACCTCATTGAATTATACCCAAGTGATCTCTAAATCTTGGTTTAAAGGTCACTTGGGTATAAAAGTCAGGTATTATAGCGTTCCTCGTTCGAATAGTTGAGCAATTTCACATATTTTCATGTACACACTTCGTCCTTATCAAGCCGACTCGGTTAAAGCCGTTATTCATTACTTTCGTAAACACTCGACACCAGCAGTGATCGTGCTGCCAACCGGTGCAGGAAAAAGCTTGGTGATCGCAGAACTTGCTCGCCTTGCGAAAGGACGAGTGTTAGTCCTCGCCCACGTAAAAGAACTGGTCGAGCAAAACCACGCGAAGTATGAAGGTTATGGTTTAAAAGGTTCTATCTTCTCAGCAGGATTGGGACGAAAAGAAACTGACCAGCAAGTCGTGTTTGCTTCGGTTCAATCGGTCGTACGTAACTTAGATTCGTTCAAAAACCAGTTTTCTCTGCTCGTTATTGATGAGTGCCATCGTGTGCCAGATGACAAAAACAGCAGCTACCAAAAAGTTATTACTCACTTACGAGAACTGAACCCTGGCATTAAGGTGCTGGGACTAACTGCAACGCCCTATCGTTTAGGAATGGGCTGGATTTATCAGTATCACACCCGAGGTCAAGTGCGAACCGAAGAGCCTCGATTCTTCCGCGATTGTATTTTCGAACTGCCGATCCGTTACTTGCTCGACGAAAACTTCCTCACTCCAGCCCGCATGATGGATGCCCCCGTTTTGTCTTACGACTTCTCTCAGCTGAAGCCCGCTAACACCGGACGCTACAAAGAAGCAGAAATGGACATGGTGATCGATAAAGCCAAACGTGCGACTCCACAAATTGTTGAGCAAATCATGCAATATGCGAAAGAGCGTCAAGGTGTCATGATCTTCGCTGCAACTGTTCGACACGCACAGGAGATACACAGTTTATTGCCAGAAGGCGAAACTGAAATCGTCATTGGTGATACACCTACGCCGGAGCGCGATGCGATCATCCAAGCGTTCAAGAATCGCCAAATAAAATACTTGGTCAATGTTTCGGTACTGACAACCGGTTTTGATGCGCCGCATGTCGATTTAATCGCGATTTTGCGACCAACAGAGTCAGTCAGTCTGTACCAACAGATAGTAGGACGAGGATTACGCTTATCAGACGGAAAATCAGAATGTTTAGTGCTTGATTACGCAGGCAACAGCTACGATTTATACCAACCTGAAGTCGGTGATCCCAAACCAGACTCTGACAGTGAAATTATCACGATTCCTTGCCCGGCTTGCGGATTCAATAACAACTTCTGGGGTAAGTTGGATAGTAACGGTTTCTTGGTTGAACATTTTGGCAGACGTTGCCAAGGTTACTTTGAAGATGAAGACACAGGCGAACGTGAACACTGTGGCTACCGTTTTCGTGCCAAATACTGCGGTGAATGTGGTGCGGACAACGATATCGCTGCACGAATTTGTCATGAGTGTGACGCGACGCTCGTTGACCCAGATAAAAAGCTAAAAGAAGCCCTTAATCTCAAAGATGCATTGATCTTTGAATGCACAGAAATGGACCTATCTGTATTTAAGTCCAGTGATGGTAAATCTCAGCTAAAGGTGACGTATTCTGGTGAACCATACCAAGGCGAAGGCAATGCGTTAGTTCATGAGTTTTGGTCATTGAGTACCAAAAAACAAAAACAAACGTTTAAAGATCAGTTCGTACGCCCCCACTTAGCAGACAAGCATCGCCCTTTTGAAGAGGCTTCACCGACACGCGTTGTCGCTAATCAACATCGTTTCCGTTTGCCTCAGTTTGTTATTGCTAGAAAATCTGGTCGCTTTTGGAAGCTGCGAGATAAAATTTTTGAAGATGAGTTGAAATAACATCCACAACACATGGCAAAACTTAATTAGCTGATTCACTCTCTGTTCATCTATATCCGATATACTGCGGCTAACGCTCCAGAAAAGGTTTGACTATGTATAAAGCAACGACTTCTCTACATTCTGCGTTACTTTTCGGCCTTATTGCGACATTCATGTGTGCACCAAGTTTTGCCAAGCATGACAACGAGTACACATCACAAAATGGCCACGCCATCGTGCAAGATGTCGAAAAGCCAGGAACACGCATCGAATTCGATGAAGATCAAGATGAGGTCTACCGCGCGGTTCAACAAGGATATATACGACCATTTTCGGAACTTTACGCCGCAGTAGAAAACGACCTATACGGCCGCATCATCAAGGTCGAGCTTGAAGAAGATGATGATGCTTGGGTGTATGAATTGAAAATTCTGTACAACAATAGCGTCCTGAAAGTTGAGTACGACGCCGCCACGCTGGAAATGCTTGAGATCAAAGGTCGCAGCTTTAACAAAGCGTTAAAGCCGCAAAACAACTAAACTTGTCTAATGCGTAATCCAGACACGATGCGTAGCTTACTTCGATAAAAATCCAAACATAATAAGAATCATCAATATGAAAATACTTGTTGTTGAAGATGATCCTCGTTTAGGCGAGCAAATCATCGAAACATTAGAAAGTACCGGCTGGGTACCAGAATTGTCCCAAGATGGCATAGACGCTCTGTATCGCGCGACTTCGGAAGAATGGGACGCCATTGTTCTTGACCTCGGCTTGCCAAAACTGGATGGTCTTACCGTCCTAAAAGGCATCCGAGATGAAAACATTAATACTCCTGTCGTGATTCTAAGCGCTCGCGACACCCTAACGCAGCGAGTTGAAGGCTTAAACGCAGGTGCAGACGATTACCTAACTAAACCATTTGAAATGGTTGAGCTTATCGCTCGTATTCGTGCACAGCTACGAAGAGCCTCTGGTAATGCCTCTCCTGTGATGCAAATTGGCGACTTGAGCTTGGATACACGCACTTCTAAAGTCATGTGGCAAGGGCAAGCGGTAAGCTTGACGGCGCTAGAGTATAAAGTGGTCGCTTACTTTATGCATAACCCGGAAAAAGTGATTTCTCGAACCGAACTCGTCGAGCACATTTACAAACAAGACTTTGATCGTGACTCCAACACAATCGAAGTTTTTATCGGCCGAATTCGCAAAAAAATCGCACCAAAGATCATCAAAACTGTCCGAGGGTTGGGATACCAATTAAATGCCGAATAGAAACAGGCTACCGTTGAACGCAATAAAACGACTGAGTATCAAAAGTCGCCTCGTTTTAGCGGCGATCGTTTGGTTAACGGCAATGATCCTCGCCGCTGGTGTGACGATACCGACGCAGGTCTACAACTATATGGTTGATGACACTCGCTCACAGCTCAGCATTTTTATGGATGAAGTCGCCGCACAGTTAGAAGTCGATAACACCGGGCATCTTTCACTCGCAGCTCAGCTATCAGACCCTCGATTTAACCGACCTTACAGTGGTTTGTATTGGAGTGCCTCTACAGAGGCAAGCCTCGAACGTTCTCGTTCGTTGTGGGACAAAAAAATCGAATACAAAGGTTTGGATAAAGATGCGTATGGAGCAAGAGGCGAAAAACTAATTACGCTAGAAAAAGCGCTGTATCTTCCTGATTACGATGGTCCTATTCACATTATTATTGGTATTGACGAAGAGCCCATTAAAAATACCCTTCAAACGTTAATCGGCCAACTTTGGCTTATTTTGGGTTTATTATTCGCGGGCGTGCTTACCGTCATTTTACTGCAAATTGCTTGGTCATTGAGTCCGCTTACAAAGCTACAAAAAGAATTAGCCGAGCTGAAGTCTGGTAATAAAAAGAGTCTAGAAGAAACCTACCCAAAAGAGATTTCTCCTCTAATCTTCGACCTCAACGCTCTGCTGTTCCATTACCAAGAATTACTAGAGAGAGCTCGCAATCATGCAGGTAACCTATCTCATGCACTTAAAACGCCACTTTCTGTTCTAAAAAATGAAGTTCAGACGTTAGAACCTGAGGCACAATCCCGTCTCCGAGCTCCAATCAATCAAATACAAGACCATATCGATTACCATTTGGGTCGTGCCCGTATGGCCGGGTCGATGAACATATTATCAGTGAAGTCGAACCCAGCAGATCGTGTGGATGCTATCTCAATGGCGTTTGATAAAGTGTATGCGAGCCGAAGCATTACCTTAATTAATGAACTTGATTCAGAGCTGAATGTAGCAGTAGAGCAGACCGATCTCGATGAAATGCTAGGTAACTTGCTAGAAAATGGCTATAAGTGGGCCAACAGCATGATTCGTGTGCACTCCTCTCAGGATAAGGAAAATATACACATCATTATTGAAGATGATGGGCCAGGCATCCCTAAAGAGAAACTGAGTCAAGTAATCAAGAGAGGAGTTAGATTGGATGAAACAACCCCTGGCTCAGGTCTTGGTCTAAACATAGTCAGTGAAATGGCACACAGTTACCGAGGTCAATTAACATTGGATACAAGCGCTTTAGGTGGATTAAAAGCATCTTTAGTGTTACATCTCAGCCGAACATAAAGCATATAACACATAAACTTTGTTTTTCGGACCATGATCAGTAAACCGATGAAAATGAAGTCGATGTGAACAAAATCCAAGCAAAGCGTTAAAAGGGATAGCCTTCCACCCCGCTAAATCATACCTTTTTGTTGATTTGGATACGATTTGGGTTGCCCATTTATAAGTGGAATGATAGTATCCGCGCTCGCTTGAACAGTTCCTGTTTCAAGCTTTACCACGAACAACAAGGTCGCATTGTTGATTGTGAACATTTGATTTTTACTAATTTGAGAGTAAATACTATGAAATTCGAAGCAGTAGTACGTACTGAACTAGGTAAAGGTGCGAGCCGCCGCCTACGTCACGCTGGCAAATTCCCTGCAGTTGTATACGGCGGTGAAGAAGCAGCAGTAGCTATCGTTCTTAACCACGACGACATCGTAAACCAAATGGACAAGCCTGAATTCTATGAAGGCATCGTTCTAGTTATCGATGGCAAAGAAGTTAAAGTTAAGCCACAAGACGTTCAACGTCACGCGTTCAAGCCAAAAGTTGAACACATGGACTTCATCCGTATCTAATTCCCTACCAAGGAATTAATCGGATTAAATCCAAACCTTTTGCATAAAAGATAATCGGATTTACCAACCGAGACATCTACAAAATTTCAAACCCCGGAGTCTTACCACCTCCGGGGTTTTACTATATTTGGCATATAGCATTTGATTTATGAACGGGCAATATACTTCACTAAAGTGAGATCGGTCAGCGTCATATTCTCAATCACTTCCGACTCTTCCTCTCCAGTACGCGCAAAACCACACTTCTTGTAAAAGTTAAGCCCCTGTTGATTAGTATCCAGTGCTTTCAAACTGATCTGCATAACTGACGTAGAGAGCAAACGTGTCTCTAACTCATCTAACAGTGCACTTCCTGCTCCTTGCCCATAATGTAGCGGCGTAACGTAGCAACATGTCACTAATGCCGTTTTATCTTCGCTGGTGTGGTTAGGTAACTCGTAACTTAAAAAGCCAACAATTTCTCCTTGCCTCTCAACTACGGTCAATTGGGCCAGTTGCTCCGTCATCACTCGCGCCCACATCCTTTCTCGACGCTCAATCGTAAACTGCTCTATGTAGCTCTTTGGCATTAATCCTTTATACGCCACCTGCCAAGAATCAACGTGTATCTTGGCGATTTGGGCTGCTTCCTTTTTGAGTGCGTCCCTTACTGTGTATCTCATAAGCATCCTTTATTAGCGTTCACCACTTACAAATTCTTTTAACCCTACCCTTTAAACCAAAGCTCAAAGATAACAGTTACAGTCGCAACGCTTTACATTAATCCATTTCATTTTCATTAATTAAATGATAGTTCACATCATAATATTCGAAGAAGAACGATCCATTATTTACTTTTCATTTTGACTCATTAGGTTGAATCTATTTGTTTAAACATTCGAGTGTCAAATGCGGAATAAGCACGATAAGGTATCGGATGAGGATAAATAAACGATGCTTAAAGCATAAGGTTTCTAAACGATCGCAATTATAGTAAAGAGATAAATACAATTTTTGATAGAGTTTGGCAGAATAAAGCCATGATCAAATGAGTTTAAGCTCTGTGCTGTTCATTATGCATACAAACCGCCCCCCCTCATCATCAGAGCGAAAATTTATAACGATTTGTGTCATACCTATTAGGAAAAACATAAACTTGGCAAAATAATCACCAAAATCAGCGTAATACTTCGCAAAAATGCGCATTGATTCACACAAACAACACACATTCAATTAACTACCTCACAAAAAATAGAGCTAGCGATATAAAATAAATACTAAATACCAATTCTGTTTATTTATAGACGTAGTTTGCAGGCTTATTAATTCATTTCTCCGATAGAAGTATAAATAAGAGATAGATCACTAAAGTTTCACATTAATTCCGTATATTTCACGCCGTAACAATAACAAAATCACAAAGAAAGGATCCCTTATGACGTTTTCCAAATCTCTTTTGGTAGTGGCAGTGGGCGCTGCGCTAGCAGGATGCGGCTCAGACAGCGACAATTCTCCAGTAACCTGCGAGACTGCAGATTCTTGTACTAAGTTCACCGTTCTCCACACTAACGATAACCATGGTCGCTTTTGGCATAACAGCGACGGCGAATACGGCATGGCTGCGCGTCACACTTTAATCGAATCTATCCGCGCAGAAGTCGAAGCAAAAGGCGGTGAAACCATTCTGCTATCTGGCGGTGATATTAATACCGGTGTACCAGAATCAGACATGCAAGATGCGGTTCCAGACTTCGTAGGGATGAACCTACTTGGTTACGATGCAATGGCTGTCGGTAACCACGAATTTGATAACTCACTAGATATTCTCGATATGCAAGCCGAGCTAGCTGACTTCCCTATGCTGGCTGCGAATATCTATAAAAAAGATACAAACGAGCGTTACTTCGACCCTTACAAAGTATTTACTATCAACGGCCTTAAGATCGCTGTTATTGGTCTAACAACGCAAGACACTGCGAAGCTAGTCAATCCAGACAACGTATCAAACATCCACTTCGAAGACCCTCAAGTAGAAATCAAAAAGGTACTGAAGGAAATCGAAGAGAACGAAAAGGTAGACCTAGTATTTGCAACGACGCACATGGGTCACTACGAAGATGGCAAAAACGGTAGTGAAGCACCAGGTGACGTTAAACTCGCTCGCTCTCTTGAAGAAGGACAGCTAAACGCTATCATCGGTGGTCACTCACAAAACCCTGTATGTATGGAACCAGGTACCAATGAGTATGCAGATTTCAAACCTGGGGATGATTGTGCCCCAGACCAACAAAAAGGCACTTGGATTATGCAAGCGCATGAGTGGGGTAAATATGTGGGTCGTGCTGACTTCGAATACTACGACGGCAAGCTTCATTTAGCGAATTACGCACTGATTCCTGTAAACCTTCTAGACGAAAACGATGAAGTTATCGGTGAACGAATTCAACAAGATGCAACAGTAAAAGCGTTACTACTGCCATACCAACAACAAGGTCAAGAGTTATTAGATGAGAAGATTTCTAATACGACGGGTAAGTTAGAAGGTGATCGTAACGTAGTTCGCTCTCAACAAACTAACCTAGGTCACCTACTCGGCGAGGCATACCGTACTTACAAAACGGTAAATGCTGACTTTGGTGTGATGAACTCTGGCGGCGTGCGTGATTCAATCCAAGATGGTGATATCACTTACCGTGACGTACTAACGGTTCAGCCATTCGGTAACTTCGTGACTAAAGCAACTATGACAGGTAAAGAAGTTAAAGAATACCTAGACGTGGTTGCGACGAAATCTGCAGGGTCTGGTGCTTACGCTCAACTAGATAACATCACTTTAGATGTAAATTGTGATGCTGGCTCAGTAACCATTACCGATATTAACAATAAAGGCTTCGATCTAGACGCAACGTACACATTCTCTGTAATCAGCTTCAGTGCTGCTGGTGGCGATAACTATCCAATCATCGATGTTCAATCTACACAGCTAACCGATGCATACGTTTTGCGCGAGTTCTTCGTAAACAACCCACAAATCTCTGCGGATAACTACAACAAGAACTTAGAGAACATCAAGTACTTCAGTAATGGCCAACCAGTAAAAGGTTGTCCTGCAACTGGTAGCTAATACTCAACACCTTACCCCTGGCGCTAAGAGCTTTTACAAGCAATTTCGTCAGGGCTTTCCTTAAAACCGAAGCTTTGTGCTTCGGTTTTTTATTTTCGATAAATTACTGAAAACTCTCCACCTTCACAATATGTTCAAAAATTGTTCATTTGTGTTATTGACGCCCCTGTGTTGGGCTTCTATGTTTGATAAGGTCTTTTAAATATGCAGGTTCATCGGCTAAATTTCGCGAAACATTTTCAATCGCACAGTCAATGATTCTGAGAAAGATGTGAATGGCGTTACAAACACTGCTCTCAAACAATTTGTCTTTGGACTTCAAACGATGGTGATGTGCCTCCACGCGCACACTAATGAGCAGCGATCTGGACGTCAATGTGTTCAAACTGCTGCCATCGAGTTCTGGAGGTCAAAAATGAAACGAGCCAGCAATAGCTACAGACTCCAAATGATCAAAGAAGTAGTTACCCGTAGAGAGCGTGAAGCTTGTACGGATCCTATGGCGAGATATATTCATCAACTGATGGATGAACGCCCAACAAGTAAATTAGATGTTGAATTCAATCATCGATTTTCAGGAAATCACTTCGACGAACAAGCGGGAGGCTGGGTTAGCGACCGTTGGTCGATGAAATAACGCCAATTACCGCTCTATAGGGAAAATGGATAGGAGATTCCCGGTTCTTAAAGGACACCTTGCCGGACCGGGAATATGTAAAAGCCTAATCAGAACCGAAAGCGTAAACCCATTGATTGAACAACGGTTCTAGAATAAGTCTTGTTGAGGCGATGACTCATCTTGAAGCTGTTCTGGCTTCGTCTTCCCCGCCAACATCTTTCTTCTGTACCTTTGACGACACAACTTAATAACGTGCAACTGCTGAGCGGGGGTTAAGTTAAGCCAATTAAACCTTTCCTCTCTCTTTCTCATACACCCCTTGCAATACCCTTTTTCATCGGAGGTACATACTCCAACACAAGGGCTTGGGACAGTAAAAAACTCCAGTTGCTCCATACTAAAACCGCTCTTTCCATATTAGGGCGTATTGGCCTAGTTTAAATAATGAGAAGATTAGTCAGCAACAAAACCTGCTATATACTTCGTTATGTCAAAAACATACGAAACCATAACCTTATGCTGACAAAAACAGTGTTTTATTACTTATACTTACCGCGTTTATAAAAACGGAGTCTATAAAATGAAGCTTAGCCTAAAAACGTTAGTTACAGCAATCTCTCTCCCTGTTCTTATGACTGCTTGTGCTAGCAACGGTGATGATGTGAAAGAAATAACGGCTCAAGATTTGCAGCACCACAACTGGGAACTTGTTCAAGTTGATGGCAAAAATATCGTTCTAGACGAACACCAAAAAGCTGCTCGCCTAGAAATCGGTGAAAATCTAACCGCAAACGGCAACGCAGGTTGTAACAACTTCTTCGGTCAAGCCGAGCTGAAAAACAACCAACTACGCATCGAAAAAATGGGCATGACCATGAAGATGTGTATGGAAGATCAAATGAAGATCGAAAACGCAATGACACAAACACTATCTAACTGGAGCGATATCACGCTAACTAAAGATGGTCTTGTTCTGAAAAGTGCCGATCACGAATTGACGTTTACACTACGTGACTGGGTAAACTAATCCCAACTAAGTAAACCAGATAGTATCTTAAAGCAGCCAAACGGCTGCTTTTTTTATATCGATGAATCGTTAGTCATGCATGCTAAAGTCATTTAAATGGCCAACTTTCTTTCTCTTTTCGCCATCAATTCCATGCTTTAGACATCAATTTTGCTCTGTAAAACAACCTATTCATATCTCTGGGAACAATAATTTTCAATTACTTGAAAGAATATCCTCAAACAAACGGTCCGCTCCTAAAATGACACCAAATTTGTCCTTTCTTCGTTTTGCTTCACATTGAGAGTAATTCTTTGAATCAATGAGTGATTCCGTTTGGGATTGGCATTGATAATAGAGAGAGATGAATTACTATCCTTGTAACAGAGCGGAACGACTTGCGAAAACGTCAATAGAAACGAAAGCAAGCACCAAAAGACATAACACGGAATAGATATGAAAAAGCTACTCAGCAGCATTGGCATTTTAGCCACGACTTTTGCGACACCTTCTTTTGCCGATTCATCAGTGAATAGCGAATGGCAAAAAATCGAACAACAAGCCGACGGGCAATCCGTCTACTTTCATGCTTGGGGCGGAAGCCAAGAAATTAATCGCTACATACAGTGGGCGAGTAGAGAGCTAAAATCACGTTATAACGTGACGCTAAACCACGTTAAAGTAACTGATATTTCTGAGACCACTACTCGACTTATCGCAGAAAAAGCGGCAGGCAAAAACAGCGGTGGCAGTGTTGATATGGTTTGGATCAATGGCGAAAACTTCAAATCAATGAAGGATAACCAATTGCTATTTGGTCCTTTTGTCGAAGGTTTGCCAAGCTGGCAATATGTGGATAAATCTCTACCAATTGATGTGGACTTCTCCGAGCCAACAGAAGGTCTAGAAGCACCTTGGGGAGTAGGACAATTAGTGTTTATCCATGACGAGCAAACCCTCCATAACCCTCCAAAATCATTCGCAGAAATGCTGAGCTATGCAAAAGCGTTCCCGAACCGCCTGACTTACCCTCGACCACCAGAGTTTCATGGCACAAGCTTTATCAAAGCATTACTCATTGAACTGTCTAACAACGCCCCTGAGCTGCAACAACCAGTTACCGATGACACGTTTGAGCAAGTCACTCAACCGCTGTGGTCTTATCTAGATGAGTTCCATAAAGTCGCTTGGCGCGGTGGTAAGCAGTTTCCAGGCGGTACAGCAGAAACCCTTCAGCTACTAGATGATGGTCAGACTGACCTGGCGATTACCTTTAACCCGAACGCGGTTTTCTCTGCGCAGTCGAGCGGTAATCTTGCAGAGAGCACCAAAGCGTACGCAATGGACGCAGGAGCACTCTCAAATATCCACTTTTTAGCGATTCCTTGGAACGCAAATGCCAGTGCTGGTGCACAAGTTGCGATAAACTTTTTATTGAGCCCTGAAGCACAGTCTCGCAAAGGTAACCTAAACATCTGGGGCGACCCTTCGGTACTAAGCAACCAATACCTAACTGGTTCGGCCAAAAACACTCAACAATTCAAATCTATCGCTGAGCCACATCCAAGTTGGCAAGCGGCGTTAGAAAAAGAATGGTTGAAACGCTACGGGAATTAGTAAGAATCCATGTTAAGAGCGCTGTATTTAGTCATTATCGCAGTTTGTATTTTGCCTACCATTCCGGGACTATTTGGAGTGGTGGTCTCTGCGCTCGGTTATGTACCTCCTATCGGTCTACACCACTTTTCTTTTGATGGCTTCAATGCCGTCTTTGATTGGGAAGGTGTTTGGACATCCATCGGGCTTACTTTCTACTCCGCCATTTTCAGTAGCTACTTGGCTTGCTTCATCACGTTTGCCATTCTACAGGCGTCTTGGGGCAGCAAGTTTTGGCGAAAAATTGAAGTTAGCCTTTCCCCACTTCTCGCTATGCCGCACGTCGCGTTTGCAATTGGCTTTGCGTTCTTGTTTGCCCCAACTGGTATGGGCGTTCGTGTTCTCAACCAACTGTTTGGTTACGACCCGAATGCACAAACGGTGAATGACTTAGCATTGCTGATTAAAGACCCACATGCACTCGGTTTGGTCATCATGCTTGCGATTAAAGAAGTGCCGTTTTTATTGTTGATGAGTATTCCGATCCTTCAGCAATTGAAAGTCGATAAGGTTGAAAAAGTCAGTCACTCGATGGGCTACAGTTCCGCGCAAGCGTGGTGGAAATGCGTATTTCCGCAATGGTTAGCAAAACTTCGTTTCCCAATGCTGGCGGTATTGGCTTACAGTTTGTCCGTTGTCGATGTCGCCCTGATTATTGGCCCTACCAACCCACCCACGTTTGCGGTTTTGGTATGGCAATGGTTTAACGATCCAGATTTATCGCTCCTACCAAGAGCTGCCGCTGGCGCAGTAATACTGTTTGCGATCGCTAGCCTTTTGATTGGATTTGCACGCTTAATGGAATGGTGTATTACCAAAGGCTTCAAACGCTGGCAGTACTCTGGTCGAAACGGTTTTCGTTTACCCGGTAAAACCCTATTTTCACTGGTCGCGCTACTTGCACTTCTAATGATTCCACTCATGGTGGTGTGGAGCTTTGCTCAACGTTGGCGCTTTCCAGATTTGCTCCCAAGCCGTTACAGCCTGCGTTTTTGGGAATACGAATGGCACAGTATTCTTGGCACGCTGGAACAGAGCATGCTGATTGCCGTTATCAGCGCGACTGTCGCTCTAGCCCTTGCCTTGATCGCACATGAGTATCGCCTTCGTTATCGCTGGCAGGTGCCCGGTTACATCATCGCCATCCCAATGCTGATTCCTCAGCTATCCGTGCTATTCGGTATGCAAGTAGTGACGCTGTACTTAAACAGTAACGCGTATTTCTTTTGGGTATGCTGGGCGCATGTGTTCTTCGCATTCCCATTTATTTACCTCTCGCTAGACGGGCCGTGGCGCAGCTTCGATAACAGCTTAACTCGCGTCGCACTCAGCTTGGGTAAAACACCGATGCAAGCTTGGTTAAAAGTGAAACTGCCAATCCTCCTGCCTGCAATTGCATTCGCGTGGGCTGTCGGTATTAGTGTCAGCCTAGCGCAATACCTACCTACATTAGTTCTAGGGGCTGGGCGCATTAGCACCATCACAACCGAAGCCGTTGCACTATCCAGTGGTTTTGACCGACGTGTCACCGCTATTTACGCCATTTGGCAAGCTCTGCTGCCATTCTTGTTCTTCTCTTTTGCGATACTGCTTAGCCACTTGCACAGGAAGTATCGCCGCTTGTCTATAAAAGGTTTACTACTGAATGAGTCTTTGTCTCGAAAACCTCGCCATCCGTAAAACCAATGGTGACGCGCTTTTTTCAGCGTTCAACATGACCGTAGAGAAAGGTGAAATTGTTACTCTGATGGGACCAAGTGGTTGTGGTAAATCCACTTTGTTGGATGCCATTGCCGGGCACCTATCCGCCGAGTTCAACTACTCTGGATCCATTACGCTTGATAACGAAAAGTTGGATGCCCTCCCTGCCCATAAGCGTCAGGTCGGTATTCTATTCCAAGAAGATTTGCTCTTCCCTCATTTAACGGTGTGGGAGAACCTTGCCTTCGCGCTACCAAACTCAATCAAAGGTGAAGAGCGTAAAGCTCACGCTATGCAAGCGCTGAAGAACATTTCATTGACCAAACTAGCAGAGTCCTTTCCTGACCAAATTTCGGGAGGGCAACGCGCCCGTATTTCATTGACTCGTATGCTGCTAGCAAAGCCGAAAGTTGCGCTACTTGATGAGCCCTATAGCAAGTTGGATAAAGACCTGCGTGTACAATTTCGCAATTGGGTGGTCGAACAATTGCAGCAAGCGAACATTCCTACTTTGATGGTAACGCACGATGAAGATGATATTCCTGATGGCAGCCGCTGCCTAAACTGGCCGTGGGAGACAAATCATGCTTGATAGCCTGAGTATAAAGCTCATCCGCAAACCGCTGGCACTCAGTGCGACATATATCGATAAATGTGGCATCACCGCAAATCAGACGACAATATTTGGTTTTGTGCTTGGCTGTTTTGCCCTGCCTGCTTTGATCGCCGAACAGTACTTGTTGGCGTTGCTGTTTATTTTGCTGAACAGAATCTGTGATGGGTTAGACGGTGCACTGGCAAGGATTCAAGGCATTACCGATGCGGGTGGCTTTCTTGATATCAGCTTAGATTTTTTGTTCTATTCGTTGATTCCTTTTGGCTTTGTGCTTGCCAACCCAGAACACAATGCCGTTGCAGGCGCATTTTTGATTTTTTCCTTCATCGGCACTGGTAGTAGCTTTTTGGCTTTTGCCATCATGGCAGGAAAACAAGGCATCGATAATCCGGTATATAAAAACAAATCGCTTTACTACATGAGCGGCTTAACCGAAGGTACAGAAACCATTGGCTGCTTGGTTTTATTTTGTTTGCTACCGCAACACTTTGCCGTCATCGCGTATATCTTTGGCGCGGCATGCTGGTTTACTACTTTTACACGTATTTATTCAGGGTTTCATACGCTTAACGATCATTAATACTGCTTAGACAATCGCGTTTCCTTAAGGGACAGGCCGCTAAGCCACTGTTTTATAAAGCACCAAAACGCAGGTTAAATTGGGGTATATACTCTTTGAATGAAGAAACCATTCGGAGGCTATATGAAAAAACAGATCAATTTAGGCATGTTGCTCACCATTACTTGTGTGCTCGTGCTTGGCGGCTGTAGCTCACCTAACCCGTACGGAGATGCATACGGCTCATCCGACACTCGCAAAGTTCAGCAGGTTTACTACGGCACAGTAGAAAAAGTAGAACCCGTAACCATTGATGCCTCTACCCAATCCAATGCCATTGGCACCATCGCTGGTGCTGCCGTGGGCGGGATCTTAGGCTCAAAAGTTGGGGGCGGTTCTGGCTCGGATATCGCTGCCATTGGTGGTGGTCTATTGGGTGGCTATGCAGGCAGCAAAGCGGCTGAAGCAACCGCGAAAAGAAATGGCGTGAATCTGACCATTCGTTTAGAGGACGGAAAGATTATCTCTATTGTTCAAGAAGCAAATCCAAACATGATTTTCCAACCAGGCCAAGCGGTCCAAATCAATGTTTCTGGTAATGACGCTAGAGTCGTTCCTCGTTAATTCGGACGAACCAAACCTTTGGCCTGCTTTAATTCAAACACCTAACCCGCGCAAGCTTACATCACTGGCTTGTTAACTTGCGCGTTTCTTTTCGTATCAAACTTGATCGTCGTCAATGGAACATCAATCTCCCACACCTTTCGATGTTCAAATGACATCAAGTTGCTAGCATGAGCCCATTCCAGATAACTTTGGGCTTGTTATGACTCCGACTGTTGACCACGTACTCCTTAATATCGCGCTAAACCTCAGCTCAAATCGCTCTCACGAGCAGCAATATCAAAATCTCATTGATGGGGTCGCGCAAGTATTCCCATGTGATGCGAGCTGCCTGTTTATCTTCGATGAGGATGGGTTTCTAACTCCTGTCGCGGTAAAAGGCTTATCCAGCTCGGTCTTAGGTCGTCGCTATTTCCCCAAGGCGCACCCTCGCTTAGATGCCATTATTCATAGCCGTGAACCGGTGCGTTTCGATGCCGATTGTTCACTGCCGGATCCTTTCGACGGCACACTATTAACTGAAGACCAATGCATTGATGTTCACGATTGCATGGGCTTTAGCTTGTATGTCGAAGGCCAACTTGTTGGCGCACTAACGATGGATGCCCTAACGGTGGGCGCGTTTGATGACATCGATCCTGTCGCTATCGAAACCTTTGCAGCTTTGACCGCTGCGACATTGCGTAACATTGCTCAATTAAAAGCGCTCAAAGCGCAAAACCAGAAGCAAAAAAGCGTCACTCAAACCCTTATCCAGCAAGCCCGTTCTCAACATGGTGAAATGGTGGGTTTGAGTCCACAGATCAACCAGTTACGAAACAACATTGCGACTGTTGCTCAATCAGATTACGCGGTACTTATCACAGGAGAGACCGGTACTGGTAAAGAACTGGTCGCGCACTCGGTACACGCGCAATCTCATCGTAGCGATAAGCCGATGATTTACGTCAACTGTGCGGCCCTGCCTGAAGGTCTGGCTGAGAGTGAACTGTTTGGCCATGTCAAAGGCGCATTTACAGGTGCTAATAGCCACCGTGCCGGTAAGTTTGAACTGGCAGACGGTGGAACGATTTTCCTTGATGAAGTGGGCGAACTGCCTTTGATTTTGCAAGCAAAATTGCTGCGCGTAATTCAGCAAGGCGAGCTGCAACGTGTGGGTAGCGATCAGCATTTGATGGTCAATGTGCGCATCATCGCCGCGACCAATCGACAATTAGAAAAAGAGGTCGAAGCTGGCACGTTTCGAGCAGACCTTTTCCACCGTTTAAACGTGTTCCCAATCCAAGTCCCCCCACTGCGTGCCCGTGACGGGGATATTCCCGTTTTAGCAGGATACCTGTTAGAAAAAGTACGCCAACAATTTAATGCGCCCAACCTGCACGTTCACCCTAAGGTGTTGGCTCAACTGGAGTCTTCACCTTGGTACGGAAACGTACGCGAGCTCGAACATACGTTAACTCGCGCGGCTTTACACGCCATTCAACAAGGCGCAAGCACGATCATGCTTAACCATTTCGACACCTCATTGGCTCTCGATGATGTAAAAAACACATCGCATTATCTGCCTAAAGAAAGCCAGCCAATGCGAGAGCTAATAGAAAGCTATCAACGTGATTTAATTGAACATGCTTTGAGCCAAACTGGTGGCGTTTGGGCAAAAGCAGCGGAGTTTTTACAAATGGATCGCGGGAACTTATATCGGATGGGTAAAAAGCTCGGGATCAATAAATAACCGACCACAAGAAGTCGATGTGATTAAGACATCAACTGCGTTGTCTTAATTACATCAACCACTCTCCTAAATCTGATAAAATTCAATACAAATCAACAAGATAATAATTGGCACACATTCTGCTCTCTAGTGGTCAACATCACGACTATTAAAACAATCACTGGAGAACCCAATATGTTCTGTATTCAATGTGAACAGACAATTCAAACCCCTGCTGTTAAAGGTTGTTCTTTTGCACAAGGTATGTGTGGTAAAACTTCTGAAGTATCTGACCTTCAAGACGTGTTGGTTTACACACTGCAAGGGGTTTCTTTTTGGGCATCAAAAGCACTTGAATTCAACATCATTAACGATGAAATCAACCAATGGGCACCAAAGGCATTTTTCTCTACATTGACGAACGTAAACTTTGACCCTGAACGTGTCCTAGAGCTAACTTCTCAAGCGGCAACGTACAAAGCATTGCTAAAAGAGCAAGTAATGTCTGCTGCAACACTCGCCGATACCGAAGTTGCTGACATCCCTGTTGTTGCTCACTTTGAGCTACCAAAAAGCGCAGAAGCAATCTTAGCTTTTGCTCCTCAAGTCGCGGTTAACCGTGGTAAGGACCAAGTACATGAAGATGTTATTGGCCTACGCCTACTTTGCCTATACGGCCTTAAGGGTGCCGCAGCATACATGGAGCACGCACGTGTTCTTGAGCAAACCAACAACGATATCTATGCCGAATACCATGAAATCATGGCGTGGTTGGGCACAGACCCTGAAGATCTAGGCGAACTACTTGATTGCTCAATGCGCATCGGCCTGATGAACTACAAAGTGATGGAAATGCTCGACCAAGGTGAAACAATGACCTTCGGCCATCCAGAACCAACCACGGTGAACGTCAAGCCAGTAAAAGGCAAATGTATTCTTGTTTCTGGCCATGATTTACATGACCTAGAAAAAATCCTGCAACAGACTGAAGGCAAAGGCATTAACGTTTATACCAACGGTGAAATGCTGCCTGCACACGGCTACCCTGAGCTGAAGAAATATCCTCATCTTGTCGGCAACTACGGCAGCGCATGGCAAAACCAACAGAAAGAATTCGCAAACTTCCCTGGCGCAATCGTAATGACGTCAAACTGCTTGTTGAATCCAAATGTGGGTCAATACGCAGACCGTTTATTCACTCGTAGTATTGTTGGCTGGCCTGGTGTGGCTCACATCGAAGGCGATGATTTTAGCCAAGTGATTGAATGTGCTCTAGCGCAAGATGGTTTCCAACACGATGAAATCGAACACCACATCACGGTTGGTTTTGGTCGAAATGCACTGATGAACGCCGCCCCTGCGGTTATCGACCAAGTGAAGCAAGGCAACATCAAGCACTTCTTCCTAGTCGGCGGTTGTGACGGCGATAAAGCGGAACGTAGCTACTACACCGATTTTACGGCTGAAGCACCAGAAGACACGCTAATCCTGACCTTGGCGTGTGGTAAGTTCCGCTTCAACAAGAATACGTTTGGCGATATCAACGGCATTCCTCGCCTATTGGATGTGGGCCAATGTAACGATGCTTACTCTGCAATCCAGCTTGCACTTGCACTGGCGAAAGAGTTTGACTGTGACATCAATGAACTGCCACTCACGCTTGTGCTTTCTTGGTTCGAGCAAAAAGCGATCGTTATCTTGCTAACGCTATTTGCATTGGGCGTGAAAGGCATTTACACAGGCCCTACTGCACCGGTATTCCTAACGCCAAACCTAATCGCCATCATCCAAGAGAAGTTCGATATGCGCAGTATTGGCAATGTTCAGGATGATCTAAAAGCCATCCTGGCAGCTTAATAAACCTGCTTGTTACGCGCCTCCTTACGTGGAGGCGCTATCTATTTCGAACTAAAAATAGCCACAACCAAAGAGATTGTTATGTTTTTTGAATGGCAAGGTAACCAACCCGTCACACTCCGTTGCATCGACAAATACTTCGAAACACACGACACCGTCAGCATCAAATTGGCTGAACTAACCGAGTCACTTCTGTTTCAGTTTAAGCCTGGCCAGTTTATTAACTTAGGCGTGGAAATTGATGGAAAAATGGAGTTTCGCGCCTATTCAATCAGCTCTATCAATGAAGACGATCACCTTCAACTCACCATCAAACGAGTATCTGGCGGTAAAGTATCGAACTACATCGTTGACTCGCTGCTGCTTGGTGATACCGTTCAAGCATTACCACCAGCGGGCGAATTTAACTGCATTGACCATCCACCCGTTTTACGTGATGGCGAAACAAAAGCCTTGCTTATCAGTGCAGGTTGCGGCGTCACGCCCGTATTTTCGATGGCAAAACACTGGCTGAGTAATCAAGATGAAAACGACAACGATGTGGACATCGCATTTCTTCATATCGCACGCAGCCCAGAAGAGACGATTTACTACGACCAGCTAGAAACGTTCGACGCTGTGTATCCCACCTTCCATTTAAAGCTGTTGCTGAAAAACCGAGAAGGAACATCGCACCCACAAGGTCGTTTGAATGCCGACTGGCTTAAAGAGCTTGTTCCTGATTTCAAACAGCGCACCGTTTACCTGTGTGGTCCAAGCCAGTTTATGCAAGATGTTCACGGCTATTTGAATGACCTTGGTTTTGACATGACGAACTTCTACCAAGAGAGTTTTACGCCAGCGACTGGCGCAGAATCATCGGTCTCCGATGAGACGGTTAACGTTTCTGTTCCTGATTTTGCTCAAAGCATCGATGCTCAAAAAGGTCAGGTACTGGCCGATGTGCTCGAAGGCGCAGGTTTACCATTAATCGTCGCTTGTCGAAGCGGGATTTGTGGCTCGTGCAAATGCAAGGTTCGTAAAGGCAACGTCTCTTCCACTAGCCTAGAAACATTGACGCCAGAAGAAATTGAACAAGGCTATGTGCTCGCCTGCTCATCAACCATCGAAGCGGATCTTGAAGTGCAGATCGGTTAATGCTGCTGGTATCGATCTTTTATTGTTTCCCGTCATTCCGACGAGCCTAGGCGAGGTCAGGAATCTAATATCAGCGTGTTAGGAATAACTCACTCTGATAATAGACTCTGAATCACACTCGCGTCTCGCTATTCAGATTAACGGGGTATCGTGGAAATGCCAGCCGTACTCAAACGGCTGGTATTATAGATAGGTACAACTTTCGTTTCGTCGTCATTGCTTCTCGCTAAACAGCAACACTTTCAATGCTGCTTCGCTGTCTACGTCCATAAACTCTGGTGGGTTATCCAGACGCTCACGGTATGTCAACTCTGGCGCTTCGTCTTTCATGCTTTCAATCAAGAAGTCGCTTGTCACAGATGGCGAGTTCACACATGCCATCACTTGACCGCCGTCTGCCAACAAATCCGGTAATCGACGTAGAATCTTTTTGTAATCTTTAGTCAGCGCAAAGCTGCCTTTCTGGAATGAAGGCGGATCGATAATGATCAAGTCATACTGACCAGATTTCTTAATCTTACCCCAAGATTTAAAGATATCGTGCCCCATAAAGCTTACCTGGTTGATGTTATGACCATTTAGCTTGTGGTTCTCACGACCTTTAGACAGCGACGCTTTCGCCATGTCGACGTTAACCACTTTATCTGCGCCACCCGCAATGGCAGCGACAGAAAAGCCACAGGTGTAAGCAAACAAGTTAAGCACGTTCTTATGCTTCGCATTTTCGCGTACCCAATCACGACCGTAGCGCATGTCCAAAAACAGACCGAAGTTTTGGTTGCGGCCAATATCCAATTGGTATTTCAAACCGCTTTCTTCAACGACAGGGCGAGCGTCTAATTCACCGACAAGCACTTCTGAAGGCGCACCATCGGCATAACGGTGCTGAAGAACCATAGTGCGACCTTGCTTATCTGCCCACAGTTGTGATTGTGCCAACGCATTGAGGCCGCTTTTCAGCTCAGCGAGAAACGCGTCGTCGACTTCTTTAAACAAGTTGATGATCAACTGACCTTGTAACCAGTCACAGGTGATTTGCTCTAGGCCCTCAAAACGACGACCACGACCATGAAACAGTCGACGAATTTCGTTCGGAGCTTGCGCGAGC
Organism: Vibrio sp. Vb2131; assembly: GCF_033338535.1. Lineage (NCBI taxonomy): Bacteria > Pseudomonadati > Pseudomonadota > Gammaproteobacteria > Vibrionales > Vibrionaceae > Vibrio > Vibrio sp. Vb2131. The sequence continues at coordinate 199,066 of NZ_JAWOSW010000002.1, forward strand.
TCGGTTTCTAGATGCTGAAAAAACAGCGGAAGTTGTGATACTTGCATCGAGTTCTCTTATTAGTTTTCTTTGTGACGGTTATTTGATCGTAGGCCAGCTCAGTTCCCAAGGGGAAAGCCAAGTATCCAAACCCTGAGAGACGATTTCATTGTGCCATTTGTTACCCAGCACTTGGTATTCTCGTGGATCGCAAACAAAGCGATATTGCTCATCTCGGTATTGGAAGCAAAGTGAAAATGCATGCAGGTAACCGCGATCAGCCTCATTGCCTGCATTGTAAATCGGGTCGCCAACAATACCTGAGCCAACCGATTTTAATGCCACGCGGATTTGATGCGTTTTACCAGTGTGTGGCTTACATAAAAATAGGCGCTCTCCGGGCTCTGCCGCAAGAGAGAAAAACTGGGTGACGGCTGGGTTATTTTTGCTGTTGACCAGCTTCCATGATGAACGGCGCGAACGCTCCATATCACCAACGACCAAACCTTGTTTCTTTTTCGGCTTTTTAGAGCCAATCGCTAGGTAGAACTTTTCTACTTGGCGGTCAGCGAAGGCTTGCGATAACGCACTGGCCGCTTTGGCGTTGCGTCCGAGGAGCAGAATACCCGATGTCATTTTATCCAAGCGATGGATAAGATAGAGCTGCTGATCACCACTCTGCTTAGCCACTTCTTGCAGCAGCATTGTGTCGCCATCGTCTTTATGAACAGAGACGTTGGGATGCTTATTGATGATCAGAAAATCGGGATGGGTATGTAGAATATCGAACATAAAAAAACTGGCTCCACGTTTGGAGCCAGCAGTATACATAAGTTATCGGACAAAGCTATCGAGGCTTGCCCTAAGGCCTGAGCTAGAGCTTTCTAGAGAAAATACCAGCAAGACCAATGATTGCGATACCCAGCAGCATGATTTCACCTTTACCACTATCAAAGCCAGACTTAATCCCCATGAAGGCAACAATAGCAATCGCAACAGGAATCAGGTATTTAACTAGGTTGTACCACAATCCAAATAACGGGAAGGATACTTCGCCGTCATTAGTGATCTCTTTTTCTAGCTCAGCACGGCTTAGGCGCCATCCAGCAAAGATACAAACCAACATACCACCAACCGCTAGGAAGATTTTGTCCGTTAGCAAGTCGAAGATATCAAAGGCACCGGTACCAAACAGCGTTGGTCCCATTCCACCTAACGATAGTGACGCAAAAATACATAATGCCGCCATAACTGCGCTTGCAGACAGAACTGCGTTAGAGCGCTTCATGCCTTTCTCGTCGATTAGGTAAGACACGACAACTTCCAATAGTGATACTGAAGAAGTTAATGCCGCCACCGTCAAACCGATGAAAAATAGCAACGCGAATAGCAACCCAATCACTCCGCCCATTTCAGCAAATAGCTGAGGAACGACAACGAATACAAGACCAGGGCCTGCTGCAGGCTCCATGCCAAAGGCAAACATTGCTGGGAACATAGCAACACCAGCAAGAATCGCGACACCAGTATCCATCGCTGTAACCATACCGGTTGTTTGAACTAGGTTCTCTTTCTTCTTCAGGTAAGAACCGTACGTCATCATACAACCCATACCTAAGCTAAGTGAGAAGAACGCCTGTCCTAGTGCAGCAAGAACCACGTTGCTGTCGACTTTAGAAAAGTCCGGCATGAATAAGAACTCAAGGCCAGCCATTGCACCTGGCAGCATTAAGCCCTTAACAGAAACAACGATTAGGATTAAGAACAGAAGCGGCATCAGAACCTTACCGGCTTTCTCAATACCACCCGAAATCCCTTTCATCACGATCATGACGTTAAGGAACAGGTAAACACCCATCCACATTAAAGGTTGAATCGGATCTGAGATGAAACCGCCAAAACTGTCGCCAATTGCTTCTGGCGCGCTGAGTAGACCACCACCCACTTTAAAGATGTAGGCCAATGCCCAACCACCAACCACAGGGTAGAAGCCCATGATCAAAAGACCACTGAAAACTCCCATAACGCCAGTGAACGTCCAGCGTCGGTCAGTTGTTTTGAATGCACCTACGGCAGAAAGACCTGTCTTACGACCAATAGCGAACTCTGTCAGCATCACGCTAAAGCCGATAAAAATTACAAAGATAAGATAGATAGCAACGAATACACCGCCGCCACTCTCACCTGCTGTGTAAGGGAATTTCCATATATTGCCTAAACCGACAGCGGAACCCGCTGCTGCCATTACGAAGCCTAGTTTAGACCCCCACGTATCACGTGGTGCTGCTGTATTAGTTGTAGCCACGCTTTTTCTCCAAAATTAGTTTGTTGTGTATGCATAGAGATAGGCGTCTAAAAAGTTTATGTAAAAATTATTGTACACTTATAAAATAAGCGTTCGACGCACTATATCTAGAAAGTAAAGCAGCTCCCCTTTAAAATTGGAACCCCAAAAAAGTACATTTATCGCACAAGTGTCGAGTTACGCAGGTTAAATGCTGCTTTTTTGTTCAAAAGTTAAAGAATGACCTTATTTTTCACATTAAAATAACAGAATCAGCTGTTATGAAATTCGTTCCTCATATAAGGTCAATCCCACGTCTAAATGGGAAATCTATTCCCCCAACCCACTTTTATGCTTAATATCCTAGAAGGGCATATTACTCTGAGCGTATATGGACAAGTTTTATCACTTTCTTACTTTAGCTGGCATCGGGCTATATTGGTTACTGGTCGCAGGTGTGACCATTCGTGTCGTTTTAAAGCGCCGTGCAGTGAGCGTGTCTTTAGCTTGGCTAATGATCATTTATATCCTTCCCGTTCTGGGTGTCGCATGTTATTTCCTCTTCGGTGAACTGAACTTAGGCAGAAAGCGAGCCGAACGTGCGAAAGAGATGTTTACACCATTCGAGAAGTGGTTCAGTCAGCTTAACGACTGTAACGCGCACAACCCAGAAACGATGGGAAGGCACATCTACCGAATTGATGAACTTTGTAACAACCGCCTTGGTCTTCCCGCATTGAGCGGTAATACATTGTCGCTGCAACAGTCACCTAATGAGATTTTGCATTCCATTATTGAAGACATCGAAAACGCGCAGAGCAGTATTCGAATGGTATTCTACATTTGGCATCCGGGTGGTTTGGCTGACTCTGTCGCTTCTGCGCTTATTCAAGCGGCTAAACGCGGCGTAGATGTCAAACTATTGCTCGATTCAGCAGGTAGTCCACGTTTTTTCAGAAGTCCTTGGTATCGAATGATGCAGGATGCTGGAATTGAAGTTATTCAAGCGCTAGAAGTGAAGATGTGGCGTATTTTCTTACGTCGTCTTGATCTTCGCCAACATCGCAAGATCATCGTAATTGATGATGAAATTGCTTATACCGGTTCAATGAACCTGGTTGACCCGGCTTACTTCAAGCAAAACAGTGGCGTCGGGCATTGGGTGGACATCATGGTTCGCATTACGGGACCAACGGTAAACGTATTGAGTGCCATCCACTGTTGGGATTGGGAAGTCGAAACTGGCGAACGTCATTTACCAAGACTACCTGAATGCAAGATCGATGAGAGTGAATTCCAACACCCTATTCAGGTTGTGCCTTCTGGCCCAGGTATGCCGGAATATCTGATCTATCAAGTATTAACATTGGCAATAAACCAAGCCAATCGCTCGGTACGAATCACAACACCATATTTCGTGCCCAATGCTGATTTACTCGAAACGTTAAAGATGACAGCACAACGAGGCATTGACGTTGAACTCATTATTCCCCATAAAAATGACTCTATGATGGTGCAATGGGCGTCACGCGCTTTTTATAGTGAGCTCTTGAGTGCAGGGGTCAAGATTTATGAGTTTTATGGTGGTTTGCTGCATACAAAATCTGTCGTAATTGACGACCAATTCTGTTTAGTTGGCACCGTAAACATGGATATGCGCAGCTTGTGGCTGAACTTCGAAGTGACCCTCGCCGTTGATGACGAAGAGTTCACCAAGCAAATGTCTTGGTTACAAGATAGCTATATTAAGCAATCTCACACTGTTGTATTGGAAGAATGGGAGAAAAGGAGCCTATTTTCTCGGTTCTTAGAGCGAGTGTTCTATCTCTTCAATCCACTCCTCTAATACCTCAAATACACCGACTAAAAACCTCCAGCGCTACATGCATCCTGCTGGAGGTTTGTTCTTTTAGCTCCCTATCTACACGATACCTCTCGACATCATTACCTGTTCATCTTGGCTGTTATTGGCTGATAGTTGACTTTTCCCTTGCATAACCTACGTCGTCCATGTTTTAAATATTCAAAACCGCAATATTTAAGACAGGGAACTTTTATGTCAGAGGGAAAAAAAACCAAACTCATTACCGCTGGCCGCGATAAAAAGTGGACAAATGGTGTTGTAAACCCACCCGTTCAACGCGCTTCAACCGTGGTATTCAATACCGTTGCAGAAAAGAACCAAGCCACCATTAATCGTGCAAACAAAACATTGTTTTATGGTCGCCGAGGCACCAACACGCACTTTGCTTTCCAAGACGCAATGGTTGAGATTGAAGGTGGAGCTGGTTGCGCGCTTTACCCTTGTGGAACGGCAGCAATTTCAAATGCCATCCTCTCTTTCGTTGAAACTGGCGATCACATTCTAATGGTGGACACTTGTTACGAACCAACTCGTGACTTTTGTAACACCATCATGAAGAAAATGGGCATCGAAACCACCTATTATGACCCAATGATCGGTGAAGGTATCCGAGACTTGATTCAGCCGAATACCAAAGTCCTTTTCTTGGAGTCTCCTGGTTCAATAACCATGGAAGTCCAAGATGTACCTACATTAGCACGCATTGCCCATGAGCAAGATATCATCGTGATGCTAGACAATACATGGGGAGCTGGCGTGAACTTCTCTCCTTTCGAGCATGGCGTAGACATTTCCATTCAAGCGGCAACTAAGTATATCGTTGGACATTCAGATGTCATGCTAGGTACTGCTGTGGCTTCTGAAAACTATTGGGATCAGCTTCGTGAACAAAGCTACCTGATGGGTCAGTGCGTTTCTCCTGACGACGCATACCTAGGTCTTCGAGGTATTCGCACGTTGGATGTTCGCCTAAGACAGCACGCAGAAAGCAGTTTAAAAGTCGCTCAGTGGCTCGCTTCTCGCCCAGAAGTTGATCATGTCCGCCATCCAGCTTTAGAAACAAGCCCTGGCCATGAGTTTTTCAAACGAGACTTCACAGGTGGAAACGGCTTGTTTTCATTTGTTCTCAAAACGTCTTATCCAAAAGCGACGACGGCTCTGCTTGATGGTATGAAACACTTCAGTATGGGTTACTCTTGGGGCGGTTATGAAAGCCTCATTCTAGCTAACGAACCTAAGAGTTTTAACAGCCTAAGAACCGTAGCTCACCCACACTTTGAAGGTACTTTGGTTCGTATTCATATTGGCTTAGAAGACGTAAATGACTTGATCGCTGATTTAGAGGCTGGTTTTGCGCGTTATAACGCCTTAATGCTTGAAAAAGAAGTCTCCCTATAACAATGATTGAATCGCCCTGCATTGCGGGGCGTTTTTATAACTCCCTGACTTAATTAGAATTAACTAACATTCACCCGAACCATTAATTAATGTTAATCATTTGTGTTGTTTTTCAATTGAGCAGTCACAGAATGAAATAATGTGCCACAAATAGGCTTTCCAAATTTAGAGTTTCTCTCCTACTTTTTATCATTCATAAGAGGTCATACCACAAGGAGATAGTTTTGAAACTCAAATTTATAGCGCTAATGCTTTTTACCTTAATTACCGTCCCAATAACCTCCGTATCCGCTGCAACAGGTTATACCCAAACCAAGTATCCGATTGTTCTGGTTCATGGATTATTTGGTTTTGATACCCTCGCAGGCGTAGATTACTTTTTCGGAATACCACATTCCTTAACAAAAGATGGCGCTACGGTTTATGTTGCACAGGTATCCGCGACCAATAGCAGCGAAGTTCGAGGGGAGCAACTGCTTGCTCAAGTAGAAACCTTACTTGCAGCAACAGGCGCAGAGAAAGTCAATCTCATTGGTCACAGTCATGGTGGTCCAACAACGCGCTATGTTGCCTCTGTCCGTCCTGACCTAGTCGCATCAGTTACGAGTATAGGTGGCGTTAATAAAGGGTCTAAAGTGGCAGATTTAGTTCGTGGCACCGTATCTGAGGGTTCGGGTAGTGAGCAGCTCGCGGTAAAACTGGCGCAAGGCTTAACTACTCTTATTAATCTTCTATCAGGTGGTTCTGCTCTCGACCAAGACCCTTTAGCCTCACTAGCAGCATTAACCACGGAAGGATCATTAGCGTTTAACCAACGCTACCCGGAGGGAGTCCCTACCAGTGAATGTGGTAATGGCGACTTGCTAGCTTCAAATGGCGTTTATTACTACTCATGGACCGGATCATCCACTTTTACAAACGTTTTCGATCCGACTGACGCTGCCATGATGGTACTTGGCTTAGCCTTTGATGGGCCGAATGATGGCTTAGTTGGTGCGTGCAGCACACATTTAGGCAAAGTCATACGTGATGATTATCAAATGAACCATTTGGATGAAATTAACGGTCTACTCGGTATTCATCATCTTTTTGAAACCGATCCAGTCACGCTTTATCGCCAACATGCAAATCGTCTCAAACTTCAAGGTTTATAAGAGGTCATCACAATGAAGAAAGTCGCTCTCACCACTTTTATCCTGCTCTCGATATTTGGCGTGGGAGCGCTTTCTCTGTTGCAAAGCGACAAACAACAAGAGATAACCTCTAACCATTCGCAATCTCAGCAAGATATAGCCGCCGATGTCTCTTCTCCAAAAGATTTCTTCGAATATTCTCTTAGCCGGCTGGGCGAAGAAGATCTCGATACGATCAAAGCGGAAGTCAATGATGACACTTTAGCAAAGCAAACTCTGAATATTGATGCCAAACTTTTTCAAACCTACCTTTCCTACAAGCAAGCACTCTCTGCATTAGAGCCTTTTGAGCACAATCACCTAACGCTTGAACAGTTAACCATGCTGAATGAAGCAATACTGAACTTACAGCTTCAATACTTTAGCGAGGCGCAGATAACCCAATTGTTTGACGAAGAAAACCGACTTCGCCAACTTGCTTTAGAAAAGCTGACGATTAAAACACAGGCATCGGATATCGAGAGTCAGATCCACCTTCTCAATCAAGCGTTATCAGAACAACCGGATTACATACGAGAAAGTGAACGCAATAACGCATTAGCAAAGCAGCTCGAGCAAGCTTCTCAGCTTGATTCACAAGACAAGTACATCGCCCGTGTTGCTCTGGTAGGAGATGCCGGAGCGCAGAGGCTGCAAAAGCTTGATGAGCAAAGAGCATCATTTGAGACTCAACTCGCCACTTATTTAAAGCAGCGTCAAAATATTCTGAATAGAGATTTTCTAGGGCAAGACGAAAAACAGGCAGAAATCATTGCTTTAAGAAAACAAAGCTTCGATGCCACTCAATGGCGTCGAATCGAAGCTTTGGAACGTATTCATGATAGCCAGAACTAACAACATTAGCTTAATAGCCAAACGTTACTTATTCTGCTTTTTAGGACATCCAACGATATGGTCATCCACCATGCCGACGGCTTGCATGAAAGCATAACAGATGGTTTCACCGACAAACTTGAAGCCTTTCTTTTTTAGGAATTTACTCATGGCTTTGGATTGCTCTGTCGAAACTGGCACGTCACTCATATGTTGCCATTGATTAATGATTGGTTCGCCGTCCACGAACTGCCACAACGCGTCTGATAAACTTCCGTATTCAGCAATTAACGCTTTGGCCGCTTTGGCATTACTGAAAACCGAGTTAATCTTTCCGCGATGCCTTACAACATCGAAGTTTTCCACGATGTATTCAGCGCGTTCTTCATTTCTTTGTTCCAACGCATCTAGATCGTAATTCTCGAACGCTTCTCTGTAACCTTCGCGCTTTTTAAGGATGGTGATCCAACTAAGACCAGCTTGCGCACCTTCCAAAGTAATAAATTCAAACAGGACTTGGTCGTCATATACTGGCACGCCCCATTCGGAATCATGATATTCGCGCTCTAATGGGTGATTCATCGCCCACGCACACGTTTTTTGTTCTGTCATTATTCTTCCTTAAAAAGCGCCTCTAACTGATGAGCTAGAGGCGCGATATTTTTCATCGTTATATCAGTAGCACTAAGCCTGTTTCGGTACTGCCACTTTATGGAACAAACGATACAACACTGGCACGACAATCAGTGTCAGGACTGTCGCAAAACCCAAACCAAACATAATCGTAACCGCCATTGGTTTGAAGAAAATATCTGGCAACAGTGGGATCATACCAAGGATCGTCGTGATAGCAGCCATACAAACGGGACGGACGCGACTTACCGCAGCATCAACGACCGCGTCATAAGCCTCTTTACCGGACTTCATTTCAATTTCAATTTGGTCCAGTAATACGATGCCATTTTTGAGCACCATTCCCGATAAGCTTAAGAAGCCGAGCAATGCCATAAAACCAAACGGCGTGTTGAGTGCCAACAAACCAGTGGTGACGCCAATTAACGCCAGCGGTACGGTAAGCCAAACAATGAGTGGCTCTTTGATAGAGTTAAATAGGAATACAGTGATCAAGAACATGAACAAGTACCCCATTGGCATGGTAGTAAACAGCGACTCTTGAGCATCACCAGAAGATTCGTATTCACCACCCCACTCTAAGGAATAACCTGGTGGTAATTGAATCGCTTCGATTTGGGGCTGTAAGCGTTTTTGCAATGTCGATGCGGTTTCTTCACCTAGAATATCAGGGTCTGCCATCACAGTGAGCATACGCTTACGGTTCTTACGTACAATAATAGGGTCCTCCCAACGCATGTCGTAACCCATTGTGACTTGTTGAAGTGGGATAAACTCACTCTGTGCTGGACTCCATATTTTCATGCCTTCGATGTTACGAATATCAATACGTTCATCTTCAGGTAAGCGAGCCACGATAGGCATGAGCGTCGTGCCGTCTCGGTATAAGCCTATCGTCATTCCAGAGAATGACATGGACAAGAAATCATCGACGTCCGATTTGGTAATGCCATAGCGACGTGCCTGACTCTCGTTAAACTGAGGTTCAAGAACTTGGGTTCGTTCACGCCAATCATGCCTGATATTTGTTGCCTGAGGGTCGGCGTACATGATGTCCTTGACCTGAGCGGCTATCGTACGAAGGACGGTTGGATCTGAGCCAATAATACGCGCTTCAATTTTTGCACCACCACCAGGGCCTAACTCAATCTGTTTGAGCTTGTAATTGATTTCTGGGTAGTTGGCTTTTAAATACTCTCGAAACTTCGCCATTAATGGTTTTAACGCTTCGTAGTTTTCCATACGAGTGGTTATCTCACCATAAGCCGCATAACTTTTCTCTGGCGCGTACGTTAACATGAAGCGCTGTAAGCCTTTACCCGCGGTCGTCGTGATATGGTCAACATGCTCTTGCTTAGCTAACCAACTTTCTAACTCTTTAAGCGTTGTGTTAGTTGCTCGAATATCAGTTCCTTCTGGCATCCATACATCTAACTGAAAAATCGGCGTTGTCGAAGATGGGAAAAACGCTTGCTTCACAAAGGTGAACCCGTAAACACTTGCCGCTAATCCCGCAATCAGCACCACAACGGTAAACCAAGCACGACGCATACAAAACTGAAGAAACTTTTTATAAATAACGAAAATAACCCCGTTATATGGATCATTTTCTTCCCCTTCACCTTGTTTAATCTTCTGGCCTTTAAAGAAGATGTCAGCAAAGAATGGTGTCAACGAGATAGCGGTAAACCAGCTCAACATTAAAGAGAGCAGCAGAACCGTAAATAAAGTGCCACAGTATTCGCCCGTCGAGTCTTCAGACAGTCCAATTGGCGCAAATGCAGTTACCGCAATCACAGTTGCCCCAAGTAATGGCCACTTTGTTTGGGTAACAATGTCGGTCGCTGCTTGGAGTCGAGTTCGCCCTTTTTGAGTACCAATCAAAATCCCCTCAACCACAACGATGGCATTGTCCACCAGCATACCTAACGCGATAACCAAGGCACCTAATGAAATCCGCTGCAAATCTATCGCGAGATACTTCATGAAAATGAACGTACCCAACACCGTCAGCAGTAAAATTAAACCGATAAGCAGCCCCGAACGTAGCCCCATAAAGAACAGAAGTACGATAATGACGATACCGACAGCTTGAGCCAAGCTGACAACAAAACCGCTAACCGATTTATCCACCTCTTTAGGCTGACTGTAAATTTCCGAGATTTCGATACCGACAGGTTGTTGGTACTTTAGCTCGGCAAGGCGATGATCAAACGCTTTTCCGACTTCAACGACGTTGACGCCTTCAGCAAAAGAAACACCCACGTTTAGTGCAAGACTTCCGTTAAAATTAATAATATTACTCGGTACTTCTACGTACCCGCGTTTTATTTCCGCCACATCTTTCAAGAAAATGAGCCCCTGAGCGCCCGACTCAGTAATCAACAAATCACCCAGCTCCTCCACACTCTGGAACTCGCCAGTCGGCTGAATTCTGATGTACTCGTCACCAATTCTGATCGCTCCTGCGTCAGAAACCACGTTTTGCGTCGAAAGAAGATTAAACACGGTATCCGGAGCAAGACCTATACTGCTCAGCTTTTTCATTGATACTTCGATGAAAACTTGCTCTTGCTGTTGCCCGGATACCGAAACTTTACTCACGCCATCAACCAGTTCGAGCTCTCGGCGTAAGTAATCGACGTAATCCAGTAGCTCTTTATAGCTATAACCGTCGCCAGTCACCGCTAACAAAATCCCGTAAACATCACCAAAATCATCGATCACTTGAGGTTCATTCACACCTGGAGGCAACGTCCCTTTAAGGTCGTTCACTTTACGGCGCAACTCATCCCAAATTTGTGGTAGATCATCAGGGCCATAATTGTTCTTCATCGTGACCGTGATTTGAGATAAGCCTCGGCTAGAAATCGAATTTACTTCATCAACATAAGTAAGCTGCTGAATCGCTTTTTCGATTGGATACGTCACTTCTTCTTCGACTTGTTGCGGTGTCGCACCAGGGTAAGAGGTCACTACCATCGCATCTTTAATAGTAAAAGCAGGGTCCTCAAGACGCCCTAAACCAAAGAATGCGGCGATACCACCAATCAAAAATATCAGTGCGACCATCCAACTGATGACGCGATTTCGGATGAAGTACGCAGCAATACCGGTCACATCATCATCACTTTGAGGCACTGATTTATTAAGATCGCTCATAGACCGGCCTCCTGCGTAGCCATTTCCTGTATCACTTCCACTTTCATGCCATCCCTTAATCGAGAAACACCGGCAATCACAACTTTGTCTTTGAGCATGAGACCATCAAGGATTTGAATGGACGTTTTAGATGCCTTACCTGCTCGCACCTGTTTGCGCGATACCGTATTGTCGTCATTCAGTACCCAAACAAATTTGTTTTCGCGCCCCAGCTCGTCACCATCCGCATTAAAAATGGCTTCGATAGGGACATTAATTCCTAGGTTGAGATCAAGCCCAACATTCTCGTCTTTAGACGTTACTTCAACAGCCATCCCATCTAGGATGTACTCTTCTTCCGGCATAGGAAGCGACAGTGTGACAGTAAACGTACCTGTTGTTGGATCGGGCTCAGTCGTAAATTCTTTTACCGTCGCGTTATATTCGTTACCGCTGGGCACGCGCACTAATGCTTTGATCGCGGTAAGCCTTTCTTCCGTTGGCGGTTGGTTCACATAGAGGCGGTCTGGAAGCTGAATCAACACTTCGACTCGCTCCAAGCTGTGAATATTAACGATATGCTGTCCGACTTGAACATTTTCGAATTGGTCGATATTAACTCGCGAAATAATCCCATCCACGGGCGCTTTTAAGGCAGTAAATGATAGACGAAGTTTGGCTAACTGAAGCTCAGCTAAGGCGATTTGTCGTTGTGCTGCAATTTCATCAAACTGAGACTTAGCTAATAGGCCTTTATCAACCAAAGGGCGTGAGCGGCGATACTGACTGTCGACAACAGAAAAACGCGCACTCGCATTATCTACATCCAACTCATAGTCCGTGGGATCTAGCGTTGCAATAACATCACCCTTCGTGACTTTGTCGCCCTCTTTTACCATGATGCGGCTGACTTCTCCTGCCACTCTGAAGCTCAAATGAGAGCGATCCGCTGCATTCGCAACCGCAGGGAAGTACAAGTTGTCGTCCACCTTGTTTCCCGCTAATGACGTAACCCTAACTCGTGGCGTTTCGAGCTCTTTTTCTGGCGCCTTATCCCCACAGCCAACGAGAAAAAGCGTTGAAAGTAAAGTCGCTAGAGAGATGATTCCTTTCATATTACAACCCTCTTTCCTTAATCCACGCTCTTACCTTAATTCCGGGTTCAATTACACTGACACCCGAGATAATGATTTGGTCGCCATCGTTAAGCCCGGCTAACACTTGATTTTTGTCATTCATCTCAATTGCGGCTTTGGATACAATGCCTTGCTCATCGACACGCCAAACGTATGTTTTGCCGTTCTCTTCTAGCAACGCGGAGTTAGGAATCTTTGTCGCTCCTGCACTTTTGGACAGGAGGTAAGCATTGCCAGACATTCCCGGCAAAAGGCCAATTTCTGCTGGTCGCTCCATAACCATCGTGACTTTGTAACTGCCCGTTTTAGGATCGGCCTCTGTATCGATTTCCTGAAAGGTTAAATCAAAGGCTCGCTCGGGGAACGCATCAAATATCATTCTGGCAGAGACATCGCTCCCCTGCGTGTAACGATTTAGAAGATAGTCTGGGATTTGGAATATCACTTTGAGGAGTTGGTTGGACTGAATATTCATCACCCCTTCTTTCGCGGCAACATATTCATGGTTTTCTGCTGGAATGTACGAAATGGTGCCATCATATGGCGCGAAAAGTTTGGTATACCTTAAGTTTGCCTTTGCTTGATTCCATTGAGCTTTTGCCGAGTTGTGGTTCGCTTTTGCCTCATCAAAATCTTGCTCAGATACTACTTGGTCTTTACGTAGCTTTTGGTATCGCTTGTATTGCACATCTGCGAGCAAAAAATTTGCCCGAGCTTGCTGTTCGAGCAGAGAATATTCATCTGGGTTTAATGACGCCAAAACATCACCTTTACTGACGACTTGACCTTCATTCACTTCTATCGTTTGAAGAAGCCCAGGAACTCGAAATGTCAGTACTGCTCTATCGCCAGCTTCCGTAGTGGCAGGAAAATGTCGCTCAAACTGGGCATTGCCAACAGATACTGTAAATAGCTTCGCAGGGCGCGATTCAGGTTCAGGAACAGGAGGAAGTTCTTTACCGCACCCCGACAAGACAGCCGAGATGGCAATAGGAATGAGCAATTTTCTCATTACATTCATCCATAAAAATTGGGGGATTATTTTTAAAGTAGATGAATTTTGAACGAACTTCCAGAGCAGAAAAGATTAATAGTGCTTTAAAATTAGTAATTTGTGATAAAAAAGCAGGCTTTATGCCTGCTTCAGTTAAATCTTCTTTGGATACAAAATGCCTAGAGCTTACTGAATTCTCTGTTCACCCTATATGTATCAGACGTAACATAAGCTTCCATGTTACGAATTTTGCCATCAAGACGGTCAAAATCCCTTTCCAACACACTGAGCAGTTGATCAGGGCTTTGCCCTTTCTGCCAAGGCTTACTTTTGAGCGTATGCTCTTGCTGCGCTCTGATATTTTCAGAATACGTTACTGGTTGCTTTTCTAACATAAACGCCATCGCGATGTACGCTAACAATACCAAAAACGTACCACCTAACAGCGCTGCAGAAATCACTACAATACGAATCAACCAAACTTCTGCACCAAAGTAGTTGGCAATTCCGGCGCAAACACCGGAGATTTTGCCATTTACTGGATCACGATACAGTTCTCGATTATTCATACTTGCGTCTCCATGTTGGTGACTCAGCATCCAAGATGCGCTCCAATGTATCAACTCGGGACTGCATCGCTTCCGCTTTTTCAGATAGTACCTGAAGCCGCTCTAAATCTTGGCTCGACAGTGCACTATCTGTTTTGCGTTTGCTGCGATAGTGTAAGAAGAGCCATAGTGGAGCGACAAAGATTAAAAAGACAATCACTGGTCCTGCTATAAAAAATGCCGACATAAATGGCTCCTTTCTTATTTATCTTTCGATGACATCTGTTCTTTCAGCTTTGCCAACTCTTTTTCAATTTCGTCTTGTGCCTGCAACTCTGCAAACTCTTGTTCTAGCGATTTAGCATTACCAGTTTGAGCATACAGGTCTGCTTCCGCTTCCATTTCATCCACTTTACGTGAGTACTGCTCAAATTTCGCCATCGCTTCATTAGTACGGCTAGTGTGCAGGTGTTTTTGCACATCACGACGGTTAGATGCAGTTTGGTTACGAATTGCTAGTGCTTGCTGTTTTGCGCGCGTTTCAGCAATTTTGCTTTCCAACTTACCAATCTCGCCAGTAAGCTTATCGATCGTTTCTTCCACTAAGGTTTGCTCAGTGTGGAGGCCTTTAATTACTTGCTCTAGCTTTTGCTTTTCAATTAATGCTGCACGAGCTAGATCTTCGCGCTCTTTAACTAATGCTAAGCTCGCTTTTTGACCCCATTCGCCAATTTGCTCTTCTAACGTTTCAACCTTACGAGCCAACTCTTTCTTGTCTGCAATCGCTTTAGCCGAGTTAGTACGCACTTCAACAAGTGTGTCTTCCATTTCTTGAATGATAAGACGGATCATTTTTTCAGGATCTTCCGCCTTGTCCAGTAATGCACTGATGTTTGAGTTAACGATATCTGCAAATCGAGAAAAAATACCCATAACGGAACTCCTCTTTTTTCCTATTAAAACTCGACAAGGTGGTGATTAACCTTGTGTCTCCCTGAATATATAACAAGTAACGTGCCAACTTATAATTTTCTTTCAAATCAAAGTGTTATTCATTTTGTTGTCGTTACACACTATTGTGCTATGATGTTTTTCACCAACTGTTGGTGAAATTTACCAACTCTATCCCTGAATCATGGCTCGGCTGTTAAATAAGAAGGACTTTATGAAGCAAAACCTGATTGGTGAATCACCTGCTTTTCTCGCTGTACTAGATAAAGTATCACAACTTGCACCCATTGAGCGCCCTGTCCTCATCATTGGTGAACGAGGTACGGGTAAAGAACTCATCGCTCAGCGTTTGCATTATTTATCAAGACGTTGGGATAAACCACTACTATCACTCAACTGTGCGACATTAAGCGAAGGGCTAATAGATTCCGAATTGTTTGGACATGAATCCGGCTCCTTCACGGGCTCTAAAGGTAAGCATAAAGGGCGTTTCGAGCGCGCCGAGGGCGGTACTTTGTTTCTTGACGAACTGGCAACCGCACCACTTTTAGTTCAAGAAAAGCTATTACGTGTCATTGAATATGGTGAATATGAGCGAGTTGGCGGTCATACCGCTCTCAATGCGGATGTTCGACTTGTTTGTGCAACCAATGCCGACCTACCAAAATTGGCAGAGCAAGGTGATTTTCGTGCAGATCTGCTCGACAGGCTAGCCTTCGATGTCATTATGTTGCCGCCTCTTCGCGAGCGCAAAGAAGACATTCTCTCTTTAGCAGAGCACTACGCGATGAAAATGTGTCGTGAACTGCAACTGGAATACTTTGTCGGTTTTACCCCAAAAGCGCAGCAGTCGCTTATTGAATATGAATGGCCCGGTAACGTCCGCGAACTAAAAAACGTGATTGAACGTGCGATTTACCAACATGGTCTGAATGCTCACCCAATTGATGAACTGGTTTTCAATCCCTTTGAAACGGTTTGGCACAGCGCGCTTGGCCATAGTGCAAAACAAGCAGAACAACAAGAAGAGGAAGCATCAAGCAACACCATCCAATTCCCTCTAGACTATAAACAATGGCAAGAGGAACAAGATATCCATTTACTCAATCGTGCATTGGAAGAAGCCAAGTTTAATCAACGACAAGCAGCCGAGCTACTTGGCTTGAGCTATCACCAATTACGAGGGATGGTTAGAAAATATGGTTTGGTCGGACAAAGCTAACTTGACCGAGAGAACTCAATCAATACACGAGCTCGTGACTGCGCTCTAATTCGCATGCATTTATGGCATAACACCTTACAGTGTATGGATTTTATGTTTGGAGCGAGTTCACAAAGGTGATAAATTAGCGAGATCATTTTCGCTTGTTAGCTTTGAAAGAGTAAGATCAAACGAAACGAGCAAGATCCAATGAACATTTCATATTATGAATGCTTTTATAAGATTATCGCTGAGCCTTATTGGGATTAGCCTACTGACCGCTTGTGGCGATGAAATTGACCACAATGATATTCGCAAAGCTGGCTTTGTGTTTTGCGGACAAGGTAAGCCGACCACGTTTAACCCTCAGCTTATTGATAGCGGTATTACCGCAGAGGCTCTGAGCCCGCAGCTGTACGATACGCTGCTCACGCTCGATCCTAAATCACATCAGCCCGTGGCAAGCATCGCCGAGAGTTGGTCAGTAAATGAATCAGGGACGGAATACACGTTTAAGCTTAAACGTGGTGTTAAATTCCAAACCACACCTTGGTTCACACCCACTCGCCCATTGAATGCAAAAGATGTGGTATTTAGCTTCAAGCGAATCATCGATGTAGACCATCCTTTTCACCAAGTAGGTGGTGGTTTTTATCCATGGTTTGCAGGGTTAGATTTTCAAAACCTACTCCAAGACGTGGTTGCAATAGATGAGCATACGGTAAGGTTTACGTTATCTCAGCCAAACTTTTCTTTCTTGGCCAATATTGCCACCAGCCATGCGGTTATCTTGTCTGCGGAGTATGGACAGCAATTGGCTGCAAAAGATCATAAAGAAGAAATCGACCAACTTCCTATCGGTACCGGCCCTTATCAATTAAAAGAGTACCAAGTGAACGACTTGATTCGATTAGAGCGTCATTCTAATTACTGGAAGTCACCAGCAAAAATGGAACAAGTGGTGTTCGATATCTCTCACAGAGGGACGGGTACATTAGCTAAACTTTTAAGAAACGAGTGTGACGTACTCTCTTCACCTATTTCGAGCCAAATACCTGTCATTCAAGAAAATGACAACCTTGAGCTGACGGCTACACCAGCTAACAACGTTTCCTTTATTGCGATAAACACAGAAACCACCGCGCTGAGTGATACTCGAGTTCGCCAAGCTCTTAACTTAGCGATCAACCGTCAAAATATTTTAGATTCGGTTTACTACGGAACTGGCTCCCAAGCTTATACCTTGCTACCACCTAATTCATGGGCTTATCAAAAAGACAGCGTAAAAATTCGTTATGACCGGAATTATGCATTGGCACTACTTCGAGATGCAGGCTACGAAGACGGCATAGAATTGACCATGTGGGTACCACTTGAACCACGTGCTTTTAACCCAAGCCCTCGCAAGACCGCAGAGCTAATCCAAGCGAATTTTGCCGATATTGGGGTTAAATTAACGCTACTTACCGATGATAGGTTTGAACGTGTGGATTTGGAGAACATCAACGATATCGATTTACTTTTAACTGGTTGGATTGGTGATACCGGGGATCCTGACAACTTTTTCCGCCCTTTATTATCTTGCGAGTCTGACCGCGTTGGCCTTAACGTGTCCATGTGGTGTAACGATGACTTCGATTTCTTGCTCGATTTGGCTTTAGAAACTCAAGAACCGCGTTACCGTTTGAACCTATATCGCCAAGCACAGAACATTTTGAATCAAGAGTTCCCGGTTATTCCTCTGGCGCATGGCGTGCAGTTCCGTGTGCACGACAAATCGCTGACAGGCTTCAAATCAAGCCCTTTCAATGCCCAACCGTTTGATAGAGTTGAGAGAATTCACTGATGTTTTGGTATACCGTTCGACGCTTTAACCTATTTATCATCACTTTGATGATCCTTACATTAATGGGTTTTTCTCTGCTGCGCCTTGACCCTCTCTCGCACTGGGCAAACGTTGATTTTTGGTCTGGCTGGCAAACTTACTTGATCAACCTTTCTCAACTCGATTTTGGCATAAGTAAAAACGGCAATGCGATTTACGACGAGCTCGCCGTTGTATTCCCAGCCACTTTGGAATTGTGTTTCTTTGCCTTTTTGGTGTCCCTTTTGATCGGCATTCCACTTGGAACCGTGGCTGGGATGAAGCAAGGTAAATGGCTCGATACCAGCATTTCATTCATGTCAATGTCTGGTTATTCCGCCCCAATCTTTTGGGTAGCTCTGTTACTTATCATGGTCTTTTCATTGGAATACCAACTCTTTCCCGTTGCGGGACGGTATGATTTACTTTACGAAATTGATCATGTAACCGGGTTTGCCATTATCGACGCATTCATGGCGAAAGGCGAATACCGCGCTCATGCACTGCAAAGCGTTATTGAGCATATGGTGCTGCCATGTTTGGTGCTCGCTTTGGCTCCAACCACCCAGGTTGTCGGACTAATGCGTTCCTCGGTAGCGGAAGTGATGAGCCAAAACTACATCCGTGCAGCGAGAATCAAAGGTCTTTCTAACCGCGAAATCGTAACTCAACATGTATTGCGGAATGCGATACCGCCTATCATTCCCAAAGTTGGTGTTCAACTTTCGAGTATGATTACCTTAGCTATCATCACGGAGTCTATTTTTAACTGGCCAGGTATTGGTCGTTGGCTTTTAGATGCGCTGGCAAGCCAAGACTATGCATCTATCCAAGCTGGCGTGATGGTACTTGCGACTTTGGTTCTTACCGCTAACATACTCTCGGATTTGATTGGCGCGATGATTAACCCTTTAGTTCGAAAGGAATGGTATGCTAACAAATAACGTTTATCAGGAAGAGCGCATTCCAACACAGTTTGAGCGTTTTTGGCGAAGCTACCGCGCCAACGGACTAGCCATGTTTGGCTTGTGGTGCTTGGTGTTTATCGTCCTTATTACCATTTTTGCCCCCCTACTTGCACCATTTGACGCCCAAGCACAGTCAGGTGAGTTGCTTGTGCCGCCATCATGGGCCCCAGCAGGAACGGTTGATTACTTTTTGGGGACCGATGACTTAGGTAGAGATATTCTTTCGCGCCTGATTATGGGCTCTCAGCTGACATTTGGCGCTGCTGTCGCCATCACCGCAATTGCTGCCGTTGTAGGCTGTTTAATTGGCGTATTGGCAGGTATGACGAAAGGCTTACTGTCGAGTACTCTCAACCACTTGCTCGATACCGTCATGTCGATCCCGTCGCTCTTATTAGCAATCATTTTTGTGGCATTTCTAGGCTTTGGTGGGTTCAATATTTTACTCGCAATCTGCTTGGCTTTGATTCCGCGTTTTATTCGCTCCGTTTATATCGCAGTCCACACCGAAGTTGAAAAAGACTACATAATGGCAGCACGCCTTGATGGCGCTAATGATTTCTACTTACTGTGGAGTTCAATTCTTCCTAACATTCTGACGGTCATTGCCGCTGAAATCACACTCGCGCTCTCTGCTGCGATTTTAGATATTACGGCACTGGGTTTTCTTGGCCTAGGCGCACAGGCCCCAAGCACCGAGTGGGGAGCAATATTAGGTGACTCTGTCGAGCTTATTTATATTGCACCTTGGACAGTGACCCTACCCGGCCTGACCATCATGTTTACTGTTATTACCCTAAACTTAGTAGGTGAAGGTGTACGTCAAGCGCTTAATGCGGGGATCGAATAATGCCGTTGTTAGATATTCGACATTTGACCATTGAGATCGAAACACCTCAAGGGTTGGTCAAAGCCGTTGACCGAATGAGCCTAACTTTGAACGAAGGCGAAATTCGTGGTCTTGTAGGTGAGTCTGGCTCTGGAAAAAGCTTAGTTGCAAAAGCGATTGTCGGGGTAAGTAAAGATAACTGGCGCATCACCGCAGACCGTATGCGCCTTGGCAATATTGACTTGCTTCAGCTTACACCAAAAGAGCGTCGGCGCGTCATTGCTCGTGATATTGCGATGATTTTCCAAGAACCTTCAACTTGTCTTGACCCTTCAGAGGAAGTCGGGCGTCAATTGATTGAATCCATTCCATCTCGCGCATTTGAAGGGAAATGGTGGGAGCGATTTAAATGGCGTAAAAAACAGGCCATCGCGCTTTTGCATAAAGTGGGTATTAAAGATCACAAGCGTTTAATGGGTAGCTACCCTTATGAACTGACTGATGGTGAGTGTCAAAAAGTCATGATTGCCATGGCGATAGCGACCAAACCAAAGTTGCTGATCGCAGATGAGCCAACCAACGACTTAGACCCGATTACCCAATCGCAAATTTTGCGTCTGTTGAGCCGCATGAACCAACTTAATAACACAACCATTCTGCTTATCGGCCACGACTTAGCGACCATAACACAGTGGGCAGGACGTATTACGGTAATGTATTGTGGTCAGTCGGTGGAGTCTGCCGATACCAGTAAAATCATTGCGGCACCCAAGCACCCGTATACAGATGCCTTGCTTAAAGCGATGCCAGACTTTAATGATTGGGTACCACACAAGCAAAAACTCCAATCCCTACCGGGCTCGATTCCGCCATTGCAGCATCTGCCTATCGGTTGTCGCCTCGGACCACGTTGCCCATATGCGCAGAAACAATGTGTAGAAATTCCACACACCAGACGAATTAAGAATCATAAATTTAACTGCCACTTTCCATTGAACACGGAGAAAAAGTCATGAGTGCGTTACTTGAAGTCGATAATTTATCGAAGCAATTTGTTACGCGCTCCCGTCTGTTCAAACGTCAGGTTAATGAGGCAGTTAAACCGGTAAGCTTTACTTTAGAGCCAGGACAAACTATTGGTTTTATTGGTCAAAACGGGTCAGGAAAATCCACACTAGCTCGTATGCTTGCTGGCGTTGTTGAACCAAGCTCCGGAGAGATCCGTGTAAATGGCGAACGATTGGAGCACAAAGATTACGCGACACGCTGTAAGCTCATTCGCATGATTTTCCAAGATCCAAACACATCGCTCAACCCGCGTATCCAGATTGGCCGTATTTTGGAAGGCCCATTAAAGCGAAACACCAACATGCCGCCAGATGCACGCATGCAGCGTGTAAAGAACACCCTGCTCCGAGTCGGATTGTTGCCTGAACACGCCTATTTTTACCCACAAATGCTAGCGGCAGGTCAAAAACAGCGTGTGTGTTTAGCTCGTGCGCTTATTCTTCAACCTTCCATCATTGTCGCTGATGAGGCGTTAAACGGTTTGGATATGGCAATGCGCTCACAGATCATTAACTTATTCCTCGAGTTGCAAGAAGAGATGGGATTGTCATTTGTGTACGTGTCTCAGCACATTGGCATTGTTAAGCATATTACTGATAAAGTGATGGTGATGCATGAAGGTGAAGTGGTCGAGTTTGGCGAGACCAACCAAGTACTGACTCATCCCGAGCATCCTATTACTCAACGACTAGTCGAAAGCCACTTTTATAAAGCGCCAAGCCATCAAACAAAATAGCTTATCAAAGATGTGATCGTGCAAATGTAAAGAAGCCTGCTTTAACGCAGGCTTCTTTATTGCATGGGTACTAATCAAAAAACTAACGGCGGCTCGCTTGTTTGCGCAGTTCAAAATCAAACTCGTCAGGAAACAATACGACCCCTTCTTCATTTTGATTTGGGAATACAACAATCGATAGCTCGTCATCCTCTAGACCAGAGGTCCAACGGCTGTGCCACTTGTTTAAAGAGATCGCCTCAGGCTCGCAATCTTCCCAATCACCATTCGCCCATTGCAAAGCAAATTCTTCGTTTGGCCATACTGGTACACAATCATCATCTTCTGTATTTAACATGACACAGCCATGTTCGTCTTTCAGAATCCAAACCTTACGATTCGCCACAATCTCTTTTACGCAGTACTTTAAACGTTGCTCTTCGTTGTAGCGATTAATGGTATCCATCTGCTCTTGGGTCAGTTGCTCAGACATATTCGTCTCCTATTTCCCATAGAAAAATGCCCGCAGCTAGGCGGGCATTTAAAGTATATGCTAGAAAATTAAGCTAGCTCAGTTTGAAGCCAAGGCCAACCTTGCTTCTTACGGCTTAGCGTGTTTTCCATCATTAGCATGCCGTCTTTTTCGTGCTTAACAAGCTTCTCAGCCCACTCACCTTTGTATAGAAGACGAGTTTGAGCAGTCGTGATGTCTGTTAGCATTACAGCAGCGAACGCTAGGTTATCTTTCTCACAACGAGATTCTAGGTCTGCTTCTAGTGCTTCGATCATACCGTCAACTTGCTCAAGAGTTGCAAGTTCAACCTGACCAACCACTACGTCACGACCGTTGAATGGGTAACCTTTAAGGTCTTTCTCAACAAGCTCAGCCGCTGATAGACCTTCGATGTTTGTTTTAGCAATTAGAAGATCTTTAGTGAACGCGTCAACATCTTGTACGTCTGCGATTGCCGCTAGTTCAGCAACGGCATCTTTGTCTTTTTGTGTACAAGTTGGAGAAGCAAAACCTACTGTGTCAGATAGAATTGCTGACATCATTAGCTTAGCAATTTGTGGAGTAATCGCGTGACCTTCAATCTTGAACATGTTGAATAGAACAGTGTTGGTACAACCAACAGGCCAGATCCATGCTTCCATTGGGTTTACTGTCATCACGTCACCTAGGCGGTGGTGGTCAACAATACCCGCAATTTCAGCTTCTGCGATATCGTCTGGTGCTTGTGCTAGATCTGAGTAATCTACTAGCCAAACGGTCTCACCCGCAACTGATGTGCGAAGCTCAGGAACTTCAGCGCCAGCAACTTCTAGGATGTGCTGAGTTTCACGGTTGATTTCGCCTTGGCGAATTGGCATAGCTTCAACGCCACGCGCTTTTAGAAGTTCAGTTGCAACGAGTGCACTACAAATACTGTCACTGTCTGGGTTCTTATGACCTACAACTAGAATCATGTTTCTTCCTATTCAAGTCAATTTTATACGCCGCCTAATACAGTTAATTAGGGCGTGTTTGCTCACAAAGGCCGATACTTTACCTGATTTCAGAGAGTTTGACACGAAGAAAAGTTCACAATGCTATTGCGAATAAATCTCATTTACATATAATGATAATTATTCCTATTTGCATTTGAGTAAACGATGAACGCGACCCAATTATTACACTCTGCACAACAGTTGTTTCAGCCTACTCAGTTTCGTTTAGCTTATAAGCGATTGCTGATCCCTATCGTCATGCTCATTTTGCTAGGCAATGAAAATACACGTGACGTAGCCGTACAGACGCTATCCGACTCATTCTGGGCAGTGTCATGCTATGTTGCTGCCACATTGGCTATTTATCATTATCTTTCAAACTTTATGTCGAAAACCAATCGAATTACCGAGCTATATCATCGCTCGCGTAATCATCAGGTTTTCTTTGCTTCTTTATTGGGTGCTTTGCCTGGCTGTGGTGGCGCTATTGTTGTGACAACGCAATTTATTAGTGGCCGAGTGGGATTTGGTGCGATTGTCGCGGTACTTACTTCAACAATGGGTGACGCTGCCTTTTTACTTCTGGCCGCCAAGCCAAGTGTTGGATTAGGCGTGGTTGGATTAGGCATTATCGTGGGTACTCTTTCAGGGTTAGTCGTTAATGCTTTTCATGCTGATAACTTTCTGCGACCAGAACCAAAAGAAGCACCTCAGACACATGCTTGTTGCCAACACCAGACAGACCGACACACACCCCTTGAACAACGTGCAATCAATCTACAAGGCGCATTTTGGAAATGGCTTATTGTGCCTGCTAGTGTCGTTGCTGTGTTAATGTCTTTCCAAATAGATATTAATCAGCTGTTGTCTTTGCAGACCAATACCATTGAATGGCTAGGCGCTATCTTCGCGGTGATCACAATGTCATTATGGGCGATGACAAAAGAGCTCGGCGATTATCAGTCAACGGTCTCTGAAGATGAAAAAATCGTGGACTCACATCCGATTCAAAAAGCAGCACAAGATACGAATTTCGTCAGTGCTTGGGTGATCGTTGCTTTTCTGGCGTTTGAGCTGACAACCTATTTTTCTGGACTCGACCTTGTAGAAACCTTTTCTCATTGGGGAATTTGGATGCCATTAGCTGGCCTAGCCATTGGTATGTTGCCTGGTTGCGGACCGCAAATTTTAGTCACTAGCCTATACATTTCTGGTGCAGCGCCACTTTCTGCGCAACTGGCCAATGCGATTTCTAACGATGGTGACGCCCTATTCCCCGCCATTGCAATGGCACCGAAAGCTGCTTTGGTCGCGACAATTTATTCGTCCATTCCTGCGTTTATTGTTGGATACGGGTATTACTTTTTATTCGAGTTCTAACGCCCAGAGCATCAAAACGAGAAAGGAGCCGCAATAGGCTCCTTTCTTGATCTCGGTATTGGGCGATTTACTTCACGCTATGCTGTAACGATCGCTTTCGCATTGAGCCCTTTATCCACGCTCACCATTAACAACTGGCAAGGTTCTTGGTTTAGCTTTTCCCCTGTCCAGTAATCATACCAGTCCACCGGTTGATCAGACGTCAGCGTAAATTCCATCGCTCCGTAACTCGCATAATTAAACAAACAATGGAGGTCATTCTTCGTCGTTAGTTTTAAAAACGCGTGATTTAAACTCAAAGCGGTAAACTTTGCAGATTGTTGGTTACGTTGTTGACGTAACATGAGCTTAGACAGTGTCTTCTTAGCAAACGGTGTAATCTCAGGGAGCGGGTCACCAGACAGCAGCAAACCACCACTAGCTAATAACACCGTGCGATGAAATTCATACTCTTCTCTGGATGCGGCTTGATTAGCTAATGAAGTGAATGTCGCGCAATCCGGGTCAATTTGCCACAGTTTTCGGTGCTGCCAACTACGGTAAAAGGTTTCTTTGGCTATCTGTTCGAATCGACGACTATGACGCTCTACATCGTCAGAAACACGCATTGCATCCACAAGTCCCAGAGATGGCCACATTGGCGCGTTGCAACCTAAAAGCCACGCATCACCAGCGCCTTTAGCAATCGCTTCTATTCCTAAGCGATACGCCTCAACGCCTGTAATACCAGATTGTTTGCGAACACCTTTTAAGGTGCCCCAATAGTTCGCGTCTAGCTTGAACAACTCAACGCCCCACTCTTGTCTCATGACAGAGACTACATTCGTCAGATGGTCTTGTACTTCTGGGTTTGAGGTATCGAGTATGTACCAAGGCGTGCATCGCCAACCACCGTATGTGACATCTTCTGCTTTAAGTAAGCCACCATCCTTGTGGCGAACAAACCACTCTGGATGCTGTTTGAAGATCTCCGACTCAGGCTGTGCAATGAAAGGCGCCATCCAAATTGCCGGCTTTTTTCCTTTTGCACGGATGTTATGAATGAGCTCTTTTACGCCACCAGAAAACTTATCTGATGGGGTTAACCAATCGCCCATAAAGGCTTGATAACCATCATCCAGAAGTACCCACTCTAGGTCTTCGAGCTTATCTTGCATACAATCTACGTTCTGCATGATGTTTTGCTCTGTCACGTCTGCGTAGTACGCGTACCACGAACACCAACCAACAGGCGCATCTTGTGTCACACCTTGGCGAACAGGATGATGCTCAGCAATCATCTCGCCATAGGTTTGATAAAGCTCGGACAGTGATTGACCGCAGAGTACCGCCACGGACTCAAGTTGATTACTTTCCCAATCCGCCACTTGAGTCAACTCACCATCAATTGCGGCTGATAAAACCCAATGCCCATCACGCAGCACAACATCAAAATAGCCTGCAAAGCGATGACATGATGTGAAGCCAAATAATGTGTAGCCCGCTGAACCTTCCACCACTAAATAGTTGTAATAACGCTTAGGGGCATCTTTAGGGTAGATTCGATAAGAAGGATTATTGTCTGGGCAGCGACCAATATCAACGGGGTGATTGATCGTTCCCGCCGTTTGCGCCAACATTTGAAAACCATCCCCAATTACGTTGGCCTCGTGCTCGTACAAAAACGACATTTCGAATAACACTTCACGGTCGGTAAAGGTTTTATTGTGAAGACCAGCAAAAGAAAAATGTAATTGATTACCCTCGACTTCAACTTGGAAGTCATTGTTATTCACAGTGATCTCAGTGTGATTTGCTAATTGAATGCTCTGAGCCATAATGGGTCTACTCACTTAATTATTATTGTTTAGCTTGGCGCATTATCTCCTGCTTGTCTCACCCAATTCGTTACCATCATCACGAATACCAGTCTCGTTTAACGTTATGAAGTTACTATTGAGACAACGCTCACTGAAATTTTGATAAAAAAATACCAGCCCTGAGGCTGGTATTTCGATTTATGCAAACTGCACTAATTAAGCAACTTCGATCGGACCACCAAATGAAGTGACTGGTGGCACTTTACCTGTGAACTTCTCGAAGTCTACGATACATGTGTTCGCAGAAGTCGCCTGTGCAAGCTCAGAAGAACCGATGTCTTGCGTTAGCGTGTTAGGATCACCGTAGGTACAGATTGCGCCCTCTTTCTCGTTTAGAGGACCGTACCATGCACCTTCTTCGATACGAATAACGCCACGTGGGTAGCTGTCAGTCAAAACAGCACCAGCTAACAGCTGACCACGACCGTTGAATACACGTACCAAATCACCATCTTTGATGCCTTTTGCTTTGGCATCCGCTGGGTTGATGTAAACCGGCTCACGACCTTGTACCGCGTAAGTCGCGCGGAACTCTTCAGACTCACACATTTGAGAGTGAAGACGCTTATCTGGGTGGCAAGACTGCAACCAGAATGGGTATTTATCTGAACCAGGACCACCGTGTGAACGCTCTGATTTTTCGAACCACATTGGGTGCTCTTGACAGTGTTCGTAACCGTAACGGCCGATCTTACGAGACGTGATCTCGATGAAGCCAGACGGCGTACCTAGTGGGTTAAGCTCAGGGTCTTTACGGAAGTCCGCATGACGAACCCAAGGTTTACCTTCACCGAAGTCTAGTACGCTCTTCTCCCAGAACTCATTGAACTCTGGCATTTCGAACTTACCTTCGTTCGCTTTTTTACAATCGTTGTAAAGGCTTTCGATCCATTCCATCTCGCTCATACCACGAGTGTATTCTTCGCGGCGACCAAAACGCTGAGTAAGTTCACTCATGATTTGGAAATCAGGCTTAGATTGGAACAATGGATCAACGAGGCGATGCATCGCAATCAGACCTTTGTTCGAGTATGAACCGTATACGTCGATGTCGTTACGTTCCCATTGCGTACACGCCGGTAGAACGATATCTGAGAAACGACATGTCGCAGTCCAAGCAAACTCGATCGTTACAACCGTTTGAAGTTTGCGGAACGCTTTCTTCATGCGGTTACGATCTTGATGGTGGTGCCATGGGTTACAACCCGAGATAACCATCATCTTGAAGTCTGGCAGTTTCACTTTACCGCCGTTGTAGTTGATCTCTTTGCCAGGTTCTAGCAGACAGTCGATCCAACGTGCAACTGGGATAGTACGACTGTAGCCGTTAAAGTCGTTGTTGTCCCACTTCGGTTTCATACCTTGGTCAAGGTTACGAGGGAAACCACCAGGGCCCGCGAAACCAGTAGAAGGCACACCGATACTTGAATAGTGGTGACCGTAAGAGATACCACCGCCAGGTAGACCGATTTGACCAACCATTGCAGCAACCACAGCCGCTGCCCAGTATGGCTGCTCACCGTGCTCTTGACGCTGGATACACCAACCCATCAGGATCTGTGTACGACCGCTGACTAGCATGCGTGCGAATTCACGGATCTTGTCCGCTTTCACGCCACAAATCGCTGCTGCCCATTCGGGCGTCTTCTCTACTTTGTCTTTTGTCTTACCTTGAACGTATTGAATGAACTCTTCAAAGCCTAGACAGTAAGTATCAATGAATTTCTTATCGTACAGGTTTTCGTTGTACAACACGTGTGCCACAGCGAGCATGAACGCTACGTCTGTCAGCGGGTTGATGTACAAGTGATCGTTCTCTAAGTAGCGCTGAGTTTTGTTCTTCACTGGGTCTACAGATAGAACGTTGATCTCACCTTTTGCCACTTTTTCTTTTAGTTGTGCAAGGTACTTAAACGACTCATGCGTTTCACAGTTCCAACCTACTTGAAGGTTTTTCACTGGGTCGTTAGCCCAAAGAACGATGTTGTCAGAGTTTTCTAGGATCTCAGACCAAGACGTACCTTGTGCATAAACTTCGGTTGAGCCTAGCACGTACGGCATAATGGTTTGACCTGCACCCGTCGAGTAGTCACCTACTTTAGTGATGAAGTTGCCATGCATACCTACTGCACGTTGCATGTGCGCAGTACAGTTGTTAAATGAACCCGTTTGGTTCCAACCTGTTTGACCTGCATGCAGCGCCCATGGGCCGTAGTCTTTTTGAATACGTTCTAGTTCGCGATAAAACAAATCTAGCGCTTCATCCCAAGTTACTCGGATGAAACGGTTGTTACCGCGAGTATCTGCGCTGTATTTATGTTTCTTCAACCAATCTAGACGAACCATTGGGTAACGAACACGTGAAGGGCTGTAGATAATACCCTTAATGCCGTTCAACATTTCTGTTGGGTTTTTGTCTAGCTCTAGCGGCTTGATCTCTTGAACTTTACCCGCGTAGATGTGGGCGCGGAACGCGCCCCAGTGAGAACCGGTTACTTTCCAAGTACCTGTCGTCTCAACGGCATTTGCAGAGGCGGACGCCAATAAGCTAGGACCAATTACTGACGCTGCACTTGTGGTTGCTACACCTTTAAGAAAACTTCTTCGTGTAATAGCCATTTAAAATTACTCCAATCCGACGCTTATTAGTGGTGACCTTCAGCATAATCTGAAGAGTGTTTCTGTAGATACTTCAAGATCAGTGCTTCACTGTCTGTATCTAGGTTAACGAACGCCAACATACCGTCGAACATACCTGGCCAGGTGTTCGCGTCGAAGTGCGCTTCCGCAGGTTGAGTGTGACATACAGAACAATTGGTCTTGTAGGCTTCACGAGATTTTTCCCAAACAGGATTGATGTCGTTCAGCATAGACTCTTTCTTAATCCATACTTTCGCCGCTACTTTTTCCCAAGGAAGGCCTGTTAACTCATCCACTTTTTTCTCACCAGTCGTCACAATGCTGCTGTCTGTTGCTGCTTCTTTCATCAGAGACGCAGTCGCAATGTTCTTACCGAAGTCTTCTTGAATTACACGACCAAAACCTTTTGCTTTGCGCCAACCGTCAATTTCGATCTCAACAAACTCGCCTTTGTCTTCAAGAACTTTAACGGTCGATGCTGGATTAAGAAGACCAGCTTCTTTACTGCCTTGCGCATCAAAGTAAATTGGTAGGTGACGAACGCTCACGAGTTGCTGACCAACGCCGTAATCTGTGTTAGAAGTCATACCCTCTAGATCACCCACGATACCGCCAATGCTGTCCATGCCTGCTGGTAGGTTGTGCGCAATACCCTTGTGACAGTCAACACAGCTTTGATCTTTCTCAGCGGCTTGCTTCATTTGGATACGAGCCGTAGGAGACATTTGCTCGAAATCCATCGATTCGTAGTTGTGACAGTTTTTACACTCCAGAGATTTGTTTGCCGAGAAACGATCCCATTCGTGTTTAGCAAGTTCGATACGACGCTCTTCGAACACACCCGGTTCGTCGTAGTTGCCAAATACTTGTGCAAATACTTCTTTAGAAGCTTGCATCTTACGAGCGATCTTATCTGTCCAGTTATGTGGAACGTGACAATCAGGACAGGTAGCACGAACACCAGAGTGGTTTTTCCAGTGCACCGTTTCTTGTAGCTCAACGTACACGTTGTCACGCATTGTGTGACAACTAATACAGAATTCTTCTGTGTTGGTTGCTTCTAGAGCGGTGTTAAAGCCACCCCAAAAGATAACACCAGCAATAAAGCCGCCCATAGTCAGCACACCTAGGCTGATATGTACAGCTGGGCGCGTCATGGTACGCCACAGTTTAATGATTAATGATTTCATTATTTGCTCTCTTAAAATCTTTTCAAAAGTGTGGTTATGAGCTCACTGGCTTACATGCCGTGCGCGCCTGGAGGCCCAAAGAAGAAGACTTGCAACATCCAAACGATGAACCCGTAGCCGCCAACAAAGGCCACACTCAGAATTGGGAAGAGAACAACTGCAATGAAGAGGAACGACTTCCACTCCAGGGAGCGTTTTTCACCACTCTCAATTTTATTAACATCACTCATACATTTGCCTATTTTGTATCTAGTGTTATTGAAAAGCCCGCGTAACCAAGCTTAAGTTTTTTACAATCTCTAATGGAAAATGTTAGACCATACTAATAGTAGGGTTCAATCAAATAAGCGACCTCAGACCTTGTAATTCAACACTTTTTTGAGCTCATCCAGAGATATGATGGATTGATGTTATTTATTAAAAAACATGAACAGATGTGACAAAATAAGTCTTTTAAGGAGTTGTTAAATAACCAACATTTAAGAAACATCGATCACATTTAAATCGTAATTACCATGCCATAAATCGACTTAAAAACTCCGAAAAAGATATCCACTTGTAAACAGAATGCTGCGTATTAATGTCTAAAATAGCACTCAAGGTTTACTTTAAGAACAGCAAAAAGTGCACATAGTGGTTCATATAAAGGGGAGGCTTAGATACAATTATTCGCGTATTTTCAAGGAGCGATTATGGATAACGTGGTGGATATAAGCTGGGTCAAACTGGCACTGTTTGGTTTGATTTTATTGGTCCCCTTCTTTATCAATGCCCGCTACAAATTAGGGATAGCAAAAGACACCATAATCAGTGTTATCCGAATGACACTTCAGCTCATATTGATTGGCGTGTATTTAGAATATCTTTTTCAATTAAACAGCTTACTTGTCAATATACTTTGGCTTGCCATCATGCTACTGATTGGTGCCAGCTCAATTGCGGGAAAAGCTCACTTACCTAAAAAGCCACTTATGCTTCCGCTACTAACGGGCCTTACCTGTGGTCTAATACCACTTCTGATAGCAATTACAGCAGGCCTAGTGCAACCATCCCCTATTTACAATGCGCAGTACATGATCCCACTTGCTGGTATGTTATTGGGTAACAGCTTGAGTAGTAATATCATCGCTCTTCAGAATTTGTTTACGGCTTTTGAGCAGAGACAAGCAGAATATGAGGCTGCAATCTCACTTGGAGCCTCTCCTCGCTACGCATCCTTCCCCTTCATTCAAGAGGCTCTTAGAAAGTCCCTTGCCCCGACTTTAGCTTCTATGGCCACTACAGGACTGGTTACCTTACCGGGTATGATGACCGGTCAAATTCTAGGTGGCGCGAGCCCGATGGTTGCGATTAAATACCAGTTAGTAATTATGCTGGCTATTTTCGTCATGTTGAGTGCCTCCGTAACCATAACGTTAGAAATGACATTGCGCTGGGTACAAACCAAAGAAGGCCGAATCAAGATAAAAATCGAGCAACCCGAATCGACCAAAACTCACGGTTAGTTGGCGCTTGTGGGTAAAGCCCGTTAAACAACTTATGGTGCCAAGTCGAACGTACTTATAACTGAATAACTCAACTATTCTTCGAGCACTCATCAAGACGCTTTCAGATGAAAAGTCAGGCAGAATTCTTTTTGATATAAGCCTCTAATTTTATGAAATTTTCTTTGCAAGTTTAGATACGCACGACCTTTGATACAGGTTATCCACAGAAAATGTGGATAAGCCCCCAAAACCCATACGCAACCAGAAACATAGCAACATAAGTGATCAATCGAATCGTCATGCATTGATCACGTGACTGACATGTTCTAATTTTATAGTAAAGGCAGTGACCACAAACTTGGAGAGACGTACATGGATGTCTTAATGATCAAAGAAAATTACGATGAACTCCTGTCCGATGCACCTCTGGATTGGCTCGTTCAAGAACCAAAGGAAGTAACTTCTCATTGGCTCCCAACCGATTTTGGCATCAACGAAGAGTTGATTTAGCATGACTCGACTTATTTGACATTTGCAGAGACAAATAAAAAGAAAGGCGAACCATCTGGTTCGCCTTTCTTGTGATCTTCTAAACTTATCGCAAATGGTTATCTTCATCGCGTAGATAAATCATCCAATACCACATGCCAACAAATACGCCACCACCAATAATGTTTCCTATCGTAACAGGAATTAGGTTGTTTACGATGAACCCCATCATGTTTAAGTCCGCGTAGTTTGCAATATCTGCCCCTGTCATTTGCCAAAACGCTTCTGGCGCAAAGTACTTAATACCAATCGCCATAGGTACTTGGAACATGTTCGCAATACAGTGCTCAAAACCTGCCGACACGAACATAGCCACAGGCAAAATCATGACCGCTATTTTATCTGTCAATGTTCGCCCACTAAACGTCATCCAAACTGCAATACAAACTAATACGTTACACATAATGCCAAGCGCAACAGCAGCAAAGAAACCATGATGTAATTTGTGTTGGGAGATCGCCATCGCGTTAAGACCAACTTGGCCATGATCAAACATATATTGCTTGGTAACTAGCATACAGGCCACGAGCAAAATGGCCCCAACCATATTGCCAAAGTAAACCACCAACCAGTTTTTGATAAGTGCTTGCCAAGAGATTTTTCCACTCGCACGCGCAACTAGTGTTAGCACAGAGCTAGTGAAAAGCTCGCCGCCAGTAACCACCACCAAAATCAAACCAAGGCTAAATGCCAGACCACCAATGAGTCGTGTAATGCCCCAAGGCAGCTCGCCTGCGCCTGTCGTTACTGTGGTATAGAAGATGAAAGCAATACCAATATGAAGCCCCGCAGAAATGGCGAGCAGAAAAGATTTGATTGGAGCTTTCGTTGCTTTGCCTACCCCCACTTCAGCCGCGCGTTCCGCAGCTTGTGGCGGTAATAGTGAGTCAAACTGATTAAAGTTCATTCTGGTGTAACATTTAGAAACATTTAAAGAGGCGCGGATAATCGCTCTATTTCCCTATTTTTTCAAGTGCTATTTGGCGTGTTTACTAAAATCGTTGTTATTGGGAGATCAAGCAATAAATAGCGCCTATCATTCGCTACCTTAAGTATCATTGATACTTAACAAGTATTCGGCCTTTCGAACAAAGATCCTGCGTTATATCAGTCTGATAGCGCCATACTTAACACTTCTTGTCGTTGAATGTTGCCCAACGCTACTTTTCAGACTAGCTTGGTAAAAAAAGCGCAAAGGAATCATTTATGAAATATTCAGCTGAACATATCGCCGAATTGAATCTACTTCTTCAGTTCGACCTAAGTAGTGCTGCAACTGGTATTAAAGTTCATACAGACGCGTCAGAAGAAATGCAGGCAGCCGTTGCTCGTCTATATGAGAAGCAACTTTGTACACAGCCTGACGGTGGTTATCTAACAGACGAAGGCATTGAAGTTGCAGAACATGCAGATAAGATTTTGAGAGTTCTGTCTGTGTAA
This sequence comes from Vibrio sp. Vb2131, assembly GCF_033338535.1. Classification (NCBI taxonomy): domain Bacteria; kingdom Pseudomonadati; phylum Pseudomonadota; class Gammaproteobacteria; order Vibrionales; family Vibrionaceae; genus Vibrio; species Vibrio sp. Vb2131. The sequence goes on from NZ_JAWOSW010000002.1 coordinate 232,678, forward strand.
TTTGAACAAAAAACGCCACCGAACTCGGTGGCGTTTTTTAGTCCTATATTTTTCCTGTCGATGCCTGTGGCAATAATCGCTTTTTCATTTTGCTAAATGGTTGAACCTTGTCATACAACCAGTTAAAACCAGTGGCATAAAATAGGAAGAAAACGAGGAAGCCGGCTTCCAGCATTAGAGCTTGAAGAAGCGTAATTTCTAAGAACCAGGCAATCACAGGTAGAGAGATAAAGATCAATCCTCCCTCGAAACCAATAGTGTGTCCAAGCCGCATAGCTAAACTTCGCTCAGCTCGATTGTCACCAAACCACTTATCAAAGTACAAGTTGTAGATGTAGTTCCATATCACGGTATACATGCTCAACCCGACCCCAACCAACGCGAGATCACTAGAGCCCTTTCCAGTGATCAATGAAGCCGCTGGTACAACAATCGCGAGTGCGATTAACTCAAAAAGTACTGCATGAAAAATTCGTTCGTTACGAGTCATATTTCTCTGTCCAAATAGTTCTACTCAATGCTTAGAATTTTATCTATTATTTAGATAACCAAAAGTTAGATACCATCGGTTTAAGCGATATGTTTACCATCGAACAACTGCAAGCTTTCATTGCTACATCAGAAGCAGGATCATTTTCAGGAGCAGCTAGAAAACTGGGGCGAGCTCAATCTGTAGTGAGCCAGCACATCATGAATATGGAGATCGACTGTGGCGTTGAGCTTTTCGATCGATCAGGCAGGTACCCTAAATTAACTGAGAATGGCCTCGCTCTCGTACCCTATGCACAAGCAACAATCAGCCAACTCGACCGCCTAAACAATAGGGCATCGCAGCTCTTTTCCACGCCAACGAACAAATTAGTCTTAGCTATTGATGAAGGGATTCCTCTGACTCGCTTGCCGGATGTGCTAAAGAAGTTAGAGCAACGCTTTCCACACTTACAAGTTGAATGCTTAACGGCATCAAGCCCTGATATCATTGAATTGGTTAAGTCGGAACGCGCCACGACTGGGATTATTTTGAGTGATTTACAAATGCCAAGGCACATCGATTTCACCAATCTTGGCAATATTGCATTTGATGTCTATGTCTCTTCAACACATCCTTTAGCAAAGCAGCAAATCACTCACATTGATCAACTAAAACAACATCGTCAATTGGTCATACGATCCAAAAGTGCAGAGCCATGTGGTCTCAATCAAGCATTTAGCCCAGATATCTGGTACGCTGATAACTACTATATTTTGTTGGAATTGGCGAATAAAGGGTTTGGTTGGTGCTTTCTACCACAGCATTTAGTCGCGTATTCACCTAATACATTAAAAAAGGTTGGGGATGATTTCACAAAACTGGCTTGGCAAGTCAATGTTGACCTTATTCAGCACCAGAAATGGCATTCAGATCCCCTCCATCAACAAGCTAAAGCAGAACTGCTCAACCTATTCGGGCAGACATAAGTAAGTAGGAAGACCCAAATGGCAAATACATTGATCGTAGGTGCAGGCTGGCTCGGAACTCCGCTAGCAGAAACATTGATGAAAGATGGACACTATGTTGTCGTCACTCGTCGTAGCCAAACTCGATTAAAAGAGTTACCCACCTCATTAACTCACTCCGTATTGTTCGATTTCAATCAATTGAACGCCACAGCACGGCTAGATGAGCTGCTCAAACAGCATCAAATTACGCACGTTATCGGTGCTTTTCCTCCAGGATTTCGTAAAGGACGCGGTCAAGAATATGCCCAGCAATGGCAAATACTTGCCAACGCAGCTAAGCAAAACAACGTTGAAAAACTTCTCATGATCAGCTCTACCACGGTTTACCCTAACCTTGCTTCCGATATGGAAGAAGCTGACGCGTCACTCTCTTTAGCAGCCGAAAGCCCTTATTTCTCTGACAATGCACGTATTATGCTTCAAGCAGAGCAGCATGTTATCGACTCGAATATTAGCTTTGTTATTCTGCGTTGTAGCGGATTAATCGGGCCAGATAGACACCCATCTCGCTTTGCAGCAAGGCTTCAACAAGTTAGTCGTAAAGCACCAGCTAATATGCTTCATCAAGATGATGCTGTCTCGGCTGCGAAATTTGCCTTAGGCAATTTAAGCAACCAAGTCATTAACGTTACGACACCTCATACTGTCAGCAAGGCTGAGTTCTACCAAGCTGCCATAAACAAAATCGGAAGTGAGATACCTCTTCCACCCGTCACAGAGCAAGCTGACAAGCGTATTCTTGCTGACAAACTACTCTCACTTGGTTATCGATTTCACTTCAATTCAACTTTGGATGCGCTATGAGACTCTATAGACATATAGAAACGCTTTGGGATTACATGCAACTCAAACATAAACTGAAGCCTGCGGACTGTTTGTTTGTGATGTGCAGTAATGATGTGCGTGTAGCGGAGCACGCTGCCAAGCTCTACCACCAAAAGTTGGCACCTTTGATTGTATTTTCAGGGGGTGAAGGTCGCTTCACAGATGGACTGTTTGAAAAAAGCGAAGCAGAAACCTTTGCCGAGATTGCAAAGATGTCGGGCGTTCCAAGTGAAGCAATTTTGCTCGAAACTGAATCCACAAACAGTGGAGAAAATGTTCGCTTTACTGAGCAACGATTAAAAGAGGAAGGAAAACAGTGTTCCTCGTTTATTCTGGTACAAAAACCGTTTATGGAGCGTAGAGCAATCGCGACATTTGAAAAACAGTGGCAGTCACCCTACACTCAGCTCCAAGTAAGCTCTGCGGCTCTTCCATTTTTTGAATACATTAATGAAGACATGCCATTAATGATGGTGCTAGAAGCACTAATGGAAGATTTCTCTCGCGTAAAAAGCTATCCAGAGAAAGGATTTCAAACCAAGCAGAACATCCCTCATCAAGTTGAATCTTCTTACCAGGTTTTACTCGAGCGGTTTGGTTTTGACTTAGGCTAGCTTTTTCTAACCGACAACAAAAAGCCACCAAGTACGGTGGCTTTTCTGTATCAATACGGCTTATTTACCGAGCGCTTCTTTGTAATGTTGGCGGCATACGGAGACATACTTATCGTTACCGCCGATCGCAACTTGATCGCCTTCTTTAATTGCCACGCCGTGTTCATCGGTACGAATAACCATATTCGCTTTGCGGCCACAATGGCAGATTGTTTTGAGCTCAACCAGCTTGTCTGCCCAAGATAATAGATACTTACTGCCTTCAAAAAGTTCGCCTAGAAAATCGGTGCGAAGGCCGTAACACAATACTGGAATATGCAACTTATCAACGACTTCAGTAAGTTGATAAACTTGTTCTTTCGACAAGAACTGACACTCATCAACAAGAATACAGTGACGTTTTTCAACCTCATTCAGACCTGCGATCTCTTGATACAAATTGGTATCCTGACGAAATAAATGTGCGTCAGATTGAAGACCAATACGAGAGCTCACTTTACCGACACCAAAACGATCATCTAGCGCAGCCGTAAAAATAACTGGCGTCATGCCGCGTTCTTGATAGTTGAAAGAGGATTGAAGAAGCGTTGTTGATTTACCCGCATTCATTGCTGAGTAATAGAAATACATCTGAGCCACAGAGCATTACCTAAAGTTAAAGTTTTAATTTATGGAAATGGAAAATAAAAGGGCTGAATTATCAGCCCTTTAAAAATGAAAATTCAATTACTTACGACGCCACGTTGTGCCTTCTGGACCATCTTCCAGAACAATGCCCATTTCGGTCAGCTTGTCACGAGCCATATCTGCATTCGCCCAATCTTTCGCAGCGCGAGAATCATTACGCAGCTTGATCAGAGCTTCGATTTCAGCCACTTCATCATCGTTACCCGCATCACCTTTTAGGAAGGCTTCAGGATCTTGGTGAAGAATACCGATCACGTCAGCTAGTTCACGCATTAGCGCACCGAGTTCGCTCGCTTTCTCTAGGTTTTCTGTCTTCAGGCGGTTAACTTCGCGCGCCATGTCGAACAGAACTGAGTACGCTTCTGGTGTGTTGAAGTCATCGTTCATCGCTGCAGTGAAGCGAGATACGTATTCTTCACCACCAGCAGGCGCCGCGTTTAGGTCTAAACCACGTAGAGATGTGTACAGGCGCTCAAGCGAAGCACGTGCTTGGTTTAGGTTATCTTCGCTGTAGTTTAACTGGCTACGGTAGTGACCAGACATTAGGAAGTAACGCACTGTTTCAGCATCGTAGTGACCAAGAACGTCACGGATAGTAAAGAAGTTACCTAGAGATTTAGACATCTTCTCACGGTCTACCATTACCATGCCGCTGTGCATCCATGTGTTCACGTATTGTGTATCGTGTGCACAGCATGATTGCGCGATTTCATTTTCATGGTGTGGGAACTGAAGGTCAGAACCGCCGCCGTGAATGTCGAAGTGGTTACCTAGGATTGAAGAGTTCATTGCTGAACACTCAATGTGCCAACCTGGACGACCAGGACCCCATGGTGACTCCCACGTTGGTTCACCCGGCTTAGACATCTTCCAAAGTACAAAGTCTAGAGGGCTGCGTTTTGCTGTTTCGATATCAACGCGCGCGCCAGCTTGAAGCTGATCAAGGTCTTGCTTAGAAAGCTTGCCGTATTCGTTGAACTTACCCACTTCAAACATTACGTCACCGTTATCTGCAACGTATGCAAAACCGCGCTCGATTAGCTTCTCAACCAATTCGATGATTTCAGCAATAAACTGTGTCGCACGAGGTTCAACGTCCGGACGTTTCATGTTCAGAGCATCAAAATCAGCGTGCATTTCACCAATCAAACGCTCAGTCAATGAATCGCAAGACTCACCATTTTCTGCGGCACGTTTGATGATCTTATCGTCGATATCTGTGATGTTACGTACAAACGTCAGATCATAGCCCAAGTAGCGAAGGTAACGTGATACAACGTCAAAAGAGACGAAAGTACGACCGTGACCAATGTGACAGAGATCGTAGATGGTAACTCCACAGACATACATACCGACTTTGCCAGCTGTAATTGGTTTGAATTCCTCTTTCTGTCTTGTGAGTGTGTTATATATCTTTAACATGATCTCTATCTATGATTGTGAATGAATAAAAGAAGATGAGTATATCAACTCCAACCTAGTTAGGTAATAGCAATTAACCGATAAAACGATAATCGGCTAAACTTCAAGCACAAAACGAAGAATTTCCTCTTCCTGAGTTTTTAAAGCACTAGAACTTAGGCTAGAATCTCGGGCTCAACACAACACAGTAAAGGAAAGTAGCATGATCACCCTTCACACTAATTTTGGTGACATCAAGATTCAACTAAACGAAGAGAAAGCGCCAGAGACAAGCGCAAACTTCCTTCAGTACTGCCGCGACGGTTTCTACGACAACACGCTTTTCCACCGTGTTATTGACGGCTTCATGATCCAAGGTGGTGGTATGGAGTCTGGTCTACGTGAAAAAGCGACTCGTGCACCTATCAAGAACGAAGCAAACAACGGCCTAAGCAACAAAGTGGGTACACTTGCTATGGCACGTACTATGGAGCCGCATTCAGCAAGCTCTCAGTTCTTCATCAACGTAAACAACAACACATTCCTAGACTTCCGTAGCGAAAGCCTAGATGGTTGGGGTTACTGTGTGTTTGGTGAAGTAATCGAAGGCATGGACATCGTAAATAAGATCAAAGGTGTTAGCACTGGTTCTTACGGCATGCACCAAGACGTACCTCTAGAAGACGTAGTAATCACTGGTACAACAATTGAAGAGTAATTCTTAGGAATTATTTTTAAAAGATAAGTTAATGGGGAGGCATAGCTTCCCCTTATTTCTATGACGACATTATTTATTTCCGATCTTCACCTTACCCCATCACGTCCTGATATCACGGAATGTTTTGTGACGTTCATGCGAACAGAAGCAACAAAAGCTGATGCACTTTATGTACTCGGCGATCTGTTTGAATTCTGGATTGGTGACGATGACAACACCCCTTTTGCAGACCAAATCCGTGCAGAATTTAGAGCACTGACGGATGCGGGTGTGCCAACTTTTTTCATCCAAGGCAATCGAGATTTTTTACTCGGCAAACGCTTTTGCAAAGAAACCGGTATGACATTACTCGACGATGTCTGCACGATTGATCTTTATGGTCAAAAAGCCGTAATCCTACATGGCGATACGCTCTGCATTGACGATGTGAAATACCAAGAGTTTAGAAAAACCGTTCACAAGCCATGGCTACAATGGTTGTTTAACCGTATTCCTTGGTTCATTAAGAAGAAAATTGTCTCAAAAGTTCAATCCGATATTCGTGATGATAAAATGAGCAAGTCATTAGATATCATGGACGTTAACCAAAATGAGGTCGAGAAAGTGATGTCTCAGAACTGCGTCAACATAATGATTCATGGTCACACACATCGCCCGAACACACATTTTTTTGACGTCGATGGCATTAAAAAGACCCGAATTGTTTTAGGGGATTGGTATACGCAAGGCTCAGTTTTAAAAGTAAATTCTGATAGTTTTGACCTGCAAACGAGACCGTTCATACAGAATTTGCGTTAAGCATGTAGAGCGTGTAGAAGATTCACGCTCAAGTCGTAGATATTTTGTAAAAAATCGCTATTATCATAATACTAAGTTAAACAGAACGAAGTACCTAATTGAAGTATTCTTACGTAGCTCGCCAACCGATTCTGGATAGAGAAAAACGAACCATAGGTTACGAACTCCTCTTTCGAGACGGCCCTAAAAATACCTTCCCTGAAGTAGAACCAGAGCTGGCTACTAGTCGACTGCTATCCGATCATTTTTTGTCGACGCATTACAACACATTAGGAAACAAACTTGGCTTTGTTAACTTTCCGCATCAAAGCTTGGTGAACTTGGTCCCAACTTTGTTCCCTAAAGAATCTCTCGTCATTGAAGTCCTTGAAGACTGCGAACCGACAGAAGAACTGTTAGAAGCCATCAAGCACCTTCATGAGTGCGGATACAAAATTGCTCTGGATGATTTTGTTCCGACGAAAGCTTGGAAGCGTTTTCTTCCATACGTTTCCATGATCAAGTTTGATATTAGACTTGTGCCGATTAAGAAAGCTGCCATTTTTATTCAGGCGTTGAGCCCATTTAAAATCGACTTTCTTGCGGAAAAGGTAGAGACCTATGAAGAGTTTGAGCAAGCCCTAGAAGCCGGTTTTAACTATTTTCAAGGGTATTTTTTTAGCAAACCTGAGATGATCCAGAAAAAACGGTTGAACCCCGCGTTTCTTACCGTCATCCAACTTTGTAAAGAGATTGCAGATAAGCCCATCGACTTCAATGAGGTTGAACGTCTGTTTTCGATTGATGTGACGCTGTCATACAAGCTGCTTACTTACGTAAATTCAGGCTATACATTAACGACTAAGATCAAATCGTTCAGACAGGCGCTTATTTATCTGGGTGAAGAGCGACTACGACGCTTTATTTCCTTAGTTGCAATTGCGTCCGTTCAAGAAGATAAACCTGACTCTCTTTACTCTTTAGCGATTCAGCGTGCACGAATGTGTGAACTGTTACTTAGTCAAATGAACACTAGGTATGACCCTGGGCAGGCTTTTTTGACAGGCATGTTTTCTTTACTCGGATCTTTGCTCGATCAACCGCTCTCTGATGTCATTGAAGATATCCCCGTTGACGAAGATATAAAACTCGCATTAACCAGTCGAAAAGGCGTACTTGGTCACTTACTTTCGATGACGATCGCCTATGAACAAGCGGACTGGGAGTTAGCCGAGCGATATTGCACCGTTCTTAAATTAACCGAACCTCAATTAGCAGACGCTTTTAATCAATCTACCGAGTGGGCTCAAGAACTGCTGTCTCAAACGCCCTAAATCGCTATAATGCCTCACCTCCAGCCTCGCAATTGTGAGGTTGTTTGTTTTTACCGCTTAATTAATCGAGATTTCATTTTATGGCTTCTTCTTGCCCTTGCGGATCTAACCGCACGTACCAACAGTGTTGTGAAATTGCCCACAACAACCATGCTGATGTCACCACTCCAGAGCAGTTAATGCGCTCTCGTTACAGTGCGCATGTGTTAGGTCTAGTCGATTACGTGGTCAACACTTATCATCCAATCTGTAATGCAGAAGAGCAACGTGAAGGCATTGCCCAATCTATCGACAGCGATTGGTGCAAACTTGAAGTTGTAAAAACAGAAGCTGGCAGTAATGACAATGAAGGCTTTGTAGAGTTTAGCGCTTATTTTGATGAAGACGGCAAACGCTACTGTATGACAGAGCGTTCCCGCTTTGTAAAAGAAAATGGGCTTTGGTACTACATTGACGGCACGTTTCCAGAAGAAGAGCTAGAAGAAGAACCAGAACAAGATCCTCGCCTAAACCAACCAGTGAGTAGCCTAAAAGTAGGTCGTAACGACCCGTGTATCTGTGGAAGCGGTAAGAAATTTAAGAAGTGTTGTGGGTAAGATCATCCACTCCTAGCTTATTGAGCTCGATTTAATTGGATTCTTGACTTCGCCTAGGTTCGTTGGAGTGACGTGAATATATGTACCTATTTGAAGTAAATAACTCTACTGCAAGTACCATTAGAAAATATACCGTCATTCTGAACAGCGAGGGACGAGCGTGATTCAGAATCTAATCGCCACCAGCACTGTTGCCGGTTTTTGCCCCGAATCAAGAACACTAAAGTAAAAAGCCCCTAGGCTCGAGAGCATAGGGGCTTTCACTTATCGCAAGCTTACTTATGACGCTCTTTCAGTTTATTCACTACGTCATTCATCGATAAGCCTTGGTCTTGAAGCAATACCATTAAGTGATAAATCAAATCTGCAGATTCACACACTAACTCCGCCTTATCGCCCGACGTCGCCGCAAGCGCGACTTCAACGCCTTCTTCGCCCACTTTTTGCGAAATACGCTTGGTGCCACGGGCATAAAGACTGGCAGTATAAGAGGAATCTGGGTCGGCACTCTTGCGGGCAGCCAATAGCTGCTCAAGTTGATGAAGCCACACCATTTGTGACTCCTCTTGAGGGTCCACATCCCAGCAAGTTGTGTTACCCAAGTGACACGTAGGACCAATGGGATTCACTTTCACCAGTAGCGTATCGTTGTCGCAATCGAGCTGCATGTTCACTAGTTGCAATACGTTGCCGGAGGTCTCACCTTTCGTCCAAAGACGCTGCTTGGTACGAGAGAAAAACGTCACTTGACCTGTTTCGCCCGTTTTTGCCAATGCATCTTGGTTCATATAACCCATCATCAGCACTTGGCTTGATTGGAAATCTTGTACGATAGCAGGTACCAGACCATCCACCTTTTCCCAGTTGATTCGCTCAACTAGCGAACTTACTTCGGCGGCTTTCACACTCATAGTCGTACCTCAATGCCTTGTTGTTTCAAATACTGCTTTAGTTCACCAATATTGATGACTTGTTTGTGGAATACCGATGCGGCAAGCGCGCCATCCACATTTGCTTTTTGGTATGCTTCCGCAAAGTGCTCCATAGCACCTGCCCCACCCGATGCAATCAATGGCACGTTACACACTTCACGCACCATGTTAAGTTGTTCAATATCGTAACCGTTACGTACGCCGTCTTGGTTCATCATGTTCAGTACGATTTCACCAGCGCCACGCTTTTGTACTTCTTGCACCCAATCACGTGTTTCCCATTGAGTTGCTTTGGTGCGTTCTTCATCGCCAGTAAACTGGTAAACCTGATACTTGCCTGTCTCTTTGTCGTAGTATGAATCGATACCAACGACGATACATTGCACACCAAACTTATCAGCAAGGTCAGTAATCAGTTGCGGGTTAGCCAATGCAGGTGAGTTAATAGACACTTTGTCTGCACCAAACTCAAGAATGCGCGCTGCATCTTCCGCTGATTTAATACCACCAGCGACACAGAAGGGAATATCAATCACTTCAGCAACGCGAGCGACCCAACTTTTGTCAACGACACGCCCATCACTTGAAGCGGTAATATCGTAGAACACAAGCTCGTCAGCGCCTTCTTCCGCATAACGCTGCGCCAGAGGAACGATGTCGCCAATGATCTCGTGATTGCGGAACTGAACGCCCTTTACCACTTGTCCATCACGGACATCAAGACATGGAATTATTCGCTTTGCCAGCATGCAAATGCCTCCTCTGCTGTGAACTTACCATCTAACAGCGCGCGACCAACAATCACGCCAGCCACACCGCTGCCTTTTAGTGCTTCGATATCTGCTAATGAGCCGATGCCGCCTGAAGATTGGAACTGCACTTGTGGGTACTGTTTACATAGGTCGACATAAAGCTCTACGTTTGAGCCTTCTAGCGTACCGTCACGAGAAATGTCCGTACAAAGCACGTGCTGCAAACCTACCGTCAGGTAATCGTTGATCAGAGCTTCGATAGTCACGCCTGAGTCTTCTTGCCAACCAGAGATCGCCACTTTACGCGTACCGTCTTGATCTATGTTGATGTCTAGCGCGAGAACGATTTTCTCTGCGCCGTATTTTTCCATCCAACCTTTCACAAGCTCTGGCTGTTTTACTGCTGTTGAGCCAACGACAACACGCTGAGCCCCCGCTTCTAGCAGATCAATCACGTCTTGCTCTGTGCGCACTCCGCCACCGATTTGGATGTTCGCTGGCGTGCTTGCTAGTAGCTTTGCAATTAAATCAAGTTGACGTGCTGTCGTGTCTTTCGCGCCAGTTAAATCCACTAAGTGCAGCCAGTTAGCACCCGCTTGGTGGTACAAGTTGAACTGCTCTGCTGGGTCGACTTTGTACTCAGTTACTTGGCCGTAATCACCTTGATAAAGGCGAACCACCTGTCCTTCAATTAAATCAAGAGCTGGAATAATCACACTAAATCCCTTTTATAATTCTAAGAAGTTTTGAATAAGCTTCGCGCCCGCTTTTGAAGAACGCTCAGGGTGGAATTGCACACCATAATAGTTACCGCTTTGAACCGCAGCAGTGAATGGATTTCCGTAATCACATTCGGCAATGGTGTAATCCCCAACAGGCATCGCAAAGCTGTGCACGAAGTAGAAATACTCTCCTTCTTCAATACCTTTGAAAAGTGGATTACCTGCTTTTGCAGAGACTGTGTTCCAACCCATATGCGGCAGCGGCAAATCGCCAGTTTGTAGTAGCTTCACTTCGCCATCACAAAGTCCAAGACACTCAACTAACTCGTCGGCTTTCTGGCCTTTCTCTTGAGACACTTTGCCCAACAGTTGCATGCCTAGACAGATACCTAGCAAAGGCTTTTCTACCTGTTTTACCAAGCTGATAAGATCGCGCTCTTCTAGGTTCTTCATCGCTTCGCTGGCAGTGCCCACACCCGGTAGGAATAGCTTATCTGCCGACAATACGACCTGCGGATCTTTTGAAATAGTTACGTCATAGCCTAGGCGTTCAATAGCAAACTTCACCGAAGAGACGTTGGCACAGCCAGTATCGATAATGACAACTTTCTGTTCTGTCACTGTTTTTCTCCTTGCTAAGATTCGCCTTAAAGCACGCCTTTACTACTTGGTAGCTCAGTGCCTTCTACTTTGATTGCTTGGCGTAACGTACGGCCAAACGCTTTAAATAGACTTTCAATGATGTGGTGATCATTGTTGCCCGCAGAAGAAAGGTGCAACGTACATGCTAATGTGTCAGTCAAAGAGCGGAAGAAGTGAACCACCATCTCTGTTGAAAGATCACCCACTTGCTCACGGCTGAATTGCGCGTCGAACTTAAGGTAAGGACGACCTGATAGGTCTAGTGCGCATTGCGCCAAACACTCATCCATTGGCAAGCTAAAGCCAAAACGACCAATACCACGTTTGTCACCCAGTGCTTCTTTCAACGCTTGACCTAACGCAAGAGCGGTATCTTCCACTGTGTGGTGATCATCAATGTGCAGGTCACCTTCCACTTTGCACACCATCTGGAATCCACCGTGCGTCGCGATTTGATCCAGCATGTGATCAAAGAAGCCAAGACCTGTAGAGATGTCATTGCCGCCTTGCTCATCAAGATTAACGATTACTTTGATGTCTGTTTCTTTTGTGGTGCGAACCACTTCAGCTACGCGCGCCTTCACCGTCAGATCTTTTAGGATCTGTTTCCAACCCATGGTTTCTGGGTTGTATTGAATGCCACGAATTGCCATGTTTTCTGCAAGTTGAAGATCGGTTTGACGATCGCCAATCACAACAGAGTTTTGGAAATCTACTTTGCCACCTTGAAGATACTCTTTTACCAAGCCTAATTTAGGCTTACGGCATGAACAGTTATCTTCATCAAAGTGAGGACAAATCAGCACGTCATCAAATTTCACACCTTGAGATTCAAAGATCTCCATCATCATGTTGTGTGGTGCATCAAAATCTTCTTGTGGGTAACTGTCGGTACCCAAACCATCTTGGTTCGTGACCATCACTAGACGGTATCCTGCATCCTGCAACGACAACAGGCTTGGGATAACAAATGGCTCCAGTTTTAGTTTATCTAAACGGTCTACTTGAAAATCAATCGGCGGCTCAACAATTAAGGTGCCATCACGGTCGATAAAGAGGATTTTTTTTTGTTTGCTCACTCGAACTTCCTTATTGCTATTCTTTTGGCGCTCCCGCTATTGAGCGAGAGCGATAAATTCTGTCTCTATTTATGCGTAGTAGTTTCTGATAAATCCAAGCGTTTTTTCGCACTCGTCACGGTTACCCACACTGATACGCACACAGTTTTCAATTGGCGAGTTACGCAAAATAATGCCCGTATCCCAAGCCGCTTTGAAAAGGTCATCGCCATCTGGGAATTTCACCAATAGGTAGTTTCCCCACCCTTCAAACACTTCCAAGCCCGGAATCATTGAAAGGCCAACTTGCAAGTAAGCACGGTTTGCATTCAAATCGAGAACTTGAAACTTCGCTCGCGCTAAACCAGCTTCCGAAAGTGCCTGAGTCGCAATTTCTGCCACTGGAACTGGGACTGGGTAAGGTGCGATAACTTTAAGAAGTACATTAATCAGCTCTTCGTTCGCAAGCGTAAATCCACAACGCAGACCTGCAAGCGCAAAAGCTTTCGACAGAGTACGCAGAATCGCAAGATTCGGGTATTGCGCCAGTAAATCTACCGTTGACGCTTCTGGACAAAAATCGATGTATGCTTCATCCATCACCACGATTGCTCGGTCTTTTGTCATCTCAAGCAGAGACACAATGTCCTCACGCTTAACCAAGTTACCTGTTGGGTTGTTTGGCGAACATACAAAAACCAGTTTCACGTTATCCAGATTAGCTTCGATGCCTGCAAGGTCTAGTTGCCAATCTGACGTTAGCGGCACGGTTTTGCGCTCTACACCGATGGTTTCTGCACTGATGGCGTACATGCCGTAAGTTGGTGGGCAGTAAAGAATCGCATCTTCACCCGGCTCACAGAATGCACGAATTAATAACTCAATACCTTCGTCTGCGCCGCGAGAAGTCAGTGTTTGTTCTGGCTTCACACCCGCATACGCTGCGTAAGCGGAAATCAGTTCTTTCGGTTGGCATTCGCTGTAACGATTAAGACGAGCAAAGTCTGTTTTGTATTCATTGTTAAATGGTGATTCGTTGGCATTTAGCCATACGTCACCCGTACCACCGATTCGGCGAGCCGACATATAAGGGGTAAGCTGTTGGACTTGTTTACGCGCTAGCTTTTCCATCTCATTACTCTCTTATTCTTTCTTACTTGCTAATTTTTCTACGCGGATAGTAACAGCACGTTTGTGAGCGTCCAGACCTTCTGCTTCAGCCATCGTGACTACCGTTGGTGCAAGGTTCTTTAAACCATCAGCAGAAAGCTCCTGAACCGTCATTCGTTTAGAGAAATCCGCCAAACCTAAGCTTGAATAAGTACGTGTGTAACCGTAAGTAGGAAGGACGTGGTTAGTCCCCGATGCGTAATCTCCCGCAGATTCAGGCGACCAATCCCCAAGGAAGATAGAGCCTGCATTATCAAGTAGAGGTAGAAGCTCACGAGGGTTCTTAGTCTGAACAATCAAGTGCTCAGGACCGTAGTAATTGGAAATAGAAACTGACTGCGTCATCGACTCGGAAATAATGATCAAGCTTGATGCCAGAGCCTTTTCTGCGATGTCTTCACGAGATAGCTCCTTAAGCTGACGTTGAACCGCATCCGTCACTTGATCAGCAATCACAGGAGAAGAAGTCACAAGTACCACTTGAGAATCAGGACCGTGTTCCGCTTGGCTCAAAAGATCCGCAGCGATAAAGTCTGCATCTGCGGTTTCATCGGCAATTACAAGAACTTCTGATGGACCTGCTGGCATATCAATCGCAGCACCACGGAAATCATTACTTACCTGACGTTTTGCTTCGGTCACGTAAGCGTTGCCCGGACCAAAGATCTTATCTACTTTCGATACAGTCTCGGTGCCATAAGCCATTGCAGCAACTGCTTGGCCACCACCGACGTTATACACCTCATCAATGCCACACAGTTTCGCGACATAAAGGATCTCATCAGCGATTGGGGGTGGAGAACAAAGAACGACTTTACGACAACCTGCAATTTTTGCAGGAACGCCGAGCATCAAAACAGTCGATGGCAAAGGCGCACTGCCACCAGGAATGTACAAACCCACTTTTTGAATTGGGCGTGTTACTTGTTCACAAAGGACACCTGGCTGGGTTTCCACCTTGATCGGTTGCGGCTTTTGCGCTTTGTGGAACTTAGAAATATTGGCGTAAGCTTGCTCTAGTGCGCTCTTCATTGACTCTGACAAACGCTCTGACGCTGCCTTAATTTCCTGAGAAGAAACACGAATGGATTCAGGCTTAACACGGTCAAACTTTTCTGTCAGCTCAATAAGAGCAGAGTCACCTTCTTCTCGAACTTTAGCAATAACTTCGGCCACAGCAGTGGTGATATTGGCACCTTCTGCAATAGCAGGGCGCTCCAAAATAGAGTCTTGCTGATTCTCACTTAATGATTGCCAAACGACTGTTCTCATGATGCTTACTCCATCATTTTTTCAATTGGTAGAACGAGAATTGAACTTGCGCCCAACTCTTTCAGCTGTTCCATTGTTTCCCAGAATAGGTTTTCAGAACTCACTAAGTGAACAGCCATTTTCTGCTTATCTGCAGAAAGAGGAAGAACAGTTGGGTCTTCAGCACCTGGCAGTAGTGCTTTAATTTGATCTAACTTCTCTGCTGGGGCGTGAAGCATAATGTACTTAGATTCTTTCGCTTGCTGCACGCCTTGCATGCGAGTTAACAGCTTTTCGATTAGCGCCACTTTGTCTGCGTCGAACTCACCTGTGCGTTGAATCAATGTCGCTTTTGATTTGAAGATAATTTCAGCTTCTTTAAGGCCGTTCGCTTCCAGTGTTGCACCTGTAGAAACCAAATCAGCGATAGCATCAGCGAGACCCGCGCGAGGGGCAACTTCTACAGAGCCTGTCAGCATACATGTAGAGAATGGAACGCCGGCTTCATCCATGTACGCTTTTAGAAGTTGAGGATACGTTGTAGCAATACGCTTGCCAGCTAAGTCTTGTGGACCGTTGTACTCTTCGTCCTTGTCGATTGCGATAGATAAACGACAGCCACCAAAATCAAGTCGACGAAGCTGAACAAACTCGCAGGGTTCACCTAATGCTTTGCGGTCAAGGCGAACTTCTTCTAGTTCATTTTCGCCAATAAAGCCAAGGTCAACCACGCCATCCATAATTAAACCTGGGATGTCGTCGTCACGAACCAAGAGTAAATCAATTGGCATATTTTCAGAATGGACAACTAAACGCTCGCCCATTACGTTGAACTTTACGCCGCACTGTTTTAGTAGAGCTTGACTCTCTTTGCTAAGACGACCTTTTTTCTGAATTGCGATTCTTAAACGTTGTGTTTGCATTGCTTTGTCCCTATGCAAGATTTTGATATCTAAGTATTTTTCAAACTAATAAAACTAAAAAACCCTCGGGAGATTGAAGTCTCCCGAGGGTTTAAAATCTGCTTTTACTTTGATTTTACCTCCGGGAGTTTCCTGCCTCCCGGGTATGCGTACATCGCCCGAAAGACTAGATTGGGTGATGATGGTGATGAATGTTCATTACAAAATTACGCATACTTATTTCAAGGCTCTTCTCATTTGCTTTGTTACCAACAACACTAACCAAGCTGATTACTTTTTTCAACCCTTAATTTTAAAAAAATTCGAATTGTATAATACAAATAAAAAAGGAGGCCGAAGCCTCCTATAAATTTACTTTTTAAATCAGTGAATTACGCACTCTGGCAAGACGCTATTTTAGACTTTGAAAGCCATGACAAAATAGCGCAAACGATAATGAATGTTATCGACGCTGCAATGAACGAGAACGCTATTGAAGCAGTCATACCAAGGGCAATAAAGCCGACGCATGAAACAAGCGCGACTGATAATGCATAAGGTAGCTGTGTTGATACGTGATCAATGTGGTTACAACGTGCACCCGTCGATGACAAGATAGTCGTATCTGAGATTGGTGAACAATGGTCACCGAATACCGCACCAGCTAAAACCGCACTCAGCATCGGTAGCATTAGCGCTACGTCTGTTGCGCCAGCCATGTCTCCAGCGATTGGAAGCATGATGCCGAACGTACCCCATGAAGTACCTGTTGAGAACGCCATCAGGCCAGACAACAAGAATAGGATAACTGGGAGCCAATGAGGGTTGATATTGCCCTGCGCCATTGTCGAAAGGTAAGTACCAGTCTTCATATCACCGATAACAGAACCAATGGTCCAGGCAAATACTAAGATTAGAATCGCACCAAACATAGACTTAGCACCAATCCAAAGTGTACGTGCGATCTCAGCCATTGGTAGACCTTGCTTCACAACAGTAAACAGTGCAACTGCTAAGCCAAGCAAGCTACCGTAGATTAGTGATGTACCTACATCTGTATTTTCAAAAGCACCAAGAAGCGCAAACTCCTTACCATCAGCAGCCAATGCTTGGCCACCCGTGTAAAGCATTGAAGCGATAGTCGCGATAATCAGCGTCACGATAGGAAGTATCAAATCTGACACTTTACCCTTTTCACTTTCACGGATATCTAGCTCTTCGTTTAGGTCATGCGCTTCTTGCGAGTCATTTTCTTTGTCTTTATCAAAGCCACGACCTTGCGATGCAGAGATCTCATGCTCACGCATTTTACCAATATCAAGACCAAACCACGCAACAGCGAACACCATTAGCAGCGCAAAAACGGCGTAGAAGTTCATTGGAATAAGACGAACATATGCGCCAAGAGCCGAATACTCTGTGATCCCATGTGAGACTAAGATCCCGCCAATAATAGTAATAATGTAAGCACCCCAGCTAGAAGCAGGCATAATTACACACATTGGAGCAGCGGTTGAGTCTAGAATGTACGCAAGCTTAGCGCGAGACACATAAAAGCGATCGGTTACTGGGCGAGAGATCGCACCAACAGCAAGGCTATTAAAGTAATCATCGACAAAAATGAATACGCCTAAAAAGGCGGCAAGAAGTTTGGAGCCGCGTTTACTCTTCACTCGAGATTGTGCCCATTCAGCAAAAGCACGAGTACCGCCAGATAGCGTTAATAAAGCTGTTGTCATACCTAATAAGATTAGGAAACCAACAATGCTCATGTTCCAAGTGTTAATTCCGCCATCTTCAATAAAGACAGAAGAAACTTGAGAACTGACGTAACCTGCGGTGTCGCTGATAGACCAGCTATTAAGTAGCACCGCACCTAGCACGATACCTACACCCAAGGAAACTAATACACGTCGAGTCAAAATCGCCAAAGTCAAAGCGACAATAGGTGGCAATAATGAAACAGGAGAACTAGAAAAATCTATTAAATTCATGATCTTCAAAAACCAAAGTTTGGCTAGAGATCTACTGCAGACAAGTCACGTAGCATACGATACGTGCTCATGTTGAACTTAGCGACAGGGAAG
The DNA here is from genome assembly GCF_033338535.1 of Vibrio sp. Vb2131. Lineage (NCBI taxonomy): Bacteria > Pseudomonadati > Pseudomonadota > Gammaproteobacteria > Vibrionales > Vibrionaceae > Vibrio > Vibrio sp. Vb2131. Next base: position 250,646 of record NZ_JAWOSW010000002.1, read on the forward strand.
CGAACACTCCACCCAACCCTACAGTAGCGCTCCATAGTTTAATGTGAATATATACTATGGCAGTGTTGTTCCTTTCAGATACAACCCCAGCAAGTAACTTTGATGAGTTACTTACTTCGGCAATCTTCGCCTTCCACTATTATTCATTGGCATCACCCCAATAATAGCTACTCTTCGAGACCGCGCCTCTACGGCAACAACAAACAATTAACCACTAACTGTACAAATTAACAACAAATTGTCTGCAATATTGCATCAGGTGGCAGCCATTGTACTTATGATGAGAGTCAATGCAACACATCAAACTAAATTAAACAAATAAATAATGACTGAGATAATTTATAAACCTTGCCTACTTCCATAAGTTTTGTGCAACTGAAATCACATCAATCATGTTATTTATGAAACATTATTACTACCTTAGAAATATCATGGTTTATCTTATATCAATAAATTAAGGATATATGACACAGCATTAAAGATGGATGCTTCATATTTTTAAGTAATAACTCAAATTTTTTTATAAAAAACCAAGCTGTCACTCTCTCTATACAATAATGATTGTTGATTTTAGTTCTCATCTAATAATGATTTATTTCGAGTGTAATAATATTAATTGCTTTAAAAAATAGTCAAATTTAAACAAAATCTTGATTTAGCATTTGCACATAAGGAAAAGATAAAGTTAAATATAAGGACTCTTTGTTTATTTATAGATTGGCATTATTTAATCGTAACGATAAAAAGTGCCCAACACATTAACCTTTTAATAGGAATCGTTATGTCAGAGCTGACTAAAACCCTTCTAAATATCCGTAGCCTTCGTGCATTTTCTCGTGAGCTGACTCTAGAACAATTGGAAGAAGCTCTAGATAAACTCACTACTGTCGTAGATGAGCGTCGTGAAGCAGAAGAAGCAGAACGCGCAGCACAAGCAGAGCAAGAAGCTAAGCTTGCAGAGATTGCTGAGAAAATCGCTCAAGACGGTATTGATGTAGAAGCACTTATTACTGCGCTATCTGGCGAAACTAAGACGAAAGGCAAAGCGAAGCGCGCACCTCGCCCTGCTAAATACAAATACACAGATTCAAACGGTAATGAGAAAACTTGGACTGGCCAAGGTCGTACACCTTCGGCGATTCAAGAGCAACTTGATGCAGGTAAATCTCTGGATGAGTTCCTAATCTAGATCCGTGCTATTTTTAAAAGGCTCCCATAGGGAGCCTTTTTTATTTAAACCATTACAAATAAAAAAGGCACATTTCTTAATGCGCCTTTTACTTTAGTTACAGAATAGTTAATTAAACCGCTTCGTATTAACGTTCCCAGTATGCTTCTTCTAGGCTATCTTCTCGCTCAGGAAGTCCGCGCGACAATCGTGGTGAATGTTGCACGAGAACTTCGTAGCTCGCACGGTTTGCGTATTTGCAGACTTGAGAAAAAGAAGAGTAAGTTAAATACTCGTTACTGTGCTTGCTTGAATTAGGCACATTTTCTTTATGGTATTTATTTGCTGCCATATCATGAAGAACAGCAGATAACGCGGCATCACCTGCGCCATTTGTATTCTTAATTTTTTCTGGACCACCCATATATGGCGAGATATGCGAGTACACTTTTATTGGCGTCTCGCATGAGTCTTTTTTCGCCGGACGACTAAATTCATAACGATTAAATTCAGCAATTGACCCTGGAAGTAATGGCAAAGAAGTTTCGCGCTTCGCGCTATCTTCCGTATACCCAGCCATAAATAGACCTACAGGACCCGCCGTGCACAATACTAAATCAGCCCACTCCAATGTTTTATCAGACGCAGCAAGTGGATCAGATTCCCCCGTCAGTGCTTCTGCTTCATCTTCATTCATCGCAACGACTGAAACGTTATCTCGAATGAATTCTTGCCAATATTTAGGGTCATCTTGAATAACAAACTTTGTGCCTAAAGTCAGAACAACAGGCACATCATTCTTTTTCGCGTACTCAATCGCTTTCATTGTTGCTTCCGGCATTGGGTCGCCGTCTTTGCAACGTACTAGATATGACGTCAGTACAAGTGCTGATGCATTTTTAAAGATTTTCTCTGGAATGCTATCAGGATGGAGTTGGTTCATTTGCCCTTCGCTGATAGCAAAAGTACGTTCGCCGTCTTCTGTGATAAGAGCAAAACAACGGCCAATTGCACCATCTACACCTTGTAGGTAGTTCAAGTCCATGCGGCTTGATGTATTACAAAGATAACGGTAACCGTAGCTGCCAATCTTAATATCCTGGCTCATCACTCCAAGTAGTGTGGAGCGATCATCCGCTAGCACGGAGTAGTTATGTAGCGTGTTACCAATGGTACCGCCCGCATACTCATTGGTAATCAAGTTCTCTTCTTTCAGTTGCTGGTATAACTCTTCTGCTCTTTCGTCATCGATAACCAGAGAGTGACCTTTACTCAGACCGTACTTTTCAATCACATCCGTTGTAACTTTTGCTTCAATATCAACCAAGGTTTGGTCAATACCAATGATGTGAGTGCGCGTCATCTTCTTGCTTTCTTGTGCTTGGCTCACCAGCGGGTCACGAGCATGAACAGGAAAATAGTGCTTCGATTTGCGTTGTCCAGGAAATTTCATATTGTCAGTCTGAGTAAGGGGATGAAAAGGAGAGCGGATTCTATACCGCTAATAATAAAGCAGCAATAAAAGCGATTATAGCAAACGTTTGCTGACAGCTTTTTTCTTTTAGGTGGCTTATTCACCTTCCATAAAGCTGAGATCTGGTAGTTGCTCAAGGTGCTCGCTATAACGCTTTAGGTTGAACTCACCTTCATTCTTCATTACATCAAAAATCTCAATTGACATCGCACATGCCATCATCGCAACCGCATCTTCACGTGGTGTGCCAGTCATCATTAAACGCATAAGGGTTTCTTTTACTTTAAGCGGGTTGCCATCTTCGAGCTGATTTTCAACAATTTCAATCAACTCACTTTCTTGCATAAATTGGTTTTCTTCTGTCATTTGGTGTTTCCTCTTGGATTTTGGCCAACTATGCCATATATACCTCTTCTATACTTGCGAAATTACTCGTTCGAATCTTTGTTGAAGAAAAATCCAGCGAAACGAATTGTGATTTCGATCTCGGATCTGTCACCGGTCTGTGGATTCTGATAGAATCTGCATCCCGTTTATTTAAGTGGTGTTTAGTAATGTCTGATAACAGCCAAAAGAAAGTCATCGTCGGTATGTCCGGCGGCGTTGATTCATCTGTTTCCGCGTATCTTCTAAAGCAGCAAGGCTACCAAGTAGAAGGCCTTTTCATGAAGAACTGGGAAGAAGATGACAACGAAGAATATTGTACAGCGGCAGAAGATCTTGCTGACGCTCAGGCAGTATGTGACAAGCTAGGCATCCACCTACACACTATCAACTTTGCTGCCGAATACTGGGATAACGTATTTGAGTACTTCCTTGCTGAATACAAAGCTGGCCGTACTCCGAACCCTGACATTCTTTGTAACAAAGAAATCAAGTTCAAAGCATTCCTAGAATTCGCTGATGAAGTACTTGATGCTGATTACATTGCAATGGGCCACTATGTGCGTCGCTCTTTCCCAGAAAATGGTGAAAAACCACAGATGCTGCGTGGTCTAGATGGCAACAAAGATCAAAGCTACTTCCTGTACACATTAAGCAACGAGCAAATCGCACGTAGCCTATTCCCTGTTGGTGACCTAGAGAAGCCAGAAGTACGCCGCATTGCGGAAGAACAAGATCTAATCACGGCGAAGAAGAAAGACTCTACTGGTATTTGTTTCATCGGTGAACGTAAGTTTACGGAATTCCTGAGTCGCTACCTTCCAGCTCAGCCTGGTAATATCGAGACTCCAGAAGGCGAAGTGATTGGTCAACACCAAGGCCTGATGTACCACACACTTGGTCAGCGTAAAGGTCTACACATTGGTGGCCGTAAAGGCGGCGGTGGTAACGAGGACCCATGGTTCGTTGGTGAGAAAGATCTAGAACGTAACGTTTTGATTGCCGTTCAAGGTAAAGACCATCCAATGTTGAAATCAGAAGGTCTACTTGCATCACAACTTCACTGGGTAGATCGTGAGCCAATTCGCGATGTTATGAAGTGCACAGTGAAAACTCGTTACCGTCAGGAAGATATTCCTTGTACAATCATCCCTATCGATGATGAAAACATTAAAGTTATCTTTGACGAGCCACAAATTGCTGTAACTCCAGGTCAATCAGCAGTGTTCTACAAAGGTGACGTGTGCCTAGGTGGCGGCATCATCGAGCAACGCATTAAATATTCTCAAGCTTAGGAGTCGTTACGTGGCGAATACACTTTATGACCGTACTATCGCTTTCGCTGGGATTTGCCAAGCTGTTGCTTTAGTTCAACAGGTAGCGAGAAACGGACATTGTGATCAAGATGCTTTTGAAACATCAATCAACGCTATTTTGAGCACGAACCCTGCTAACACAGTTGGCGTATTCGGTCGCGAAGCCGATCTAAAGCTCGGCCTAGAATGCTTGGTTAAAGGGATTGATAGCACACCATCAGGCAGTGAAATTACTCGTTACATTATTAGTTTAATGGCGTTAGAACGTAAGTTAAGCTCTCGTAACGATGCTATGTCTCAGCTTGGCGATCGTATTCAAATGGCCAAGCGTCAGTCAGAGCACTTTGAGCTACTAGACGATCAAATGATCAGCAATTTAGCGAGCATCTATCTGGATGTCGTTAGCCCTATTGGCCCACGCATTCAAGTAACGGGCACGCCATCTGTACTGCAGCAGACGGCAAGCCAACACAAAGTTCGTGCGCTGTTGTTATCTGGCATTCGTAGTGCAGTTCTTTGGCGTCAAGTTGGTGGTAAGCGTCGCCACCTAATCTTCGGGCGCAAGAAGATGGTAGAGCAAGCACAAATCCTTCTTGCTCGTCTGTAGTAAAATATCAAATAAGCAGCTCGCGTTTATCGCGAGCTCATTTTTTTCGACTAAAACAAATCTCGCGCAAACGTTTGCGCAATATTCGTGACAATTGCCACAGTTATTGGTATAAAGCTCACGAAATTTAGAAACCCAATTCAGGAGAACATCATGGAACTGTCAGCATTGACTGCTGTTTCACCAGTAGACGGCCGTTACGGAAGCAAGACAATTGCGTTACGCGAAATTTTCAGTGAATACGGTCTACTAAAGTACCGTACTATCGTTGAAATCCGCTGGCTACAAAAGCTTGCTGCTACTGCTGAAATTGCAGAAGTGCCAGCGTTTAGCGCAGAAGCAAACCAATTCCTAGACGACCTTGCTGCAAACTTCTCTGAAGAAGATGCACGCCGTATCAAAGAGATCGAGCGTACAACTAACCACGACGTAAAAGCGGTTGAGTACTTCCTAAAAGAGAAAGTAGCAGACGTTCCTGAACTGCACGCAGTAAACGAGTTCTTCCACTTCGCATGTACTTCTGAAGACATCAACAACACATCACACGCTCTAATGCTTAAAGAAGCGCGTGAGAACGTGATTCTTCCAGAAATCCGTAACCTAATCGACGCTATCAAAGCACTAGCAGTGGAATACCGCGACATTCCTCTTCTATCTCGTACACACGGTCAGCCTGCTTCTCCATCTACTATGGGTAAAGAAATGGCAAACGTGGCGTACCGTATGGAGCGTCAATTCAAGCAAATCGAAAACGTTGAGATCCTAGCGAAAATCAACGGTGCAGTAGGTAACTACAATGCACACCTTTCTGCTTACCCAGAGCTAGATTGGCACAAGTTCTCTGAAGAGTTCATCACAGAGTCTCTAGGCGTAACTTGGAACCCTTACACAACTCAAATCGAACCGCACGATTACATCGCTGAGCTGTTCGACGCTATCGCTCGTTTCAACACTATCCTGATTGACTTCGACCGTGACGTTTGGGGTTACATTGCACTAGGCCACTTCAAGCAAAAAACTATTGCAGGTGAGATCGGTTCTTCAACAATGCCTCACAAAGTTAACCCAATCGACTTTGAAAACTCAGAAGGTAACCTAGGTCTTGCGAACGCTGTATTCGGCCACCTAGCACAGAAACTGCCTATCTCTCGTTGGCAACGTGACCTAACTGACTCAACGGTTCTACGTAACCTTGGTGTTGGTGTTGGCTACGCTATCATCGCTTACACTTCTACGCTTAAAGGCATCAGCAAGCTAGAAGTAAACCGTGAAGCGCTTCTTGCTGAACTAGACAAGAACTGGGAAGTACTAGCTGAGCCAGTACAAACAGTTATGCGTCGTTACGGCATCGAGAAGCCATACGAGAAGCTGAAAGAGCTAACTCGTGGTAAGCGTGTAGACGGCGAAGCAATGCGTAACTTCATCGACGGTCTTGAGCTTCCTGAGCACGAGAAAGCACGTCTGAAAGAGATGACGCCAGCGAACTATATCGGTCAAGCAATCGAGCTGACAGATAAGCTGTAATCCTCCTGTAACGACCAGATACCTAAAAGGTTGACGCGAAAGCGTCAACCTTTTTTAGTTAGGAGAGTTAGGTCGGGAGAAAATAATTTTAGTTATATGGAATGGATTATTAATTGAAGATCAGCCCCATTTGTTATGGCTGCTTTTGGAAGAACAAGGTTATTGTTCCTACTTCCACACCAAACTTTTTTATTTTCGTTAGATTGAAAGCGTGTCTGTCATCCTGACGATAAAGCCAATCATCAAAAGCAACCGTCACTGATGAATCCTCCATTTGTAGCTCAAAGTCATATTGCCACTGTAACGCATTGCCCTGCTCTTCCCCTGTTGCTACACCTATAATATCGTCTGCCTTACCTTCATAACGACCGTCTTCTAATCTAGTGATAACCCAAATTCGCTGGTCCACCTCTCCGTCATCAAACACGAAGTCTTCCACCAGCGTCAGCGTATCACCCGCTACAGTACCCACTATATCGACTTCAAAGCGACGCGTTTGCTGTCCGGTATAATCTTGCACCATCCCCCACGCCTTTATGTCGCCTGCGAAATAACCGAATACGTCAAAAGTCGGTGTAGAAGAGCGGTAATTATCAATGTCTGCGGAACATGCCGAAAGAAAAACAGCTGCCACTAAAGTCGCTGATTTAAAAATTCGTTTAAACACTATCTAACCTGCCCTATCAATTGTTTTCGGAGTTTCGGAAATTCTGTGTTGGGTGATAACCATATAGCCAAAAATGCATCGTTCATTCGTTCGTCTTCAATGATGCCAACGTTCTTTACTTGCACGTCCCCAACCTGCTTATAAAAAAGCTGACCAGATTTTCCATCTGTTAGATAAGTAAGCTCGTCACCTTTTTGAATATCAGGAAACATACGATCGAGCTCGCTAATCCAATCTTTTCGATATGAGTCAGTAAAACCCAATTTCGCCCACTGCTCATCCGTCACATCAAGCAGCTGTTGCTTACTGATGTCTCTCTTGTAATTAATTTCCAATGCAAGGGGATGTGGCGATACGTCATCGCTTACGATGAACTTTCCATCAGGCGCTTTTAATCTTGAGTGATAAATATCGAAGATGAACCAAGTAAGTTGGGCTTCTCCAACAGTTTTCCACCCCTTCCAATTCGCAATGTTGCTGGCAGCTTCGCTATTTCCAACAGGTTGAGCTTGCAGAGCAAAAGAACCAGTTACTATTACCAACGCAAGCAACCTAGTCAGTCTCTGAGTTAAGTCTCTCTTCAAGCTTTTCATTTCCGTACACCTTGAGTATCAAGAGCATCATGACGCACCATTCGACAAACAACATTGCCAGTGTAGCGCCAGTGCTGAATCCAAATTCAACGGCTTGGAGTTTATGGCCAGCAAAGTAGCTCGCCGTTCCTCCGATACCGCCTACTATTGATACGTAGGTTTTTGGGAAACGGTACAAAATTGACTTAAGTTGATAGGCATACCAAGAAAACAAAACCCACAAGCATAATAACCAGACTGGCAGCCATGGGGTTGGAAAGACAAAGACCGAGAGTTGTTGATTGAGCGTATCAAGCACGAGCCCGACCGTGACGATCACACTAATACTTTTGAGCGAAGATGCATCGCTTTTCAAACAATATAGTAGGGTTGCCAAAGTAAGGAATAACGTCACCCATTGCCATTGATAGGTTCCAAGCACCGCTGCAAACCAGCAGAGTTGGAACCATGTCGAAGCAAGAAACACCTTCATAACGAACTACGGGCGTTGAAACGTCATGTGAACGGCACTGATCGTGCGAGCCAAAAAGCCACCTTCACAGTAGCTCAAATAGTAGCGCCACATACGCACAAAGCGGTCGTCGTAGCCAAACGAGCGCACTTCATTCTCTGCTCGATTAAAACGTAAGTGCCATTCGTTCAGCGTCTTGGCGTAGTCCAAACCAATATCGAACAAGTCTCGCGTCACTAAGTCACTGTATTTTGTTGTGGCTTGGGTTAGTGAGGTTACCGACGGTAAAAAACCACCCGGGAAAATGTACTTTTGGATAAAGTCGACGTTGTTACTGTAGTAATCGTAACGCTGATCGGCAATCGTAATCGCTTGAATCGCCATCAAGCCACCGGACTTTAATAAAGACTCACAGACCTTAATGTACGAAGGCAGGAATTGTTTGCCCACAGCTTCAATCATTTCAATAGAAACGAGCTTGTCATAAGTGCCGGTTAGGTTTCGGTAATCTTCTTTGAGTAGAGTGATTTTGTCTTCTAAGCCACGCTCTTTGATTTTTTGCTCCGCGTACGCGTGTTGCTCTTCAGATATCGTTGTTGTGGTGACCTGACAACCGTATTGTTCAGCCATGTAAATCGCCATAGCGCCCCACCCAGTGCCAATTTCAACAACATGATCGGTAGATTTCAGCTCAAGTTGCTGACATAGACGATCCATTTTGTTGATTTGAGCCTGCTCTAGAGAGTCATCCGCATGATTGTAAAGCGCCGACGAGTACAGCATATTGGTGTCAAGGAACGCTTCGTATAGGTTGTTACCCAAGTCGTAATGCGCATGGATATTTTTACGTGAGTTCTCTTCAGAGTTTCTGTTTGACCAATGGCTGAACTTGTACAGTATTTTAGTCAACCAACTGCCTTGCTCTTCGAGTTTATCTAGAGCACGCATGTTAAGGGCCATCAGTTTCATTAATGAGGTTAAATCGGGGCTATCCCACCACCCATCCATATAAGCCTCACCAGCAGCAATACTGCCGCCCTGCAAGATCCGTGAATAAAAGCCTGGATGTTTTACCTCTATAGTAGCGACAACAGGTTGACCACTGTACTCCCCATTTGGCGCACTAAAACGCTCGCTTCGCTCTGTCGTTTCCGTCTTAAAACTTTCAATAACTGTTAAGCAGCCGATTTCCATTTTTTGCAGACATTGAAAAATAACTCCGCGAGCCGCTTTTTGCGTTGTCGTCAATTTACGCGGCAATGTCATAGAACTAGTATTTAACATGCAGAATTCTCCTTGTGCTTTTTATTTTTTTTGTCTGTTTTTTCAGTATCGGCTTCTATTTCTTCATGAGTTGAATATTTAGGATGAGAATAAAAGGGTGCGCCTTTCACCCAAAGTTTTAATGCGTGCCAATAAATACCAACCATTACTTTTACCGTTTGTATTGGTGTAACGATCAAACACCTCAATAAGGTTTTGCTTGAAAGTGGCTTGGCTTTCATAACCATGGTGGCATCAAAGTGTTTCTCTCCTTTGTGACATTCAAGATGAATATTCAACTTGTCTGTCAAAGGTTTAATTCTCCAGCGGTAGAGTTGGTCAATCGGGTTGAATGGTGAAACATGGAATGCTTTAACTTGTTCCCAACCAAACTTTTCTTCTTCTTTATCTGCTGACACCACGTAGTAATGTCGTTCATTCCAAGGAGTGTTACTCACCTCTGCGAGGAGATACTTCCATTCTCCTTCCGTGTTATAAACGTAGTAGAAATTAACGGGACTGAAATAAAGCCCTAGATAACGCAAGTGACAGACTGCGACTACCTTGCCAGTACAGCGAACACCTGTCAGTTCTTCAATTTTGCTGTGCACTGCCGACTTGACGCTACCTTCACCAATGTAATCACTGCGCTTGAAGCGAGCCCAATGCCACCAACGCGAACCAAAACCCCATACTTTTTTCTCTAAAGCATCGAGCTCGTCTACATCGATGGCGGGCATAAATAAAGAGTAGTTCAACTCATGATTCACCGGCGTGAATCGACGGTGACGAACGTTGCCTATAAACAATCGGCTGTTCATTTGGCTATCCATATCACGCTGCGCCTTTTTCGAAAGGAACCACATTTTGTTCGCGGTACTTTTCTTCTAGTTCTTTCACAACATCAAGCGCGCTACGCACGCCATCTTCATGAAAACCGTTGTACCAATAAGCGCCACAGAACCAGGTACTTTGTTTGCCCTGTATCTCATCTTTGCGCTGCTGCGCTGCAATAGACTCAGTGGTGAATACTGGATGATGATAAGTGAACGAACGCAAGACTTTATTTGAGTTAATTTGCTCAGTACTATTCAACGTTACACAAAACGTGTGTTCTGATTGAATATGCTGAAGAATGTTCATGTTATAAGTTAGCGAAGGGAGGCGTTGCTGTTCCTCCTCACTGCCTTCCAATAGGTAGTTCCATGATGCCCATGCTGCCTTACGTTTTGGTAGTACGGCAGAGTCGGTATGAAGAACAACTTCATTTGCTTGGTATGTCATATCCCCCAAGATTTCCTGCTCAATTGGGCTGATATCCTCTAGCATTCTCATTGCTTGATCACTGTGACAAGCAAAGATAACGTCATCAAACCAATGCGTTTCTCCGCGAACTTGAACGCCAACCCCTTTTTCGTTGCGAACCACTTTTTCGACAGGACTATTAAGACGAATATTCTCCGCAAAGCCTTTGGTCAATGGTGGAATGTATGAACGTGAACCACCTTTAATCACATACCATTGTGGTCGGTTAGTCACATCTAGCAGACCGTGGTTGAGGAAGAAACGTAAGAAGAACATAAGAGGGAATGCGCGCATGTCAGCCAAAGTCGACGACCAAATCGCAGCGCCCATCGGTAATATGTAGTTATCGGTAAAGAAAGCACTGAATTTGTGTTCGTCAAGGAACTCACCTAACGTCTGAGAGTGCGTGGACTGCTCGCTAGCGAAGCGCTTGGCAAGTTTATTGAAACGAAGTATCTCGAAGATAAATCGATAAAATTTAGGGTTTGCCCAGTTACGTTTTTGAGCAAACAATGTCGACACTGTGTGGCCGTTGTACTCTAGTCCGTTCCCATCATTTCTGACACTGAAGCTCATTTGAGTCGGCAGACCTTCAACGCCAATCTCGCTCATCATTTTAATGAAATTAGGGTACGTACGGTCGTTATAGACGATGAACCCAGTATCTATCGCGTATTCTTTACCATCAAGGCTCACATCAACGGTTGCAGTATGGCCACCGATGTAATCGTTCGCTTCAAACAGCGTTACATCATGTTCTTTATGCAAGTAATAACCACAAGTAAGGCCAGAGATTCCCGTTCCCACAATCGCTATCTTCTTTCTTCCTGCTGTTTTCATTTTTATTCCTTCTTATGATACGAGTTTAGCAGTTAGGCGAGCTTGCCAACTGTATGGAAGTAACGAGATAAAACGTAAAATACTGGTAAATCTCGCCGGGAAATAGATATAGGTCTTGTTGGCGGCTAACTGCTTCCTGATAGAGTCCGACGCTTGCTGAGTAGAAATGATCATTGGCATTTCGAAGTCGTTTTTGTTAGTCAACGGCGTTTCAACAAAACCAGGAAACACCGTTACCACTTTGATCCCTTTCTTTTTCAAGTCGACGGCGAGCGTGCGTGCAAAATAACTGACTGCCGCTTTGGATGCGCCGTAAGCTTCAGCACGAGGCAATGCCACTTCTGATGCGATAGAGCCAACAATAACAATGCGGTGCCCTCTCTCTAAATGCACTTGGCAGCCTTCAACGCAGTTGGCAACACCGACAACATTTACGTTCATCACACGCGCCATGAGTTTCGCGTCGACCACTCCCTCATCCATGTACTCACAATCGCCTGCGTTAAAAACCCATGTGTTTGGCGTAAATGGCAAATTAGAGAGCGCCTGCTGAGTTTCCTCATAATTTGTCACATCAAACTGCAATGTATGAATTTTGGAGGAAACTGCCTCCAGTTCTGCAAGAACATCTTGATTCCGACCACAAGCAATCACATTCCATTCTGAGTTCGCGTAATCTAGGGCAAGCTGCCTTCCTATTCCGGAGGTGGCGCCTGTGATTAAGATGGTGTTGTTCATTGTCCTAACCTTTGCTTGATGGTTTTAACGACTGAACCAAGTAACGGTAAATGCTCATAGAGCATCTCTCCGAGATCAAAATAGTCTCGGTGATAAATGACCTGACCTTCGCTAAATTTGAGGTGCGAAACACCATTGACGAGAATAGGCGCACCCTTCTGAAGTTTGGGATGCTGAAGGTCCATTGTCCAAGTTAGGAAGCCTGTATCTCCGACTTGTTGATGCTCATGGATTACAAAATCACAACTGATGACGTTGGCATATAATGAGGTGAAATAATCCGAAAGTGCTGGCCATCCTTCTAAACGATGCGCTGCGTCCTCAAATACTACATCTTGGTGATATATATCCTTAAGCAGATGTAAGTTCGCTTTGTTGAGCTTTTGATAGATATTGCCAACAGACTGTATGTCCATTTTTTACTCCTACACGCCCATTAAGTTGTACAAAATTATTATATGTACAAGATAGTTCATTCCTCCAAAGTTGTACAAAAATAATTTTGTATAACTTTATTTCTGTAAGTAGTACGTGATGAAGTTCGCACGCGATCAATCGGCGAAAAAAAAAGGCTTGGTCAAAACCAAGCCTTTTCAGCAGATTAACAATTATTTAAGTAGGAACAATTAGTATTGCTGGCCTCGCAACGCTGCAATACGTTTATCTAGCGGAGGGTGGCTCATTAGTAGCTCAGTCAGCGACTGCTTGCCATTGATACCAAACGCCATCATGGTGCCATCCAGTTGAGATTCATGACTCACCTTCAAACGCTCTAGAGCCGCAATCATTTTTTCTTTGCCAACGAGGCGCGCAGCACCTGCGTCCGCGTGGAATTCGCGATGACGGCTGTACCACATAGTCAAGAAGCTAGCTAGGAAACCAAATACCAGTTCAAGCACCATGGATACGCCAAAGTAAACCATCATATTTGTACCTTGGCCTTCTTCATCATCGTTCGATGCCACGATATTGGCAATAAAGCGTGATAGGAAGATAACAAACGTGTTCACGACACCTTGCATCAACGTCATCGTGACCATATCACCATTTGCAATATGGCTCACTTCGTGTGCAAGTACTGCCTCTGCCTCATCACGAGTCATATTGTGTAAAAGACCAGTAGAAACTGCGACAAGAGAGTCATCTCGTTTTGCACCTGTCGCAAATGCATTGATATCTGGTGAATCATAAATAGCCACCGTTGGCATACCAATACCCACTTGTTGAGCTTGACGACCCACAGTTTCGACTAACCAATGCTCCGTTTCGTTGCGCGGGCTTTCAATGACCATACCACCAACCGAGCGTAGCGCCATACCCTTTGACATCATCAACGAAATAAATGCGCCACCAAAACCAAATACAGCAGCCATTACAAGTAAACCTGACAGACTGCCTGGTTGCATTCCAGTTACAGCGTAAACAATATTCAGAACAACACTAAGCACTAGCACGACAGCTAGGTTAGTTGCTAGGAATAACATAATTCGCTTCATTACTTTTCTCCGAGGAAGCTTATCGTTTTTTTAAAACGGATTGTTATAAGGAACAAATGGTAATCGCTATAAAAGCCAATTCCGTTGATTTTCATGTTCCGTGCGTTATAGATATAGTCTATCCGCGATAAAAACAAGGTTAAGCAATAAATTGCAACATTTGTTTTCGGGACTGAAATATTTGATTCAAGCGATTTCAAAACATGCTTTGGTAGGAGCTGGAACCTCCGTTCATATACATTTATCAAAATGATAAAATAAGCTCTGAGCTACCCATGATCTATTGATAGATGATCTTGGTGTTAAATCTATCACCTCTTAGCAACTTAGCTAGAAATTTTTTAATAGACCAAAAACAGTACGTTAGCTCTGCTATAGACTTTGGTCTTATTGTGCGGCTACATGGACATGCTAAATTCGAATGAGATGAACAAAACAGAGCCACTCTAAGTACATTGCAAAAAGTGCATTGGGTGAGCTCAAAAACTCCATGTATTGAGGGAAAAACCATGGTAGAAACTAACGACTATCAAATGGCTATTGATTTACTACGTTGTCACCTAGGCATCTCAGAGGACGAGGCAAAGCAACAACTTGGTATTTCAACCGATCATCATATGTCTCAGCGTGTTGCAGAAACACAACAAGCATTGATGGGGCTCAGCCAAGATAAGTAATCTGACTTTTTAGGTTACACCAACAAGAAAGGGCTGCATTGCGCAGCCCTTTGGGTTTTTTAGTCTTTTATCCTAAACACCATTAGTCAGTGTTTAGCAACGGCTCTACATTAATGTACTTGCCTAGCTCTTTACGTTTAGCACTTGGAATATATGGAATTTCCCCAAGCTTAGGTGCATCGATACGTGCTTCTAGCATCTCGATAATGTCAGCGTAGTGCTCTGTGCCTGGGTTGACGCGGTTTGCCACCCAGCCAACAAGATTCAAACCATCCGCTTTAATACTCTCTGCTGTGAGTAAAGCGTGGCTCAAACAGCCTAATTTAATGCCAACCACCAGTACAACAGGTAACTGCTCTTCTTTTACCCATGTAGATAAACAGTCCGTATCGGATACTGGCACACGCCAGCCTCCAGCACCTTCAACGAGAACAACATCGGCTTGCTGCTTATGTTGAGCCAGTTTTTGACTCAGAACATCGTAACTTATTTCGACATGTTCATGCTTCGCTGCAATGTGGGGAGAAGCAGGCAACTCTAAAGCGTATGGGTTCACATCATCATAGGCCACATCGAGTGTTGCGGCGTCTTGTAAGTGTAAAGCATCAGAGTTGCGCCATCCCGCTTCAGTCTTGTCACTCCCTGCTGCCACTGGCTTATAACCAATAGTGTTTAGTCCTTTTGCTGCGATCGCTTGCAAAATGGCTTTAGACGCTACCGTCTTTCCAACATCAGTATCCGTACCAGCAATAAAAAAAGCATCAATCATAGATGTATTACTCCAAAACAAACCTGATAACTTGCAGGTAGAAGACCTTGATCGTTTTTAAACGCTTGGTACGCATGCTCAACTTTTAACAAAGTCTCGCGACTAGTTAAACCGTGTGAGCGCCCGCTTACGTGATTTGCACCTATACCTTTGAGGTCACGCATAACTGAAAATGCAGAGTCGTACCAAACTGTGATGGTGGTCAAGTCTAGTTGATGGCTGTCACATCGAGATTGCGCTAACGCAATTTTTACCTGATTGAGCGTTAGAAAGTTATTGACGTGTTGATATGCATCAATTTTTTCCCATGATGCACGCAGCTCATACAGTGATCCATCAACCAGTGTAGAGAACCACGCTTTCCCACCATTTTTTAGCACGCGGCGCACTTCTTTTAGTGGGTAACTTAAATCTGTACACCATTGCAGCGCTAAACTTGAAAACACGTAATCGAAGCTATCATCGTCAAATGGTAAGTTTTCAGCATCAGCAACTTGGTAATGCATTCGTACTGCACCACAACGCTGCTCTGCTTTATCTAACATGGCTTGAGAGATATCGCCGCAGACTACTTCCGCACCGCGTTGTTGAAGTAGTTGGGAGAAATAACCCGTGCCACAACCTAAATCCAATACACGTTTTCCCGTCAAGTTTTCAGGAAGTTTATCAAGCAGCTGATGCCCGACATCACGTTGAAAAGCCGCATGTTTATCGTATGTTTCTGCTGCTTTACCAAACGAAGAGGCAATCGCGTCTTTATCTTGATGGAAACTCTCTAACGCGAGCGTTTGCGCTAATGCGGTAGTTGCATTATCCATTACAGCGCTCCTAATGCTTGCTTCAATGCGATTGAAAGCGTTTTAACTTGTTCATTAGTGTGATTGGCAGTGAGTGTGATTCGAAGACGAGACGTTCCTTTAGGCACCGTCGGAGGGCGAATAGCAGTCACCCAAATACCGTTTTGGCGACAAGCACCTGCTACTCGCAAAGCCAATTCAGATTCACCAATCAAAAAGGGCTTAATCGAAGTTTGAGTCTCAACAAACCCCTCAAGGTCGCTAAGGCTATCTCGATACACTTCACTAAGCTCAGAGAGCTTTTCACGTCGCCAAGACTGCTCTTGAACCATAGAAACCGCATGCGTGAGCGCGTAGGCTTGTGCCGGAGGCATCGCTGTGGAATACACATGGTGACGAGCAAACTGAGTCAAAAAGTCTCCCGTTGCGTGGTCACATAAAATAGCCGCGCCAGACATACCAAACGCTTTGCCGAAAGTAACGATCAGTATCTCGGGTTTAACCGTTGCCAACTCGCAAGAACCACCACCGGATTGACCAAGAACGCCAATACCATGAGCGTCATCGACAGCAAACCAAGCATCATGACTACGAGTGACTTCAGCTATATCGCTAAGCGGCGCACAGTCGCCGTCCATGCTGAATACCCCTTCAGTCACAACTAGATGGTTGTCTTCGCTATTAATCAGCGACTTTAGGTGCTCGATGTCATTGTGTTTGAAGCGCTTCATCTTAGCTGGTGACAACGCCCCCGCTTCCATCAGTGAGGCATGGTTCAAACGGTCTTGGATCAATACGTCTGATTTTTCCAACAAGGTGAACAACAAGGCTTGATTAGCACTGAATCCAGAACCAAACAGAATTGCTCTGTCGTAACCCAACCATTCGGTCAGTGCGGCTTCTAAATTGCTGTGCGCGGCACTAAAGCCAGTCACCATCGGTGATGCTCCACTGCCACTACCATATACGCTTAAACCTTGCTGCCAAGCCCGAACAAGCGCTTGGTCATTAGCCAATCCCAAATAATCATTACTTGAGAAATTAATGTAGCGTCTACCTTCGTGTTCCAAAACGGACTGGTTACCGGCAAACACCACATTCATAGAGCGATTCAACCCTTGCGTTTTACGCTCAGCAAGGGCGGACTCGATACGAGATTTAAACGCTGGCATCGTAGAAAAGGTCGTCTTTTGTCGGACGGGCAGCAACGCGCTCTACGACGCGATCGAGTAACTCGTTTTCTTCGATTTCATCAGGCTTTTGAGACACCTCTTGGCTGTTAATACCGAGCTTATTGAACAGCATCATGTCCTTATCTTCAGAAGGATTTGGAGTCGTCAGAAGTTTGCAGCCATAGAAGACTGAGTTTGCACCCGCCATAAAACACAGCGCTTGCATTTGTTCGTTCATGTTTTCACGGCCAGCCGATAGACGAACCGCTGATTGAGGCATCATGATGCGCGCAATCGCAATCAAGCGAATGAAATCGAATGGCTCAACATCGTCCACCTCTTCCAGTGGTGTCCCCTTTACCTTCACGAGCATGTTGATTGGAACGCTTTCAGGGTGTACCGGCAAGTTAGCCAATTCAACCAACAAACCTGCTCGGTCGTTAGCACTTTCACCCATGCCGATGATGCCACCGGAACAGATCTTCATGCCAGCATCACGTACGTGAGATAAAGTATCTAAACGGTCTTGGTAAGTACGTGTGGTAATAATGTTGCCGTAGAACTCAGGTGAGGTATCTAGGTTGTGGTTGTAGTAATCCAGACCTGCGGTTGCCAATTGCTTTGCTTGATCTGGTGTCAACATACCTAATGTCATACACGTTTCTAAACCCATGTCCTTCACGCCTTTGATCATGTCGGTCAAATGCGGCATGTCACGCTCTTTTGGATTTTTCCATGCTGCGCCCATACAGAATCGAGTAGAACCAGCATTTTTGGCTTTTTGCGCAGCATCGAGTACGCGTTCTACTTCCATCAGACGCTCTTTCTCGATGTCTGTGGTGTAACGAGCACTCTGAGGACAGTACTTACAATCTTCTGGACAAGCACCAGTCTTAATCGACAGAAGCGTGCTTACTTGAACATGGTTGGTTTGTTGATATTGACGATGTACAAGCTGCGCTTCGAATAGGAGATCCATGAATGGTTTTTCCATGAGATCGCGCACTTCAGCATGCGTCCAGTTATGACGAACTTCCACGTGTATTCCTTTAGTCACTTTTGTTGTTGTGTTGACAGTCTACTGAGTCTCGATAAACTGTCAACACAACGCAAAAGAACAAAGTTTACATCTGTCTACTTTTTAACCTCAATTATTATTGGAATCGCACATGGATCTCGCCTTCGACCGCCAGCATATCTGGCATCCTTACACTTCGACATTGACACCTCTGACCTGCTACCCAGTGGCATCGGCAAATGGTGTTCATATTAAATTGGAAGACGGTACTGAGCTGGTCGATGGCATGTCTTCTTGGTGGTCGACGATCCACGGCTACAACCATCCGCATTTAAATCAAGCCGCTCACCAGCAAATCGATCAGGTCTCTCACGTGATGTTTGGCGGGATTACCCACCAGCCAGCAATCAGTTTGTGTAAGAAGCTATTGTCCCTTGCACCAAATAACCTTGAACATGTATTCCTTGCCGATTCAGGCTCCGTTGCCGTAGAAGTCAGCTTAAAAATGGCACTGCAATATTGGCATGCAAAAGGCGAACGCCGACCGAAGTTTCTTACTTTGCGACACGGTTATCACGGCGACACCTTTGCGGCTATGTCGGTTACCGATCCTGATAACTCAATGCACTCTCTTTACAAAGGCTTTTTGCCTGAGCATATCTTTGCGGAGTCACCAACTTGTGGTTATTGGGATGAATGGAAGCCAGAGGACCTTACTGACTTCGAGCACAAGATTGAAACGCACCATGAAGAACTTGCTGCGGTGATCCTAGAACCTATTGTTCAAGGCGCAGGCGGCATGCGCATCTACCATCCAGAATTTCTCAAAGGCGTGCGTAGGCTTTGCGACAAATACGGCTTGTTATTGATTGCAGATGAGATCGCTACCGGATTTGGTCGTACCGGTAAGTTGTTTGCCTGCGAACATGCAGACATTCAACCAGACATTCTGTGTGTCGGGAAAGCACTCACTGGCGGCTACATGACCCTCTCTGCGACTCTGGCGAGCAAACACGTAGCAGACACCGTTTGTGGTGGTGATGCAGGCTGTTTTATGCACGGTCCAACCTTTATGGGGAATCCACTCGCCTGTGCTGTTGCCACCGCAAGTTTGGAATTGATTGAGCGAGGTAATTGGCAGCAACAAACCCAACAAATTGAAACGCTGTTTTCTGAGTTACTACCAAAACTTGAAGAATACGAGTTGGTGAAGAACACCCGTTGGCTAGGTGCCATTGGCGTAGTGGAGACGCATCGCCCTGTGAATATGGAAACCATCCAAGCCTTGTTTGTTGAACACGGAGTTTGGATTCGTCCATTTGGCAAACTGATTTATATGATGCCGCCGTTCATCAGCAAGCCGGAAGATATTGAGAAGCTAGTTAACGCGATTGATGCTGCGTTGCAACGTAAAGACTGCTTCGCTTCATAGTCCAATTCAATATGAAAACGGTTTGAGTATGAGACTCAAACCGTCTCATTATTTATTAGAACAGTAAAGTTATCGGAGTTGACTGTCTTTACTCGCTCGTCGATTGAACAATGCTTGGCGTTGAGACACCAATTCGATTGTTGACTGACATTCGATACACAAACGAACGCCTTTCATAGCAAAACGACGTGCTTCTGGGATCTCATCACCACACTCATCGCAATAATGGGCGCTTTCACCCCTTGTGATACTGCCACGAACACGGGAAATCTCGTCGTCTATTGTGTTTTGAATTTGTTGGCTGACGCTATCGTCATTTGCCCACCCTACGGCCATAAGCCCTCCTCGTTACTTGAATGAGAAAATCTACTTACCGTGGTAAGGTGGATGATTATATCGATTACAAATAACAAGATAATTAGGATAAATTCGAAAACACTATTACGTTTTAGTAATAATTACTCTGTAATCGATTATTCGGCACTCTCATGGAAAAGCAATGCAAGGTTACTCATACTCCCTTCCTCACATTCAAAGTACTGCGTTTGCTCAGGCTCTCTCAAAGTAACACTGAGTATTTTCTCTACCTCACCAAACTCCTCGCTAAAGTACTCACTGACTAATATGACGCGCTCACCAATACTAAATTCCAGTGACTTCTCATCTACCAACGCTCGATGATACTGGTCTAATTTAAAGTCCTTTACAGCTAAGGTTCTTTCAATACTGCTCCCCCCTAAGTTAAGCTCCGACAGTAGAACCTGACTGTTTATATTTTCTATTGATATTTCTAGACGGTTAGGATGTGAAGCATCACACTTAAATAGCGCAGTATTAGTGTGGCTGGAAGCACAAGCAGATGAACTAAAAATAAGTCCAAGCAAAGAAATGTTACGCAGCATTTTTAATCGAAGCATATTTTTTGTAAGCCTTTTCTAATTTGACGTCGTATTGATTTTTCTGATACTCAGAACCATTGTAACCACGAGCAAAGGCAGCCCAATTTTTATCTCTTATATGTTCACCTAAGCCAGACTTTTGGATAAACGTAACAAAAGCCTCAAGTTGTTTCTTCTCTGACTCGAATACAGCTTTAACAAAGGATTCAGCGGTAACATGACCAGCTAACTTGAAATTAAAGCCCATAATTTGGAAACGTCCCCAAGATGCGGAGCGGATTGCTGCATTTGAATTCAGTTCAATCGCTTTATTTAAACGTACGTATTCTGAGATACCACCAACATACAGACTTCGATTCCAATGCCGACTTGAAATACTTGGATGACTGTTATCGTAGGCTCTTGAAGTGAGTCTCGAAAATATATGAGCCTCAAACAAAATCTTTGGCTTACCATTGCTAAAGTAGGCTTCTCCTCGGCTCTCAACTTCCGCTACAGCTTTAATAGCAGCGACTTCGCATTCAAGGGTTTCAGCTACTTTGCGATAATCCAAGTCCGTCAACGCATCTCTTGAGCCAACCAAAGGTAACGTATATGCCACCGCAGTCTCAGGTGTTCGTTTTAAATAATCATTCAGCTTACGATGGCTTCTTCCATTCACATCTATCCTTCCATCTGGACGAACCATCCCAACAAGGCTTTTCTGAAAAGCTTTAATTGCGGCGACAGTCTTGGAGTTTTCCGGTCTAGAGCCTAGTTTCCCATCCACTTTAAGTTCCTTTACTCCCTTTAAAGAACCAAGCAATTGGTTAATAGACCTTTGTACCGTACGAATATCAGCATCCACATTTTTACCACCCAAGCCAACAGAGCCGCTTATTCTTATTGAAGCCATGAAAGTACCTCCTCTTTATCTTTTGGAGGAGCTTGTCACGCTCAATGAAGCTTAGAAAAATATCATTAGGGGCTGGTTTTAATAATTTAGGCTAACTATGCAATACCTCACCCTACATTTACATAACAACGTATTTTCACTCGACGCAGATAACAAAAAACCCAGCACTAAGGCTGGGTTTTGGTGTTCTAGTGGTTAATGAATTAACCGATGTGCGTTGCGCCCGCCATGTACTTCTGAAGTACTGTAGGGATTGCAATGCGGCCGTCTGCTTCTTGGTTGTTTTCTAGGATAGCAACCATTGTACGACCTACAGCAAGACCAGAACCGTTTAGCGTGTGTACAAGCTCAGGTTTCTTCTCGCCTTTACGACGGAAACGTGCTTGCATACGACGAGCTTGGAAATCCCACATGTTAGAACATGAAGAAATTTCACGGTAAGTTTCTTGAGCAGGAACCCAAACTTCTAGGTCGTAAGTCTTACGAGCGCCGAAGCCCATGTCACCTGTACATAGAACCACTTTACGGTAAGGAAGCTCTAGAAGTTGTAGAACTTTCTCAGCGTGACCTGTTAGCTCTTCTAGTGCGTTCATTGAATCTTCTGGCTTAGTGATTTGTACTAGCTCAACTTTGTCGAACTGGTGCATACGAATCAAACCACGAGTATCACGACCGTAAGAACCTGCTTCTGAACGGAAACATGGCGTGTGAGCTGTCATCTTAATTGGTAGATCCGCTTCGTCAGAAATCGTGTCACGAACTAGGTTCGTTACAGGTACTTCTGCAGTAGGGATTAGAGACAGTTTACGTGGCTCTTCGTCGTTTACTTTTTCTACTAGCGGCTCAGTGTGGAAAAGATCTTTACCAAACTTAGGAAGCTGACCAGTACCGAATAGGCTGTCAGAGTTTACTAGGTAAGGTACGTACATTTCTGTGTAGCCGTGCTCTTCAGTGTGAAGATCCAGCATGAACTGAGCGATTGCACGGTGTAGACGAGCAAATTGGCCTTTCATCACGATGAAACGTGCGCCAGTGATCTTAACTGCACTTGCGAAGTCTAGACCGTCGCCCATTTCGCCTAGGTCAACGTGATCTTTCAGTTCGAAGTCGTAAGACTTTGGCTCACCCCAACGAGAGATTTCAACGTTGTCGTTTTCATCTTTGCCATCTGGCACTTCATCTGCTGGGATGTTTGGTACAGAAAGCGTGAATTCGTCTAGTTGAGCCATTACTTGCTCAAGTTCAACTTTCTTCGCATCAAGATCGCTACCTAGCGTACCGATTTGTTTCTTGATCTCTTCTGCGCCTTCTTTGTCGCCAGCCGCCATTTTTTGGCCGATTTGCTTGGAGATGGAGTTACGCGTGGATTGTAAATTTTCTACTTCTACTTGAATGGACTTACGTTGTTCTTCAAGTTTACGAATAGTATCTACGTCTAGCTTAAAGCCACGACGCGCCAGTTTAGCAGCTGTTTCATCCAGCTCTGTACGAAGTAATTTAGAATCCAGCATTGTTAATCCTATGCTTTTTGTTGTGAAATCACGCGCACTTTCCAAGCGTACGCGTTAAAAAAATTTACTAAACAAATGTATCCAAAAACGCCTACTTTTCATAGCGCTTTTGTGGGCTATTTGCGTCTAAAGTAGCCAAGTAATCTAACTTTTCGCCGATTTTGGTCTCCAGACCACGATTTGTCGGCTGATAGTACCTACGATCGCCCATTTCAGGCGGCAAATATTGCTCACCTGCTGCGTAAGCACCAGGCTCATCGTGAGCATAACGATACTCAGCCCCATAACCCATGTCTTTCATCAAACTGGTTGGCGCATTTCGAAGGTGATGCGGCACTTCATATTCAGGTAAGTTATGAGCGTCCGCTAGCGCTTGTTTCCAAGCAACGTAAACGGCATTACTCTTTGGAGCGCACGCGAGATAAACAATAGCTTGAGCAATCGCACGTTCACCTTCTGCTGGACCAACGCGTGTAAAACAGTCCCACGCGGAGAGTGCCACTTGCATGGCTCTAGGGTCCGCATTGCCGACATCTTCCGATGCTATCGCAAGTAATCGACGGGCAATATAAAGAGGATCACAACCCGCAGCAATCATACGTGCAGCCCAGTAAAGCGCCGCATCTGGGTTAGAGCCACGAATGGATTTGTGGACCGCAGAGATTAAGTCATACCAGATATCACCTTTGTTATCGAAGCGAGAGACTTTCTCCCCTGCCACTTCAGCCAGCAACTTAAGCGTGATCTCTTTTTCACCTTGCGCATTGTCTTCTGCCATGTCGTAGAGCAGCTCAAGATAATTGAGAGACATGCGAGCATCACCGTTGACCAGTTCTGCTAGGCGGTCTAATACGTTATCAGCGAAATGTGCGGGTGTATTGCCCAAGCCACGCTCTTTGTCACTGATCGCTTGATTCAGCGCCAGTGAGATTTCATCTTTATCGAGAGACGTTAGCTTGTAGACACGTGCACGTGACAGCAATGCGTTGTTTAACTCAAACGACGGGTTTTCTGTCGTCGCACCAATAAAGGTAACCGTGCCATCTTCGATATGCGGTAAAAACGCGTCTTGTTGAGATTTGTTGAAGCGATGCACCTCATCCACAAATAAGATGGTGCGGCGGCCCGCCATTTTGTTCTCACGTGCTTTCTCGATTGCTGCACGGATTTCTTTCACACCAGACGTTACGGCAGACACACGCTCTACTTCAGCATTGGCGTAGTTTGCAGCCACTTCCGCTAATGTCGTTTTGCCTGTGCCTGGTGGTCCCCAAAGGATCATAGAGTGAATGTGACCCGCCTCTAGCGCACGGCGCAGTGGCTTACCAGGGCCTAAAATGTGCTGCTGTCCAATGTATTGCTCGATTGTTTCCGGTCTCATACGAGCAGCAAGGGGACGAAAATCTTCGTCCCCCGAGAAATCTAATGTGTAATTACTCACTACCAATTAATTCCTTTGGTCATCCACTTCCACACCTTTTGGAATTGTGAATGTGAATCTGTCTGCTTTTGGTTTACCCAGCTTCACGTTGTTAAAGGTGAACAAACCTTTTTGGCCGTCTTGCTCAACCACGTTGAAGCCTTTCACGACACCTTTGGCATCAATATTAATCTGGAATTGACCTTGTGTGGAGTCTACTGCGGTAGGAATGAGAGTAAACTGGTCACCTTTTTGAAATATTTTGTAGTTATTCCAATCACTTGCTCGGTTACGCGTTAGCAAAACAAATGGCGTTTGCTCTGTTGCTTGCTCTTGCCAGTAGATGCTCACTTGCTCGATGAATGGGCTGTAGTACCACAATGTCTTACCGTCAGAGACCAATAGGTTCTCATCAGGGAATGTTGTACTCCAACGGAACAGGCTTGGGCGAGCGATTTCAACCATACCTTCTCCTACCATAACCGTTTCGCCTTCAGGGCTGATAACCTGCTGAGAGAAATCCGCACTAAAGCCATCATTCATAGAAAGGCGTTTGTTTAATTCATCTTTAGGAGATGCTGCGTGTGCGGTAGAAAAGAGGGAAAAGCTTAAAACAAGCGCAGAGAAAAGTTTCGCTGAAAATAGTTTTTTCATTCAGATACCTATTATTAGAACCACTCACCTCAGTTGGACTGAGGTGAGTAAAACAAGTTCATTAATCTTTTGGTGGCGCAGGTGCCAGTACTTCACGGTTACCGTTATGACCCGGAGCACTTACGATGCCCTGCGCTTCAAGCTGCTCTACAATACGGGCGGCACGGTTGTAACCTATCTTAAATCGGCGCTGAACACCGGAAACCGAACCTCGACGTGATTGAACCACGTGCTCAACAACTTGATCGAAGAGCGGGTCTACATCTTCATCCGCTTCCATTTGCTCACCTGGCAATAGACTTTCTGGAGTTTGATCTCCACTGATGATCTCTTCAATATAGTTCGGTTTACCACGCGCTTTCCAGTTGTTTACAACAGCATGAACATCATCATCTGATGCAAATGCACCGTGAACACGAGTTGTATGACTAGATCCCGGCGGTAGATACAACATATCACCCATACCAAGTAGTGATTCTGCGCCGCCTTGATCTAGGATTGTACGAGAGTCCGTTTTAGTCGATACCGTAAACGCAACACGAGTTGGAATGTTCGCTTTAATTAGACCGGTAATAACGTCAACCGATGGACGCTGAGTCGCAAGAATTAAGTGAATACCTGCCGCACGCGCTTTTTGCGCCAAGCGAGCAATCAGTTCTTCAACTTTCTTACCTACCACCATCATCAGGTCAGCAAATTCGTCAACAACAACGACGATGTAAGGCAGCTTTTCTAGCAATGGCGGTTCAGTATCCATGCTGTCGCCTTCTTGCCAGAACGGGTCATGGATTGGGTGGCCCGCTTCTGCTGCCATCTTCAATTTTTCGTTGAAGCCCTTCACATTACGTACACCTAATGCCGACATCAATTTGTAACGACGTTCCATCTCGCCCACACACCAACGCAGAGCATTTGATGCGTCTTTCATATCAGTCACAACTTCAGAAAGAAGATGAGGGATACCTTCATAAATAGAAAGCTCTAGCATTTTCGGGTCAATCATGATGAAGCGTACATCTTCTGGACCTGCTTTATACAGCATGCTCAAAATCATCACGTTCACACCCACCGACTTACCAGAACCTGTTGTACCTGCTACTAACACGTGAGGCATCTTCGCAAGATCTGCCACCACAGCTTCGCCCGCAATGTCTTGACCTAGCACAACCGTTGTTGGTGACGTTGCTTGCTCAAACTGAGGGCTACTGATGACATCAGATAAATAGACCGTCTGACGACTCATGTTTGGCAGTTCCAAACCGATGTAAGGCTTGCCAGGGATTACTTCCACAACACGTACCGCCATCGCAGACAATGCACGCGCTAAGTCAGTTGAAAGACCAGAAATACGACTTACTTTCACCCCTGGCGCCAAATCAAGCTCAAAACGAGTGATCACTGGACCAGGATAAATACCAACCACATCGGCTTTGATTTTGTAGTCAGCGAGTTTGCTCTCTACCAATCGAGCGACCTGCTCTAGCGCATCACGGTCGATAAAGTTTTCACGTTTTTCTGGATGATAAAGCAACTCGAGCGTTGGGAGTGGCTCTTCCGGAACTGGCAAGTTTTCTTCTTTCTGTACCAAAAATGGGTTCTGTGTTGCAGCGACTTTGGCTTGCGCATTGGAAACCATATCTTGGAATGCGGTAACATCTTGGTCGTTGTCTTGGACCTCTTCCACCTCCACTTTTTGAGGTGCAGGTTCAAATGTTGTTGAAGGTGTTGCAACTTGCTGATGAGGCGTTGTTGGCTGTGCTTGCTGTGCAGGCTGAGATTCCACTTCGTCTTCATCATCTAACACATCAAAGTCAGAGATCGTAGGCTCAATATGTTGGCTCGATTCTGTTTGCGCCGTGATGCTATCTAATACAGCAGAATCAATTGCAGGCTCTTCATGTACAGGATGCTCAATACTTGGCGGCTGTACTTGCTCTGCTTCAAATTGTTCGTACTCCGCATAATCTGGTTCAACACTGATCGGTTCTTCTGTAGCTGTATGTGGCTCTACATAGGAAGAGTAAGTGTCTGCAAATGATGGTGCTGCCTGTTCTTCAGTTCCCCAGTCATCTGCTTGTTGCGCCGCTGCTTCAAGCTCTTCTATCGTAACATTCAGTTGCTTGGTGCGTTCCAAGAGCGGATCAACGTTATCAGTGTTAACCGTATGGATAGGTTGTATTTGAGGCTCAGGTTCAGAATAAACTGGCGCAGCATTAACCGTAGCCTTGCGTTGTGGTGGCGTCGGTTCTACCATCGCCTGTTCCGCAGGCTTATCAGGTTTCGCTTGCGGCATATAAATAGGATACTCATGCGCTGGCGCCGGCTCTTTCGGTTCATCGACATCGTACGCCGTTAAATGAGGAAGCGGCTCATCATCAATTTCATGGTCTACATTGTGTTTAGGCGTAGAGACTTTGTCTTCTACAAACTCATCAAGCTGAG
The DNA here is from genome assembly GCF_033338535.1 of Vibrio sp. Vb2131. NCBI lineage: Bacteria > Pseudomonadati > Pseudomonadota > Gammaproteobacteria > Vibrionales > Vibrionaceae > Vibrio > Vibrio sp. Vb2131. Next base: position 278,158 of record NZ_JAWOSW010000002.1, read on the forward strand.
GTTCTAAAACTTCCTGCTCTGAACCTCTTGCCTTATTTGCAAGCGCGGCAATTAGTGCTAACGCACGATCACCAAGCCATTCCACGATGTTAAGCCATGAGATGCCAGTGAAGAGCGTAAAGCCCGCTCCCCACAAGAACAGCAATACCAATGTGGTACCGAGTACATTCAATGTAGGTAAAGCGAGGCTAGACAACACATCCCCGACCACACCTCCGGATGAAAAATACCAAATGTCATCAAAATTAATATCGGCAAGACCGCAACTGGTCATAATAAGGACGACCAGACCGAGCAGCCTTGTACCCCATAGCATGAAATCAATGGGCTCATCTTCTCCTCGTTTACGGCAAATCACCCATGCAGCCGCCGCTAGCAAGAAAGGGATTGGGTAAGCGAGAGAGCCAAATGTGAAGAATAGAGTATCGGCTAGCCAAGCGCCGAAAAGGCCACCAGCATTATCGATATCCCCTCCCCATGCGGTTTGGGACCAAGAAGGATCGGCCGGACTGAAGGTAAATAGTGCAACCGCAAGCAATACCGAGCTAAGAACGCCAACGATAAAGCAGCACTCTTTTAAGCGTTGGAAGCCATTTAAGCGTGAAGACTGGGGCTCTTCACTGGTTTTGATAATGGTTTCGACTTTCTTTGCGTTCTCTTTGAACATAAATCAACTTGAATATGGAAATGAAATAGGAAATTGCAAAACATTCCGAGCGGCATCAAGCCGCTCGGTAAATTGATTTAACCATATCAAGGAGAAAAACCCAATTACTCTCTGGCGAAAGCGGAAGCATATACCGCTTTCTTTGCAAGAAATTAACGAGTTTTGATCACAAGCTGGTTAGATTGTTTCACTTCTTCCATAACAACGTATGTGCGAGTGTCATTTACGCCAGGTAGACGTAGTAACGTATCGCCCAATAGTCGGCGGTAAGCACCCATATCTGATACACGGGTTTTAAGAAGATAGTCAAAGTCACCTGAAACAAGATGACACTCTTGTATGTCGTCTAGCTTTTGAACAGCTGAGTTAAACTGCTCAAACACATCCGGCGCACCACGGTTTAGCGTAATCTCAACGAATACTAATAGTGATGCATCCAGGAACTGCGGATTCAATAATGCAGTATACCCTGTGATATAACCCTGACGCTCTAAGCGACGTACACGCTCCAAACATGGCGTTGGAGAAAGTCCCACACGTTTTGAAAGCTCAACGTTTGAAATACGACCGTCTTTCTGCAGCTCATTAAGAATGTTGCGGTCGATACGGTCTAGTTCCTTGGACGGCTTTTTATAGTTGTCTGCCATTTTTTATTCCACCTTATTACTTCCTTGCAAAAAAATATACTACAACTTTTTAATATTTGGTGCCAAATTTTACAAATCTATAACTATACTAGTTATTAATTCGACAATAACACCCTACTAACAGTTAATACAACCATTATAGAAAGAGGATACAGGATGATCATTGGCGTACCGAAGGAAATCAAGAATCACGAATATCGTGTTGGTATGATCCCAGCTAGCGTGAGAGAACTCATCTCACATGGTCACCAAGTTTTAGTTGAGACCAATGCAGGTGCCGGCATTGGTTTTTCAGACGATGATTACATCGCTGTCGGCGCATCCATTCTCCCTCATGCTGCTGACGTATTTGCGCAAGCAGACATGATTGTAAAAGTAAAAGAACCCCAAGCAGTAGAGAGAGCAATGCTCCGCGAAGGGCAAATTTTATTTACTTATTTACACCTAGCACCAGATTTTCCACAAACTGATGAGCTAATCAAGAGCAAAGCTGTCTGTATAGCCTATGAGACTGTAACAGATAATATGGGTCGTTTGCCACTGTTAGCACCAATGTCAGAAGTGGCAGGTCGGATGTCTATCCAAGCTGGCGCGCAAACGTTGGAAAAATCGCACGGCGGTCGTGGTCTACTCCTAGGCGGCGTACCTGGTGTTGAACCTGCAAAAGTCGTTATCGTTGGTGGTGGCGTTGTTGGTGCAAACGCTGCTCGTATGGCGGTTGGCCTTCGCGCTGACGTCACCATTCTAGACCGTAACGTAGACACACTTCGTAAGCTTGACGAAGAATTCCAAGGTCGCGCAAAAGTGGTTTATTCTACTGAAGACGCTATCGAGAAGCATGTTCTAGAAGCGGACCTTGTTATCGGTGCCGTTCTAATTCCTGGCGCAGCAGCACCTAAACTGGTCACTAAAGAGCACATTGCTAAGATGAAGCCTGGTGCGGCAGTGGTTGACGTGGCAATTGACCAAGGCGGTTGTTTCGAAACTTCGCACGCGACAACTCACGCAGATCCAACTTACATCGTTGATGAAGTGGTTCACTACTGTGTAGCAAATATGCCTGGCGCAGTTGCTCGCACTTCAACATTTGCACTCAACAACGCTACACTTCCATACATCGTGAAGTTAGCAAATAAAGGCTACCGCGAAGCACTTCTAGAAGATAAAGGCTTCCTTGAAGGTCTAAACGTTATTCACGGAAAAGTAACGTGTAAAGAAGTAGCAGAAAGCTTTGACTTGGAATACGTTAAACCAACTCAAGCTATCGCTATGTTTAATTAATGACAAAATAAAACATAACTTGTCACGTTTTGTTTACAAAAGCCCACTCATAAGTGGGCTTTTTCATATAGAGCGTTTGGCTATAAAGAATAACTAAATCTTATATGCACAAATTAAAATATTTCTAGGTGTGACCGATTTAGGGCAAAACTCTGACAATCTAACACGGTAACCACGTTCTTCAAGATAAAGCACTTTATCTAATGCGAGCCAGATCTCCAACGGACGTTGAAAAACAAGTTGCACTAAGCTCATTCTCTCCATTTGCCAGAAGCGTTGTTCGCTTAACTTTTCAAAATGAGAGAAATCGATTTCTTGAGGAAGAACAATGCCTTTTTGCTCCGCTGCCCAGCGACAGAACGATTCAAAACCATCACTTAATTGCGACTTACGGATACTCGGCACAGGCTGATACTCTGCCATTCCCAAAGCTTGTCGCGTGATCAAATCAAACCCAAGACGAAACATCATTTCCTGCTGACGATGACGACGCACGCGCTCTCCTCCCGTCACCGTTTGTTGTAATGGGATACGCAGTTCTTGCTTAGACAATGAGAGAGAAGAAGCCCTGCCCGATTCCGACATCGGCTGGTATTGTTCCGACTGAATCAAGTGGTAACAACAAGGTGATATGGTCATCGCAGCAATCCCATTTTCACTGCCGTACTGCATTAGACGAACGTGAAGGTCACCGCATGCATGCAGTGCTACTGCGTGTTGCGTTGGCTTAAACACGGCTTTCGCTTTGCTATCAAACGCGTCGCCTTGAATAAACGTCATCTTCCAATGATGTTCATTGGCTGCTTGTTGCCCCGAATCGCACAGTGCTTGTTGGTATTCAAAGCTGGTTACAGGCTGATCGGTTTGCGTTGTCAGGATTCGCCCCAAGTAACCTTTACCTGAGCACCATTCTAGCCATTCTTCGCCACAGTGTTGTTGAATTGCAGCTTCACCCATCGAGCTAATTTGCTCCAACTTACGTCCCGGAATACCGTTATCTAAACCACGAGCGAGTTCCAAGCCGTTTAACGACAAAAGCTCTAAATGAGTCAGTTCTGCGAGTTGTTCAAGCTCAGGCAAAAACGGACTAAGTGCTTTTAACGCGAGTTCTGGTGCTGCTTTGTATTCTTCGATTTGAGAGGGAGTAAGAGACGCTAGCCATTGGCACAGTCGAGGATGTTGCTCCTGCCAAGGTAATGATGTGTGAATGCTGCTTTTAAAAGGCTCGAATCGCCACAAAGATTGGTTTTCGATTAAGCAGTCATTAATAAATTGAAATTGCGTTTTCATAACTCCCCCTACAACGAGCGCATTGTAGAGGGAATCGAAACATCAATGAAGTGTTATCTCACCGGAAGCTCGATGTCTTTAAACATCTCTTCGATTTCTGCATTAGACTTCAACGAAATCGCCTGCTCAACCACTGGACGCGTTAAGTGCGGTGCAAAACGCTCCATAAAATCGAACATGTAAGAGCGTAAGAATGTACCACGGCGGAAGCCGATGCTCGTGGTGCTCGCGCCAAACAAATGGCTCGCATCTATTGCAACCAAGTCACCGTCCTGCTCTTCATCCACAGCCATGCTTGCAATCACACCCACACCAATACCCATACGAACGTAAGTTTTAATGACGTCTGCATCAGTTGCAGTGAACACCACTCGCGGGGTTAAACCTTCGCGGTTGAATGCTGTATCCAGCTCTGAACGGCCAGTAAAACCGAACACGTAAGTGACTAATGGGTAAGCGGCAAGATCACTGATCGTTACTTTGTCTTTCTTCGCTAGTGGGTGGTCTTTAGGCACAACTATTGAACGATTCCAGTGATAACAAGGCAGCATGATGGCATCTTGATATAAGTGAAGCGCTTCTGTCGCAATCGCAAAATTCGCTGTGCCTTTAGCTATCGCCTCAGACATTTGTGACGGTGTACCTTGGTGCATGTGTAACGACACTTTTGGATAACGAGAAGTAAAACCTTTGATGACATCTGGCAGTGCATAACGAGCCTGCGTATGTGTCGTGGTGATATTCAGCGTCCCCATTTCTGGATGGGTGTGCTCTCCAGCCACCGCTTTGATACTTTCTACACGAGCGAGAATTTCTTGAGAGATACGTACAATTTCTTCACCAGCTGGCGTCACTTGCGTTAAGTGCTTACCGCTACGTTCAAAAATCTGAATGCCTAACTCATCTTCCAGCAACCGAACCTGTTTACTGATACCTGGCTGAGAGGTATATAAGCTTTCCGCCGTTGCAGATACATTCAGATTATGGTTTACAACCTCAACAATATACTTCAGCTGCTGCAGTTTCATCGTAATCCCTTACTTATTCATGAGAGAGTTTATTGGCCACTCAAGCGAGCGATATAATAATTAGTTATAACGCGTTCAAATCGAAATGAACAGCAATTTCTAACTTATACCTCAATCACATACTAATAATCTTCAAGAAAGAAACAATATGCACAAAGTTGAGCCAATAAATGACCGAAGTTCTATGATGTGACTTCTATCAGTAACTAAAACGTGGGAGAGACAAAATAATCAAACAAATAAGGTGCCGAGTAAGATAAGATTCATGTATTCTTTAACGCTAGCCGCAGAAAAGTAAAGCAGACGCAAAGATATGAATATTGGTTTAATAATCGCTTTGGTAGCCATCCTACTGGTGTTAATCCTAGGCTATAACATTATGTTGCAATATAAGGTTAAAGTTGAAACCGCAAAAAGGCAGGAATCAGCGCGATATGTAGCCTTGATAGATGGTACTGAAGAGTTGATTGGTCATGCGCACCATATCCCTTTTAGTAAAGAGCTGTTGTTGTGTCTAAACAATCGTATTCTTGACGCGCTAGAGAGCATGCATGAGCTGGATCCGAAGAACAAGCAACTTGCTCAACGTATCGAAAATATGAAGCAGCAGATTACGCAGCTAAAAGAGAATGGCCCTACAGGCGAGAGTACCACTTTCAAGATGCCGAGTAGTGATAAACAAGCTATCGTCATGCTTAAGCTGGTTAAACGACTTCGCGACACTATCCGTAACGAGCACAACAAAGGCCGATTGGATACCCAGACCTACGTCACCGAAAATGCGCGCTTGGAAACGATGCAAATTCGCATCAACATTGAAAATGTCATCAAAAGAGCAAACGACTCTATCGCTCGTGGCCAACCAGGCACCGCGCTTCAACTGCTGCGTAAAGGTATCGATGCTTTGAGCACTAAGAGCGATCCTTATTCTATTCAAGCGAAACAAAAGCTTGAAGAGATGTTGGGTGACTTAGATAAAAAGCGCCAAGATAAAAGCGATGCTGAAATGCAGCAGATTGCTGACAAAGAGCGTGACAATGACATGGAAGCACTCTTCGGCGAGAAGAAAAAGTGGTAACATTCACTTCAGGTCAAGAAAGGCTGCAATTGCAGCCTTTTTTCTATCCGCAAGACAACGGATATGCCCAATAAAAATGTGAAGTACTAAAACTAAAATGATGAATCTAGACGCCTATCAAGATCTTCTTGCTCCCATTAACCAATTTCTGCAATGCAGTACACCTGATGAATGGGTAGAGGAAGCAAAGAAACCAGAGAACCTTCAAACCATTTTGTTAGACCACCTACTGTGCGAACTAAAAGCTGGCCAATCTGCCATGTTTTTAATTCGTAAGTATGCCGTTGATCAATCCAGTTCACATGCTCTACTTGACTGGTTTAAGCCCTACGAAGATTTTGCTTACCGTAACGTAGGCTCATTGGAAACTTTAAAAGGCAAGAGCAATATTTCTAAGGCAATCATGGCTAAGTCCGACTCACCATATAGCCAAGATTTGATCGATAAGATGGTGCTTTTGATAAAAGAGGAGTTACACCACTTTTATCAAGTTTTAGAGATCATGGAAAGTCGTGGAATTGAGTACAAAAATATTCCAGCAAGTCGTTATGCTAAAGGACTGATTTCGCATATGAAGACTCATGAGCCGGAAACGCTGATCGATAAACTCATCATTGGTGCGTACATCGAAGCTCGATCTTGTGAGCGTTTTGCCAAACTAGCACCACATATGGATGACGATATCGCAAAGTTCTACATTTCTTTATTACGTTCAGAAGCACGCCATTACCAGGATTATCTTGTATTAGCGGAGCAAATCGCAGGCAAAGATATCAGCGAGCGCATCGCCTACTTTGGACGTATAGAGGCAGATTTAATTTCTACGCCAGATACAGATTTTAAGTTTCACAGTGGTATCCCAGCCTAGCGAGCATATTCTCCCAAGGTTGAGCATACTCTGAACTTATATAGACAGAGAATAAATAAGCCGGACATTTCGTCCGGCTTATTTATTGTAGCAATGAGGTTAGGAATAAAGCTGAAACACAACAACTAGAGCTGGAATGAACCCATTCGAGTTTTCAAGTTGTGCGCTAGGCTACTAATCTGCTGACAAGCCACAGCCGTTTGTGAAGCTCCCTCAGCCATCTCTGTTGAAGCACTATTAATATGCTCCACACTGCGATTCAGCTCTTCGGATACAGAATTCTGCTCACTGCACGCCGTTGCGATTTGTGTGCTCATTTGCGCTATGTTATCGACAGAATGTTCAATTTCTTTTATCTGGCTATCAGCGTCATTAACTTGCTCAACACACTGAGAAATACCCTCCTGACAATCACGGCTTGAATGCCCTATTTTACTGCTGCTCTCTTGTAGCTGATTAACAATTTCCACAATTTGTGAAGTGGAGTCTTGAGTGCGTTGCGCCAGAGAACGAACCTCATCTGCCACAACAGCAAACCCACGTCCTTGTTCACCAGCCCGAGCGGCTTCAATTGCGGCGTTCAGTGCTAACAAGTTTGTTTGCTCGGCAATCCCGCGGATCACATCGACGACCACATTGATATTGTTTGAGCTCGATTCAAGCTCACGTGCCAGTTCATCTGATTCTTGGATCGTATGTGATACACGCTCAATTACTGCGATAGTTTGTTGTAACGTCGCCGTTCCTTGCTTTGCCACTTCCGCAGCCGAATAAGCAGAGGTTGCGCCAACTTCGGTATTTTGTGCCACTTCACTTACAGCAGCTTGCATCTCTGTCATCGCAGAAGCCACCGAGCTAAGTTCAATTTGTTGATTTTGCATACCAGAGGCGGTCTGAGAAGAAATAGCACTCACTTCCTCTACTGCTGCCGTTAGCTGAATCGTTGAGTCATTAATCTCAGAAACCAGCGAATGTAAGTTTGTTTGCATACCGACAAGCTCTTTAAGCAACATTCCTAACTCGTCTTTGCTCAATTCACTTTCGTCGATTTGATTATTCAATTGACCCTTGGCGATTTTAGAAGCGAATTCCAATGCTCGATCAACAGGCCCGCAAATGACTCGAGAAAGCAGCATGGCAGACATTACCATGACCAATGCGACGACGAGCGCACCAACAGCAGCGCTGTATTGTGTAAATGCCGCTTCACTTTGTACTTCTTCACCAATCAAATTCACCAACTCATCGTTCAACGCGAGGGTATCATCCAAGCTGCTCAACGCTTTTGAGTAGGTATCGAAACTCGATAAAATCACATCATTTGCACTTTCAGCATCACCTTGGCTTAGCAGTGCGTTGTAAGTCTTCGTTTCTTTGATGTATTGATTCCAAGTTTCTTTAAAAACGCTAAAAGACTGCGTTTCACGCTTATTAAGGTCGAGCTTTTCGTATTCTGCAATACCAGCCTGCACATCAGAACGCCATTGGTCGAGGCCTTTTAACCACTCACCAATTTTGGGGTGATTTGCGTTTGGCAATAAAGAGAACTCATCTTTACGCACTTTAGTAATATCAACTTGGATACCTTTCAAAATCGCAACAGAAGGTAAACTTTTATCTGTTAACACTGAGATGTCTTTATTCAGTGTTAACAAACCTTGCACCAACATTACTGACACTAAACCAAACACGGCAAAAACGGTTAAATAACTAACCGATATTTTCTTTACGACACTTAAGTCTTTAATACGCATGCACTTTCTCCCCGCAGCCTTTCCAAACCTCTCACTTAAGTGAAAGCTTAACCTCTAAAACACACTGTTTTTTCGCTCGATATCATTGAACGCTCTTATATACATCGGCTTGAGAGATCAAATCTTGACCAGTAATTGATAGTTTTATCACATGCTATTTTAGAGATAGGCTCGTATGCTCCTTATTGTGTCTACATCTTTTCATGAGCGCTTCTCGGCGCAGATCCAAGATCTCATCGATGAGCTTTTCTTTCGCGTTTATCCCAAAATGCTGGGCATAATTTTTTACTTTTGCTATCTCATTAGGCTGCAAGCGGTACACCTCTTTCTTTAAACGCGCTTCTGCTTCACTTCTAATCAGACCTTGCTCTTGTAACAATTTAATGATGGTTTCATCGGTTGGATTTACTGCTCTAGCCATGGTGCTCCATCTATCAATTTGAGTTCTAGCCATATGGCTAGATGAATGACGCCGCACAACTTATAGAGCAAAGATGACAGCTTGATTGCAGTGAATGCAATTCGTTGACTGTTGGTATTATTTTCCACCGCTTCAACGGCAACACACTCAATACCTCCACCCTCACCATTGAATAAAGATCACATTCTGATAACAATTTTCAACACTGGCTTAGATGTCATCCATATTTAACGTGCAAGTAACATTTATAAACAAGAATGATTACTCTAGTTCAAATGATGGAAAAATAAGATGAAATTTTCGCAGTGGAGCCTTTTATTAAGTAGCTTGATAGCGTTACCCAGCATTGCAGATACCGACGTTTACCTAACGAATAACTCTGATCAACCGTTAACTATTCAAGTAAAACATGAAGGTAGTGATTTGCTTCAATACGGAGACGAGTGGCAACAACATGTGCAGGTACTTGGTCCGTGGGAAACTAAATCTGTATTAAGCTTCAACCGCTGGGAGGGCGTGAAATCAAATCAAACTTACCGTTTTGAAACGGTGGTTTCTAGCCCCGAAGGTGAAAGCATAACACTCAATCAAATAATGGAAGGCCATTGGTACAATTCGACCATTGAATACGGCTTATCCGCAGCCGATGTCGAGTTATCTCTCAAAGATGATCGTAACATTCATCGTGCCAACACTAACGCTTTTGGTACGAGAGAAACCGAACTGGCATTTAAGTCAGACAGTACCGCTCGATATGATGATCTTTACTACACCATCACGCCAAGCAAGGTAGCGGAGTCTGTCGACAACGAAGAACAAAACCTTAAGTTGATGACTTATAACATCTGGGCGTTGACGGCTATTGCATCGCACATTGGAGATCGTTACGAACTGATTCCTCAACATGTAAAAGGTTACGATGTTTTGGCGCTGCAAGAGGTGTTTGCCAGCGGCCGTGAAGCATTCTTACGTGAGTTAGCCAAGGAATATCCTTACCAAACAAAGATGTTAGATAAAGAAGGCGTTAATATTCATGATGGTGGCGTAATCATAGTTAGTCGCTACCCTATCGTGAATGAAGCGCAATATGTCTTTCCCGATTGCTCTGGTACAGACTGCTTTGCCGATAAAGGCGTAAATTATGCGGAAATAATTAAAGGTGGTCAGGCTTACCATGTGTTTGCTACCCATACCGCATCTTTCGATACAGACACCGCCCGTGAGTATCGTCAGCGCCAGTTCAAACAAATCCGCGCACTCGCCCAATCTCTTAACATTCCTTCAAGCGAAACTGTGGTATACAGCGGCGACTTTAACGTCAACAAAAGAAAGTTCCCTGGTGACTACCAACAAATGATCGCTAACTTAAGCGCCATAGAGCCTCAGTACTCTGGTTACACGGAGTCAACCTTTGATCCCCGTATCAATAACTTCGCAGGTGAAGCGTTATCAGGTGGCGAAAACGTGGAATACCTTGACTATGTTATGGTGAGTAGTGAATACGGGGTGAAATCATTCAATGACAACCGTGTAGACGTGCCGCGCACAACCGCAGAGAGTTTATGGAAACACTATAACCTTTCTGACCATTTCCCAGTAAGCGCAACAATCAAGCCATGAAGAAAATCGCTTTGATAATCATGTCCGCCATTATGGCGGGCATGATATTTTTAACTTTCAGTCACGATGTTCAAAAAGAAGAGCTCGCTTCCTCTCCTTTCCCTAAGACAAAAAATCAGAGTGTCTCCAGTACATCACCACAAACAAGCAGCATCGTGCCCGATACAGATACTTCACCACAAACAACTAAGCTCCCTTCCACAGTTCAAATAACGACTGAGCGATTAACTCAACTCAAAGGCAGGAAACTTGTCGCTGAACTTGAGACGTTTTGGCATGAGTGTATGTTGAACCGTAGTTGTGAAGAGCAGATCGCCTTGTTTGAGGCGCATTTATCTTCAGCTCGATTCCAGCTTTTGGCGAACTACCCTCAGCTCAGCAGCCAATGGCAAGAGAGTGTAGGAAATTTGTTATTTGATGAGCAACAATCACTGGCGTCGCGTGTTGCACAGCTGAAGAACGAAGCAAGAAGCATCTGGGGGGAATTGGCTGATGTTGTTTTTGCGGATGAGTTCGCGCTGTACGATTTCAACTTAGAAGCCCAAAAGCTGGACACTCAAAGCCCAGATAACTTTTTGCGATCTTTCGAGCAACTCACCATTGACTGGCAAGAACATGCAGATGCTATCGGGCTAACAAGCGACCAGGAAAAATATGAGCGTGCGGTCACCCTGATTCCTAATAGTATGAGCCTACCAGATCGCTTGGCGCTCATCGCAGAGCTAGAACGAACTTACTTAACGAAAGAAGAAAGTAAAAACATTCATGCTCGTCAGCAGCAAATTACAGAGCAAAAAAAACAAGTCAAAGATTACCAACAAGCATTACAACAACTTGAGTCCAAGCTAAGAACACAAAGAGCCTCTAGCCATTCACATTTGTCAGAACCGGAATGGCAAAGCTATTACCAACAAGAAGTCGCGGATTTTCGTCGTGAATTTTTTTCTTCTTAACAATGCGCTTTGACTGACTGGGAGCTTAAAAAGGCACGTTGTTAACCAACCGTCGTGCCTTATGTTCAACTCTTTACTTTTAATTCAGAACAAATTCAAACCAAATACATCTTTCACATCAAATAGCACTTTTTCGGTTTTCTCGCGAGAACGCTCACTACCTTGTTTTAAAATATCAATCAGTTGCGCTTTATCATTCAAATACATAGCGCGCTTTTCTCGAATAGGGCGAAGCATCTCTTGTAAGCATTCTTCTAACACTTTCTTGGTCAAACCATCACCTAACCCACCTCGTCGATATTGGTCTTTTAGCTGTTCGACATAATTTTTATCAGGATGAAAAGCATCGAGGTAGATAAATACAATATTCCCTTCGACTTGGCCAGGGTCCTCAATTTTCAGATGATTGGGATCGGTATACATAGATTTCACTGCCGCGGAAATCTCCTTTTCGGAGGCCCCTAAGTTGATTGCGTTCCCCATGCTTTTAGACATCTTATTTTTACCGTCAGTACTCGGCAAACGAGGTGCATCACTAAGTAATGGACGGCATTCTCTAAGAACCTCTTTTCCACCTAGATGGTTTATTTTTCTCACGATTTCATTAGTTTGCTCTAACATCGGCAGTTGGTCATCACCCACTGGTACTAGCGTCGCATGAAACCCCGTAATATCAGCAGCTTGAGAAATTGGATACGTTAAACAGCCTGCGGGAATAGAGCGTTCAAAACCTTTACTCTGAATCTCATTTTTAACCGTAGGGTTTCGCTCTAATCGTGCGATAGAAACAAGATTACTGTAATACATTGTCAACTCGGCTAACGCTGGAATTTGAGACTGCAACGTGATCGTAGTTTGAGTGGGGTTGATACCAACAGCCAAATAATCTGCAACGACATTGAGAATATTAGAGGATACCTTTGATGGGTTATGCGCGTTATCCGTCAGCCCTTGCATGTCCGCAACCAAGATCGTTTGCTCGTGCTCCGTTTGCAATTTGATTCGTTGTTGCAATGAACCAATATAGTGCCCGAGGTGTAATGGACCTGTTGCTCGATCTCCGGTAAGTATAATTTCACGCTGAGATGTATTTTTATGGGTATTCATATTTGTCTCCAAGTATTTAATAGATCGCTACTGGAGATAAAAAAGATCAAACACTCTTAGCTACCATCCAGCAGCTTAAGAATGTAAGTATTCCGCGCCGCTCTATTTAGAGCGCCACCAAGAGAAGGTTGTTAATGAAGGGCGAACGTGTATTTTCATGTTTTTTAAACTAACAGCACATACCGCAGAACTCAATCTGTTTTGTACTGAATTAGAGTGAGTGTTCCAACAGCCAATTAAGAGGATTACATTGGTAAAGACATCGCAATGACCAAAACCGCACCAAATACCGAACCAGAGACAAACGCACACAGTACAGTTTTGTTGTGTTTCCTTTTCATTGATGAACTCCTATCCATAACTACGATGACCAGCCCTCACATCTAATACGCATGTGGATGCATCACGACAACGAGTTAACCAACATATCGCACGTAGGACCAGTACCGCTTTGTTAAATTGGGACCTCGTCCATAACTTGGAGTGTAAATGACTCCGGAACCTACAACAGAAGAAAATTTCATCACGTTACTGTCCTACCTTCCGGGTTTGTGGCTTAATAGGCAACAGGAACACTTTTTTCTTTTGCTGCGGATACTTACATGGAAGCTGTTTTACATCAGTTGCAATTCTCTTTGTCGATAACCGGACCTATCTGTTTGATGTTGGTACTTGGCGTTCTTTTTAAGCGCTTTGGTCTAATCAACGATAACTTTATCGAAGTAGGCTCTAAACTGGTGTTTCAAGTTACCTTGCCTGCAATGTTATTTGTCAGCATTGTGGCTTCAGAACACGACTTTTCCGCGGCAAGTGGATTCGTCAATTTCGGCGTCATCGCTAGTATTTCGTTTTTCATTTTCACCTACCTTTCCGTCAAACTTCTGTTCAAAGCATCGCCTGACCAAGGCGTTCTCATCCAAGGTGGGTTCCGAGCAAATACAGGTATTATTGGTATCGCTTACGTTGCCAATGCGTATGGTTCTCAAGGTGTGGCGCTAGCAGCGCTCTATGTCGCGGTCACCACATTTATTTATAACGTCCAAGCGGTAATTTGCTTATCGCCCAAGGGGGCAACGTCTGCCTCGCAAGCAGCAAAGATGATGGGCCGAACACTGACTAGGAATCCGCTCATAATCTCCATTGTTCTAGGAATGGCTTTTTATTTACTCGCTATTCCAGTACCGAATGTGGTTATTGACGCAGGAGACTACTTGTCCAAAATGACATTGCCTTTGGCGCTGTTGTGTACGGGTGGCTCACTTGACTTTAGCTTGATGAGAAAAGAGAAAGGTCCATCTTGGTTTGCGAGCAGTTACAAGCTCATCGTAGCACCGGTCATCATCACCATGGGGGCTTACTTAGTAGGATTTCGAGGAATTGAGCTAGGTATTCTTTTCTTTATGAACGCCTCTCCAGTCGCTGCTGCCAGCTATGTCATGGCGCGTTCCATGGGAGGCAATGCCACATTAGCCGCAAATATCATCGCACTCACTACGGTGCTTTCTACAGTGACCTGTACGTTGGGCATCCTATTTCTTAAGTTCTACAACTTAATATAATTGGTCCGCGATAAAATAAAGACGCTAAACGGCATTGATGTAAGTTACCGGTCGTGATTCGCAAAAGTGAGCTTTCTTACCAGACGAAAAAATTCACTCGCTTCAGATTCCGACAAACAAGAAAAAAACTCTTTCTGTAAATTCGTCATGATTTGATGAACTTGCTTTAAAGCATTTGCCCCCTTTTTTGTCATGCTTAGCATTTTAAGGCGCTGATTCGATTTACTTTTAGAAACTTGAACAAACCCTCTCTTTTCCAGATTGTCCACCATCCGCTTTGCTACACTTCGCTCAGTTCGAACCGCATCAGCCAACGCTTGCTGGCTCATAGGTTGAAATTCTTCTAAAGCGGCCAGTGCACTTGCCATTTCTAGTGTCATCAAATTTTGCCGAGAGAGCTCGGCTTGGGCACGATTGCGGTACATGCGCTGCATCACACCGCAGACAAACATAGGGCTTTGATCCAAAACGGAAATTGGGGAAATTTTCTGATCTTTCATCGTCGTTTTTCTTCTTTAGGCTTTCATTCGGTCGAAAAGACTGTGCTGATACTGCACACAACACGCCGTCTTTCAGGCTCGCGTCATAGACGGTAACCACCAAGTGAAAACATAAAATAAAGAGCGCCGAAGCGCCCTTTAATCGTGTTAATTATCACTAGTATAACTCAGTTAAAACAACCAAGTCCTACTCGCTTTGCTGACTGGGTTTAGTGCTGGTCTCAGACAACTCTGCCTCCGACTCTTTTCTCGCACGTCGATCAAACAATCGCTCAACCACTACAAAGAAGATTGGGACGAAGAATATACCCAATATCGTGGCACTGATCATGCCACCAAGTACGCCGGTACCTACTGCGTTTTGACCTGCCGATCCCACACCTGAACTGATAGCAAGTGGTACCACACCCAAACCAAAAGCAAGCGATGTCATGATAATTGGGCGCAGACGAACGCGAACAGCATGTAAGGTTGCTTCGATAAGCCCAGCGCCTTTCTCATAGTAGTCCTTTGCAAACTCAACAATCAGAATCGCGTTTTTAGTTGCCAAGCCGACCGTCGTTAATAAACTCACCTGGAAGAACACATCGTTATCCATACTGCGCGTCATTACCGCAAGCACAGCACCAAGCACACCAAGAGGAACAACTAACACCACGGCGAAAGGTACTGACCAACTTTCATACAAAGCGGCAAGAACTAAGAATACAACGAGGATAGATAGCGCATATAGCATTGGCGCTTGGTTTCCGGAAAGGCGCTCTTCATACGAAATACCATTCCAGTTCACCGTGAAACCTTCTGGTAGCTTTTCTACCATTGCTTCAATTTCTTCCATGGCTTCACCAGTACTTACACCAGGAGCTGCACCGCCTTGAATATTCATTGCTGGCAAACCATCAAAGCGCTGCAAAAGAGGAGAACCATAGGTCCACTCGCCACTCGCAAAAGCAGAGAAAGGCACCATCTCTCCCTTAGCGTTGCGTACGTACCATGAATCGAAATCTTTTGGCTGCATGCGGTATTCCGCATCACTTTGCACCATCACTTTCTTCACACGACCGCGGTCAATATAATCGTTAATGTAAGCCCCGCCCCATGCAGCTGACAGGATTTGGTTTACGTCATTGATACTGACATCCAAAGCACGAAGTTTGACGTGGTCAATGTTCACTTTGTACATTGGCGCATCTGCCTGACCGTTTGGACGAACACCGACAAGTTTCGGGTTTTGTGCAGCCATGCCCAGAAGTTGCCCTTGAGCCGCAACTAATGCATCGTGCCCTTTATTCAACGAGTCTTGGAGATAGAAATCGAAACCTGTCGAGTTACCTAGCTCTTGAATCGCTGGAGGGGCGAACGCAAACACCAAAGCTTCTTTAATGGTAGAGAAGTACCCCATCGCTCGGCCCGTAATGGAAGCCGCATCAGCGCCAGGCGCTTCACGCTCAGACCAATCTTTCAGGCCGATAAATGCCATCCCCATGTTTTGGCCTTGACCTGCGAAACTAAATCCAGCAACGGAGAAGACAGACTTTACATTGTCTTTTTCGTCTACTAGGTAAAAGTCACGCATTTTCTCAAGTGTTTTTTCCGTCTGTTCTTGTGTTGAGTTAGGCGGCAAAATAGCCATTGAGAATACTGTGCCTTGGTCTTCATCTGGCAAAAATGATGTTGGAAGGTTCATAAACAACCAGCCAGCACCTGCACTCATTGCCAAAAATACAACCAACATGCGACCTGTGCGTTTTAAAAGTTTAGCAACGCCGGTTTCATAGCCTGCTGTCATCGCATCAAACTTGCGGTTAAACCAGCCAAAGAAGCCTTTCTTCTCTAGAAGCTCAGCATCGCCTTTTTTCAGCAACGTAGCACACAATGCCGGAGTCAGAATTATCGCAACCAAAACGGAAAGCGTCATAGCCGCCACAATAGTTATCGAGAACTGACGGTAAATAACCCCGGTAGAACCAGACATAAACGCCATAGGGACGAATACCGCTGAAAGCGTCAAACCCACACCAATCAAGGCACCAGTGATCTGCCCCATCGATTTTTTGGTCGCTTCTTTGGGCTCTAAACCATCTTCATGCATCACACGCTCGACGTTTTCCACCACAACGATGGCATCGTCCACCAGCAAACCGATAGCCAGAACCATCGCGAACATGGTTAACGTGTTTACGCTAAATCCAGTCGCGTACAAAATAGCGAAGGTTCCGAGCAATACGACAGGCACTGCGATCGTTGGAATGATCGTCGCACGGAAGTTCTGCAAGAACAGGTACATGATTAAGAACACAAGAAGAATGGCTTCTAATAGCGTTTTAACCACTTCTTGAATCGAGGCTTTGACGAATGGCGTTGTTTCAAATGGGTAAGCAATCTGCAACCCTTCTGGGAACGTTGCACTCAGTTGTTCTAAACGCTCTTTCACCGCATTGGCTGTCTCAAGCGCGTTTGCGCCAGTACCTAATGAAATACCTAACCCCGATGCTGGGAAGCCATTATATTGGCCTCGAATATCATAACTTTCTGCACCACGCTCAACGCGAGCTACATCTTTCAAATAAACATTCGAACCACTGGCGTCGGACTTAAGAATGATGTCTTGGAACTCTTCTACACTGCTCAAACGACTTGCAGAAGAAATCGTAGCATTCAACAACTGACCTTCCTGCGCAGGTGCCGCACCCAGTTGACCTGAAGAAACTTGCGCGTTCTGTTCACTGATCGCGTTCGCTACATCGATTGCGGTCAAGTTGAACTGCGTAAGCTTAAATGGATCCAGCCAAACTCGCATCGCATACTGCGCACCAAACGCCTGCACTTGTCCTACGCCAGTTACACGACTTATCGGGTCTTGAATATTCGTTACAACAAAGTCGCCGATATCGTTTTCTGTAAAGTCAGGATCTTCAGAATAAACTGCGACAACCATGAGAAATGCCGTATTGGATTTATTGACGACAATACCTTGGTTTTGTACCTCCATCGGCAATGAAGTCAATGCCAATTGCAGTTTGTTCTGCACCTGTACTTGCGCGATATCAGGATCAGCTTCGCTATCAAACGTCAGGGTAATTGTCGCATTACCAAATGCATCACTGCTCGAGGATAGGTAGCGAAGGTAATCTAATCCTGTCATGTTTTGCTCGATAACCTGCGTTACCGAGTCTTCAACGGTTTTTGCTGATGCACCTGGATAGCGAGCACTGATGGTGATCGTCGTCGGTGAAATCGTTGGGTATTGCGAGACGGGTAAATTGAATAATGACATTACCCCCGCCAACATCGTTAGAATCGCGAGAACCCAAGCAAATACCGGACGATCGATAAAAAATCGTGCCATGATTACTCCTGTTCACCGTTTTGGATAGTTACCGAACTGCCTGGCCCTATCTTTTGTAAACCGGCGGTAATGACTTTATCACCCGCGTTCAAACCATCAATAATGCGCCATTGGCTATTGATCGCTTCGGCAGTCTTCACTGGTTTCGCTTCCACTTTGTTCTCGCCATTAACCGTCATCACTGTCGCTTTACCTGTCGCATCACGAGATACCGTATTTTGTGGTATTAGAATCGCATCAGGGTCGACACCAGTAATGACCGTCGCACGAACAAACATTCCAGGTAGCAACAAACCGTCAGGGTTTGGGAATTCGGCACGAAGCGTCACGCTGCCCGTACTTTCGTTCACATTGACCTCAGTAAATTTCATTGTGCCTTTGTGTTCGTAAGTGCTGCCATCTTCAAGCATCAATGTAACTTGCGCAGAGTCATCTTCTTGCATATGGCCTTGGGAGAGTGATGCTTTCAAACGCAGCAGTTGCGCGGATGATTGCACAATATCAACATTGATAGGGTCAAGCTGCTGAATGGTCGCTAATTTGGCAGCTTGGTTAGCCGTAACCAACGCACCCGCTGTCACACTCGATTTACCGATCACCCCGCTAATCGGAGCTTTGACTTGCGTATAATCTAAGTTGATTTTTGCTGTGTTGATCTTGGCTTTTGCGACTAGGACCTGCGCTTTCGCTTCTTTGTATGCCGCTTCTGCTTCATCCAAGTCTTGTTGGCTGATGGATTTTTTGGTGATCAAGGTTCTGTAACGCTTCACCGTGGCATAGGTCGACTCTGCCGCAGCTTGCGCACGGATTAATTCCGCTTCAGCGCTCAGCAAATCCGCCTGAAATGATGAATCATCAATTTGATATAGCGACTGTCCTTGTTCAACAAGGCCACCTTCAACAAAATTTCGCTCCGAAATAATGCCAGTGACTTGCGGACGAACTTCCGCTTCTTTGAATGCTCGGCTACGACCCGGCAACTCTACTGTCAATGCTTGGCGCGTTGGCTGCACTGTTAACACTTCTACTTCGGTTGCGGGCGCAGGCCCCCCTCCTTGGCTCGATCCTTCTTCGCTAGGTTGACATCCAACCACAAAAAGGCTCGACGCAATCAGCAGAGATAGCGTGGTTTTACGTCTCATGAATTTTTCTCTCTTATCTACCGACAAGCCTTCAAGATTCCTTATTAAAAGCTTCTAGAATGACTTAATAATGACTAAAGGATGTATATCCAGAACAAATTAATTAGGATGATAAATACCCAGTGTTGTACATACAACAAAATTTACAGTTCTATACGCTTACGAAAAACGTTTATGGTAAAGGTGTTATGAAGTTCTCAAATTTGAAGATTTTGGGTTGGAAATCACATTTTCCTGTGTGCAATTGCAATGGTTAAAAAGCAGCAAAAGTGATGATAAAAGCATCATCACGCTGTACAGAGTTTGTTACCGCTGTCTAGGGTTATTTGCCCACTCTGGTATACGAACTAAAGTGAGAAAGGAATGTAAATGTAGTCGAAATTTCACAAGTCAGGTTCGCCACTTATCTAAAAAATAACCCGCTAAGAAGCGGGTTATTTCGTCAGTGAGATTGCTGTTCTCAAGCTTATACTTTGAACTGACTGACCTGATGATCTAAACGTTGAGTTTGCTCTGACAACATGGCTAAAGAAGCTTGCGCTTGGTTTACGATTTCCACAATTGAAGTGCTACTGTCTGCAATGCCTTGTACGTTGCTATTTACTTCGTCACTTACTGTACTTTGCTGGCTCGCAGCCGTTGCAATGTGTGTATTCATCTCGTTCATACGTGAAATCGCGTTCAAGATTTCAGAAAGGGATTCACTCGCTCGGCCAGCGGACTTGATCGTTTCATCACTGCTATTTTGGCTACCGCGCATCACTTCTACAGCTTGTCCTGCACCAGATTGTAGCTTTTCAATCATGGTTTGGATTTCTCCCGTACTCTGTTGCGTACGACTGGCTAAAGAACGAACCTCGTCCGCTACCACAGCAAAGCCTCGCCCTTGCTCTCCAGCGCGAGCCGCTTCAATGGCTGCGTTAAGCGCTAATAAGTTTGTTTGCTCGGCAATACCACGAATTACATCCAGTACGGACGCAATGTTACTCACATCATGATCCAATGTGTTAATGACGTGGCTTGCGCTTTCGATTTCACTTGCGAGGCTGCGAATTGAGCTAACCGTTTGATCCAAAATAACATTGGTATTGGTAAGTTCATCATTCGCTGTTTGGCTCGCAACCGCGGCTTCGTTAGCGCTATCGCTTACATTTCTGCTGGTGACTTGCATTTCATGCACTGCCGCCGCTACCGCCTCGCTATCTTTTTGCTGAGAAACGGTCGAGTTCGCGATGGTCGTGGTCAACGAGCTAAGATTTGCCATTTCGTTACGTAAGGTATTTGAGCTTTCAATTACCTGAGCGACTGTCATTTGAATTTTGGACACAAACTGGTTAAATGCGTCTGCTAAATTGCCAATTTCGTCTTGTGTTTTTACATCGATTCGCTGACTTAGATCACCTTCACCGGACGCAATTTCTGTCATCGCATTTTTAATATCATTGATAGGCTTCACAACCGTTTGTAACAACAAAAAAGCCATCGCGATAGCGGCAAAAATAACAATCACAATGCCAGCCTCAAGAATGAGTTCTGCTCTTGTTGCAGCCGCTGATATTTCGTCCTTCAATTGGCTTTGCTTTTCTTCTATTGCATCTTTTACAACGTTAAGCTGCGCTCTAACCTCGATAAATTGGTCTTCAAAGGTATGTTTGTGCTCATTGTAGTAACCACGCCATTGAGATTGAGGTAAACGTAGCATCGCCTCATAACTTGCTAACCACTTTTCACCCAAAGAGACAAGCGTTCGAACTTCATTACCATGTGTAGAAGGCATCACACCGGCTTGTGATAGCTCAATCATTTGTTCCATACGTGGCAGTGCTTTGTAGGCGTTGTCTTTGTATTCACCGATGTGATGATCAATATCGTTTTGAGTATCAGAAAGTGCAACACCTTGGATTGCAGATGTTGCTTGGTAAAGATCGCGATAAGCATCCTCAATCGTTAATAAGTTCGGCACGATCTGTTCGTTGAGTGTCTCACTCAATTCAGATTGCTTCCAACTTGTCATAACGTTTAATACAGAGCTCACAATAAACAATCCAATAATCAATGACAGCGGAATCACTATCTTCTGCTTGATCGTTAAGTTCTGGAACATGAATAGACTCTCTTTATTTATGGTATACAAACTGCCGGAAATTATATCAAACAAATAGAGTATACCATTAGGTAAAAGAGGCTATTCAACATGAAATCTAATGACTTTTTGACAAGGGTTCTAATTTCAACAATTAGTTGATTTTATACAAAATTTAACAAATAGATCTTTTCAAAAGATGCAAATTAAAATGCTCTTTCAAAACGAAAAATATGTAACAGAAAGTGAATTTAAAGGGACCACATTTTGAAGAATAGATCGACTCAATGATTTACTGAGGACACATACAAAACACAGTTCTTGGATTGAGCACCACCGCGGAATATGCAAAGGTCCGAACATTTCTTCTAAAGCTCAAAAAAAACCATTGTTTATCTGACGTATTTAAGGGTACTCCTTGATGATGTTAGTCGTGATGTTGGCAGACAGGATGCTTACAAGTTTTCGAAGTTAACCAGTAGCACAGTGAACGATTCAGATTTTCTTGAGCGCCAAGGCAATAAAAAAGTTTGCTATTTTCCTCTCAAGAGACACATTAAAGAAAATAATGCAACCTAGTCACAAAGTCTTGCTACATCTTCAGAAAAGAATGATGTTGCTAAACAAATCTGGTGCAGCATACACATTGAAGCTAAACTCGTTTAAGGAACTTTTTCATATCAATATGAGAAAACATAGATTTCTCAAAGTTACACCGACCATTCAACGATTAAACTAATGTTAGCGTACCGGTACGTCCGAAAACTCCATGCATGAACCATTTGAAAGAGCCAAAATGTTCCAACCCAACTTCGCCTCAGTGGAGTGGCGAGTCGTTTCGCTCGCTCTCCTACTCTCTCTTCCTCACACTGCTCAAGCGGATCCACTAGATAAGGAAATTAGCAACCTTCTCCAACAACGTTTTTCTATCGCGGTGTTGCTGTCCGACACTGACGCAATTGCGTTTGGTATTGGCGACTTTGATCCGAATGCATTATTTGATACCGCCAACCCAGAGTTCGGGACTGACGAGTCAATCAATGAACGTCGAAGCAAATCCGTATATGTTCTCCCTTACACGACTAACTTTGACATAGAGGGCAGCGAGGACTTACATGAGCTGTCGTTTAAGGCATTTACGATACAAACAGAGAATGATCTCAAACTATTCGGCACAAGTAAGGATCTTCTCAAGGAAAGGACATACGGTGCATCGATTGGTTATGGGTATCTATACAAAGCAAGTGAAAACGTCACCCTTAGCACCAGAACGACGACTCACCTTATGCGTTATAAAAACTCATTCTCTACCGATAATAAACTTTCATCCATCATTGGAAGAATCCTAGACGGCCGTGCCGTTAACGTTTCAGCATGGGCGGCAATAGTTCAACCATCCATTAAAGCCAAATACACGTCTCCCACAAGTTGGGGGAAATGGCATGCCAGTTCGACATTGAATTCATTCATTGGGCACAGCTGGGGAAGCGCAAATAACGGCAATATAGGCAACCCTAAAGGTTGGTACCTATCTAATGAAATCACCGGTTACTACAATATTTATCACGGTGAGCAAGCTTTATTTACTGGGATTAAAAGAGTCGACCTTTCGCATGATTTAAGCGACGAACTTGGAAGTCCGCATTACTACGAAGCTTCTATAGGATGGCTATTTTATGCACCAAAGCCCTTTGATTGGTTGGACAATTTCGGCATAGGCGTTAACTTCAACTACGGCTCGACTCTCAGAGGTGGCAGCATTCAACTTTACTACAACAAACAATAAAGCCGTCAGTACAGGAACCAGTTGGTAGCATATATAACAAGAAGAACTAGAAGACACAAAAGGAATGGCAGAGTTAGCGTCTTCGCAAACTTTTTCATGAGACTTGGGTTATCAAACACCACACCTTCCGCTTCTCTTACCCTTCGCTCTTCGTCAAAATGCCATTTAATGGCTAAGTAGGCTCCTATCCCTAATACAATAAGCTTAAAAGCTCCAGCAAAGTAAGGAAAGAAATTAGCCCAACTGTCGTTCATTATCCATCTCCATCAAATTCAATATCAGCTTTGCGGTGGCAGAATCCAAGATTCATGTAGAATGCCCCCCTCAAAGTCAGACTCTCTGGCTAGCGTCAGTCTACTGCTCGAGATAGCTGTCCACAACTCTCTTTACCATATCGGCATTTATTAATTATTTAATAAATAACAAGAAAGACACTAGCACACTTGCTGAAAAGTAAGTGTCAGTTTGGATTGAAACTCATCAGGAATCGAAAATGGTCCGCAGTCGACTTGTTGATTTAGTGAAAGCCGAATTACCTAGTGCTAAATCGTTCGCTAGTATAAAAATGTAGCCTATCGCACTTCTGGTCGAGTGCTAACGAACTTATGATGCATATGTCATTAACGGCGCAATTTTGAGTTTATCAATTAGCTAAAGTTTCCCACCTTAACTGTCAGTAAGCTTGCTGTGTTTGAGATGATCTCGACATGACTAGTGTATAAATAGTATGGAGGTTCAAAGTGAAGGCAAGGCAAATTTCCTTACTAAAAATATTGTTTCTGTAATTTTATTTCAGGATTATCGAAACCATCATAAGGATAATTCGAACTAATCTTAATCCATGCTCCTTCAGTTACATTTGCTTTCTTTTACTCACTTCTCGCGACTATTAGTGGCATTTTGAGACAATTTCCTACACTCCTTTCTTTGTCTTAGTTGATATAAATCATGGTTAGAAGAAAACAGAATCACCTGTATTTCTCGATACATGAATCCAAACTGCCCGACTTTTCGTAACTAAATTACAGATAGACACGATTTTTAGTATGGCACGTTTTTGAGGAACCAAGATGTTAGATACCCTCATGCTGTCGCGGATCCAGTTCGCGGCCAATATCAGCTTTCACATTCTCTTCCCGACCATCACCATTGCGTTGGCATGGATGTTGGTGTTTTTCAAGTGGCGATATAACCGCACCCAAGCCCCCGTATGGCTCGATGTTTATTACTTCTGGGTCAAGATATTCGCTCTCACTTTCGCCTTGGGTGTGGTATCCGGCATTACGATGAGTTTCCAGTTTGGTACCAACTGGCCAGGCTTTATGGAACGAGTCGGAAACGTAGCTGGACCATTGCTCGGATACGAAGTGATGACCGCCTTCTTTATGGAAGCCACCTTCCTGGGTGTAATGCTTTTTGGACGAGGACGAGTACCGGAATGGGTTCATACTCTCGCCACCGTTCTGGTTGCTGTTGGGACAAGTATGTCCGCATTTTGGATTCTGGTGCTTAACAGCTGGATGCACACACCAAGTGGCTATGAAGTGATTGACGGCATTGTTCATGTGACCAGTTGGAAAGAAGTCATTTTCAATCCTTCTTTACCGTACCGTCTTCTACACACGCTATTAGCATCGGCGCTGACTGCCAGCTTCTTGATTGCAGGTATCTCGGCTTATCAAATAATGAAAAAGCCAGATCACCGTTCAGCCAAACTTGGCCTAAAAGTCGCGCTGTTCGCGGCGGCTGGATTTATCCCGATACAAATCTTTGTCGGTGACCTGCACGGGTTAAACACGCTTGAACATCAACCTGCAAAAATAGCAGCAATGGAAGGTGTGTGGGAGACCGAGCAAGGCGCGCCCCTTCTTCTGTTTGCGATGCCAAATGAAGAAACTCGCAGCAATGATTTTGAAGTGGGCATCCCAAAGCTGGCGAGTTTGATTCTTACTCATGACTTAGACGGGGAAATCCAAGGACTTAACGAGTTTGCACCTGATCACCCGCCAGTGAAGCCCTTGTTCTTTGGTTTCCGCGTGATGGTCGGTGTGGGTGTTCTTATGCTGCTGGTTAGCTGGTATGGCGCGGTGAAACTAGCACGCAAAAAAACGCTACCTAAACCTTACCTGTACACGGTATTAGCCATGACGTTCTCTGGTTGGATTGCCACACTTGCGGGTTGGTATGTTACTGAGATTGGTCGACAGCCTTGGCTAGTCAGCGGTGTATTGCGTACATCAGAAGCCGTCACCACGGTTGCGAGCAGCAGTGTGATGACTTCGCTCATTATGTACTTAGCCATTTACGCTGCATTACTGGTTGCGTACATCCATACCCTGTTCTATTTGGCGCGCAAAGACGTTGCTGCCCATGAAGTCCCACTGACACAACAAGAGGCCTAATCATGCTCGACTATCTACCAGAAATTTATCTTCTGCTGCTTGGCTTCTCGGTCTTTATGTATGCCGTGCTCGACGGCTACGACCTTGGCGTCGGTATCCTGTTGCCAAGTGATAATGAAGCGCAACGTGACCGAATGATAGCCTCTATCGGCCCTTTCTGGGACGCGAATGAAACGTGGTTGGTGTTAGCCGTCGGTATTCTGCTGATTGCCTTTCCTACCGCTCACAGTTTGATTTTAACGGAGCTCTATATGCCGACCGCCATCATGCTTATCGCACTGATAATGCGTGGCGTGGCATTCGACTTCCGAGCCAAAGCCAACTCGGATCATAAACCTCATTGGGATTGGTGCTTCCGAATTGGCTCTCTAGTCACCGCACTAACCCAAGGTTACATGGTGGGTCGTTACATCATGGGGTTTGAGCAATCAACCGAAGCATTTGGCTTTGCATGGTTAAGCGCACTTTGTGTAACAGCGGCGTACGTTTACATCGGTGGCGCATGGTTGGTACTGAAAACGGAAGGTGATTTGCAAATACGCTCGGCGCGTTGGTCTCGCCGTGCTGGTTGGTTAGCGGCTCTGGGTATCTTGGTAGTGAGTGTTGTAAACCCAATTGTAAATCAACAAGTTGCCTTGCGTTGGTTCAGCTTCCCAGAAATCTTGTTGCTTGCCCCAGTTCCGTTAATTGTATTGGCAACCATCTTCCTAGTTGATCGCTATTTGCGTCAGGTTCCAATGGTGAATGATCTGGGTGTGCGCTGGCCTTTCTTTGGTGTCACCGTCATTTTCGCGTTGAGCTTTCTAGGTCTTGCGTACAGCTTCTTCCCAGAAGTTGTGCCGGGGTTGATGACCGCACAACAAGCGGCCTCCTCACCTGCGACATTAATAATCGTGGGCTACGGTGTGATGATTGTTATGCCGGTGATATTGCTTTACACCTTTGTGGTATACCGGATCTTCAAAGGCAAAGCGACAGAACTTAGCTACAAGTAGGAAAGGTAATTCCTCAACAAAGCGCCGCTGCTCATGCGGCGTTTTTTGCAGTACTCACGACTAAAGTATCTACCCAAGGCGACTGAGTGGGAACGCTGAGAGAATGTAGCGGCAGCCAGTAGTTTGTTCCTAACTAGAACGAGATAACCGTTTCTCAACTATAGCGATACAGGCACAAAAACAGAAAGAATATTTGATGTTACAAAAGGTAGACCACCACTTTAAAACGTTTTGAGTATTTTTTGCGCTCAATGAGGTACAAGTATACTTATGCTTTTTATGACTTGTGAACACTCAATTGCATGTTATGTTGCTGTTGAAATCGTACATGAAATAAGGACAAGAACATGAAGATAAGATGCAAAACGACGCAAAGCATTGAAAAATTTAACCCTGATGACCTCAATCCAAACACAGATCTCTTTGGTATGATTGCTGTTGTATTCGTGTTCATGGCTGTTTTGCTTAGCATCTAGTAGCACTACGTTCATTCTTGTGGCCGTATTCATACCTCATGTGATATGGCTGCTAAATTCTAGATTAAAGCGGATAGGCTAACCCGCACCAATCAGATTATGGCGGCCTCTGTATAGCATCTTCAATTTTGGCGTTGTATCGAGGTGAGATGTGAATAGTTGGCTTGTAGATAGAATGGCGCTTGCACCTTGAGCACTCTTGTGTACTTTCAATGACGCATTACTTTAGTGTAGATACGAAAAAAGGCCTGATAAATCAGACCTTTTAGAATGTGGCGGTGAGTGAGAGATTCGAACTCTCGATTGCTAGCTACCAAGTTTAAAACATTTAAAATCAACCACTTAAATATATACAACTTCCATTGTTTGTACCAGTTTTTTGTACCTTTTCCTAGACACTCTCAATCGTGATTCCAAACAGGAATACACTTGGTAAATCGACTCCTACAGTAAACATGATGTGAGTGGGCAGCTACCAACCACTACAATGATACTCAGACATACGTAACGCTGGTTATTGAATTTACAATTTAGAATTTTTTTTCATAGAGTTACAAAACTACAGAGAAATAAACAGGACAGTAAATTGCTCAGATAAGAAGTGGAATAATAATGCGTACCGGAAAGGCTATTCTGATAGAAGACTTCATCCTTACAGGAGTTTGGCGAAGCGGTATTAAGAACTATAAGAGCACACTCTGCTCTATGGTTGTGAAGTGGTTGAATCAATATGGGACGCGGAGAGAATCACCACGAGGGATTGGTTAAGCTAAGGTTCATTTACAAAAATATTGGGGAGTGCTCAACACACTCCCCATGATATCGCAGCTAATTAACTACTCCAGTTCTCACAACCAGATTTAGACTTGTCGATCACTAAGTCTCCCTCAACCTTGTATGAGATGAAACCCACAAGGAATGAAAAGAACTCTGAATCAGCGGTAACGTCTGTTAGACCTACTGCACATGTATCATTTTCAATCGCTTTATCAGCAGCCTCTTTAACGCTAGGAACACCTAAAGGAACAATGATAATAGGCTTTGCATCCTCACCAGTTACACGAGGGCCTTTGACAAATTCACCGCCATTTAGGTCGACATTTTTGGTCGATGCCAGTGTGAAATCCGCAACACGCTGAGCACAACCCGTAGACAGCAGTGAACCGGCGATAGCAATAGACAATAGTACTTTTTTCATTTCCAGCCTCTGTTGTTATTAATTTTTTTGGGGGGCGGATTATTACATATCATTTGAATTATGTAAGTAACCCACTGAACTGATTGAGTAATATCTAGACGCCTTGTGTGTATATTGCTCAACATACCCATTAGGTATACCCAAACGACTACGGTCAAACCTTGATCAAACAGTACCCATTAGGGTTGAATTAAAATTGTGACCACAATAAAATTTCTAACATCTCAGAGTTAAACGGGTACACCTAATGGCACACATAGCTTATCTGCGAGTTTCGACCACAGACCAAAATACAGACCGTCAACTTACAGATTCTGGTATCACCTTTGATAAGAGCTTTACAGATAAATGCAGTGGTGGCTCAACTAAACGGCCAGCGTTAGAAGCTCTTAAAGACTACGTTCGAGAAGGAGATACAATCCACGTTCATAGCATCGACCGCCTAGCGCGTAATTTGGTTGATTTAAAGCAGCTAATAAACGACTGGACTAACCAAGGTGTTAGCGTGAGATTCCACAAGGAAAACCTAAGCTTTAATGCTGGTGGAAGCGATCATATGTCTGAGCTCATGCTGAACATGCTAGGAGCTGTAGCTCAATTCGAGTTAGCAATGATTCAGGAAAGACGTCAGGAAGGCATTGAGAAAGCTAAAGCAGCAGGGAAGTATAAAGGTAGACCAACTAACACAACTAACCACCAGCGTATCGCTGAGCTACGTTCACAAGGAATGTCTTTAAGAAAGATCGCCTCCGAAGTGGGAGTCTCCTTATCCACAGTCCAAAGAGCCTTGGTAAAAGCTTAAAATACCGTAATCACAAAAAAATGAAAAAACGATCCGCTCATTTGGTGTAAAGATTACTACTAGCCGCAATCATGTTCGATATGTATTACCCCGAACCCTCCCCCCTCCTAGGGTTCCAATCAAACCAAAAAGAGAAACATTAATAATCAGTCATAGACCTACAGGTACATAACACACTATGAATCAATTCATGGCAGATAGCAGATTTGCGTATTTAGACCCTCGAACTCTCATACTCGATCCCGCGATGCAAGCCCGTGACGTTGAACTCATTAAAGAAAAACGAGTACGTTCAGCGCAAGAGATTAAGCAAGAGAGTCAAAGCAAGGAGATTCTTGAAGACCTTCGTAATGGACAGCCTATAAGGCAGCCTATCACTGTTTTTGTGGTTGATGATAAGTATTACGTAGTGGATGGTTTCCACCGCACTGGAGCTTGTTTGAAGTACCTTGAAGAAAACCCTGATGCTGAATTGATGATTAACTCGTTGATCATAGAAAACCGTACTTACGCTGAGGCATTCTCAGCAGCCCAAGATGTCAATCAAGCGCATGGAGTTGGAGTTACTAAGGATGAAATAATGCAAGCTCAGTTTCGCAAGCTAATTGTTAACCGAGAGTTTGACCTGAGCGTCTCTCAAGTATGTGAGCTTGTTGGATGTAGTCGTGGTCAGGCTGCACACATTGCTAACGGCTTAAAAGCTTGTAAAGAAGCATTAGGGACTGACATCGAGAT
The DNA here is from genome assembly GCF_033338535.1 of Vibrio sp. Vb2131. Lineage (NCBI taxonomy): Bacteria > Pseudomonadati > Pseudomonadota > Gammaproteobacteria > Vibrionales > Vibrionaceae > Vibrio > Vibrio sp. Vb2131. The sequence goes on from NZ_JAWOSW010000002.1 coordinate 307,899, forward strand.
GAACGACTTAGAGAGCTTTGTTGAAGGCCTCCAGTTTGGCTTGGAGTCACGTTATTACCTACCCCAAAGCTGCTGGGACTCTAAGGGGTTTCCGAAGATTAGACGCCTCTCAGATGCTTTTAAGGGCAAAGATAATATATCTGACAAAGATGATGAGCAGTGGGAGCAAAAGCAAATTAAAGACGTCTCAAATAGCATCAGCCGCCTCATTGAGTTCTTTGGAGAGGATATCTTCAGGGAAGGTTTAAGAAAGGTCACTAGGGGATCTCAATTAGGTATCTCGATATCTCAACGGAGTAAGTGGCTGGAACAAGCTGGGACTATCGAAGGGAGTATTCAAGATAAAAATAGTGGAAATAAAGCTCCTAACGTAACCGAAAACTACGACTTTTAGAAATGACATTGCGAGCTCGTAAGCCTTATACCACAAGGCCTACGGGCTATTTAAGACCAAAGTGTACACGTGTGAACAGTGGGGAGACTTTAGGTGTACACAACAGTGTAAATACATTAACTAAAAGCTACCAAAGGCGTGGGACAGCCAACCTAGGCAAACAGTCTATTGCTTTCTTCTTAGCCTTCATATCAACCGTACCGTATGCTGCACCGATATTAGCCGGAGCGTGACCAGTGATAGCATCACTAACAGAATCAACCACTCCTAGACCACGCAAAACTGTTCTCAAAGAGTGCCTAAACGAGTGTGATGGCTGCTTGGTTATGCCTACCGTCTTGACCTGTTTACTCCACCATTTACCAATAGCACCAGACCTTTTACCGTGTTTGTTTGGCTTGTGCTCAGGGAATAGAAACTCTCCACAGGACGCCACATAATCCAAAAAGCCTAAATCAATGAGGTGCTCATGAATCGGTACTTGTCGAACAGACTTAACGTTTTTTACGTTCTGCTCTTCACCCTCACGAACATAAATAAAGTGAATATCTTCGTCTGATCGTTGTATATCTGAACTTCTAAGTTGAACCATTTCTTCAATCCGAGAACCCGTATACCTGCATAGAAGAGGCACCCAATAACAAGCCATGCCATAAGGCTTACTAGCAGTGACATCAGTGAATATATCTAGCTTAAATAACTGATTGATCTCACTAGGAGTAAAACCTTTAGCTTCCGCTACCGCAGACTTATTCTGTACTTTAGGAAGTGTTACGCCTTTGTACGGGTTGACGTCTATCAGACCAAGCTCAACAGCATAGCCAAATACAGGAGAAGTCTTTCTGAGAATAGTCTTAACGGTTGAAGGAGAGATTGTCTCAAGCCCTTTTGTTTTAACAAGCTCAAGCTGCTCAGGTACTGATTTGTTTCTAATCTCTTTAGCTTTAGACTTAGGCAATTGTAACAGGGTATCTTTGTATTTTGAGATATGACCTCTCGTTACATCAGCAACATCTAGATCCCCTATTATCTCTATAAGACGCTCTATCTGAGACTCAACCTCTGCCAAGGATTGAGAAGCTTTGCCATTAATAGATGCAGACTCAAGGTAACGCTTCAATAGACTCGAAATGGAGTTCTGAGATGGTTTCAAAGCCCTAGACGGTATCTTATCAGGCCTAGGTACTGAAATGGGCTCACTAGCGATTGAACTGGTTACGGGCTCATACCCAAAGTCTCGCTTGTGACGAGCCAAGCAGAGAGACTCAACTCGACGGGCGTAATCGTAAAAGGCACAGACCAAACGTCTATATGAAGCGCTTGTCTCACATACAACTAAACCTTCTATCTTTAGCTGTTCCTCAATGAAGTCTTTAAAACCTTCCAAAAGCTCTTGGTATTCCTCTTCAGTAGCTTTTGACGCATCTAGACCACTAAACTCAAATGTGTCAGACAAGCCGAATACGTGGAGACGCTTATCGCCCTCAACGCCATACCATTCATATCGAAGATAGCAATCATAGTTACCATTACCATCAACCTCATCTTTGACACGCAGATACCAACGCTCGGCAATGATCGCGCAATCACGGACATTAAGCTCAATATCAGATGAATTAGATAGCTTTAAATTAGCGAACTCGATTTGCTTGAGCGCATCATCAAGATGCTGAGGAAATCGCTGCTTTGCTTCAGAAAGGTTTTTCGTTTGAAGAGATTTCTTGAAGACTGTCTTACCGATTATAGGAACCAGCTTTTTTGGGACAGCCATTCTAAAGTAGTAAACACCAGTTTGAGGATGCTTATAAGGACTTGCCATGATGTTCGACATTGTACCTACTCTTTGTACCAGTAGGCAGCTTACATTAAAACACCAAACCCCTGTATTATAAGAAGTTCTTACACTACAAGGGCTTATAGAATGTGGCGGTGAGTGAGAGATTCGAACTCTCGATACGTTGCCGTATACACACTTTCCAGGCGTGCTCCTTCAGCCACTCGGACAACTCACCGAATCAAATTTTGGTTAGCATCATTGGCTAACGAGGCGCTAATTTAATGATTATGTGCCTGATGGTCAAGGCTAAACATAAAAAAAAGCGCCCTTTTCGAATCGATTGCTCACTAAGTAACTAAATTGAGCAAAACTGGGGCATTTAGATGCTTTGAGAATAACCGGGAACACGGAACCAACGGCGGCACATGTCCAAGAAGTACCCATACAACACACCCATGCCACAAGAAATAACAGCGTTACTTGCCACTGCGGTCACAATTTGATCTGTAGACGCGCCAACTGCGAATAAGATACCCGCATAAACTGGAGATTGAAATAGTACATAAGCGACCAGATCAGAGATGTTTTTCATAAAGGAAGACGGTGACACCTTACTACCTTGATGCAGCACCCAATCACGAAAAACCCCATACGGCCAAGCAATGGCGATATTCACTGGAATCGATAGCGTACGCGATGCTAGAGATTGCTCAAATGTCATCCCTGAAATCAAAATCTCGACAATCATCCCTGTGATAAAGCAAAAAACAACCATAGCAAAGGTATCCGCTGCGGCGTGACGAATACAAAATGGTCCACGAGACTTCATTTACAAAACCCTTAAAATCAAACACTGCAATTAATAAAAATAATAAAACTATTAACCACTAAAAAGACACCAAGCCAGTTAATGACGCAATTAGAACACACAAAAACTAGCTTATGGCTCTGTATTTAAAATTAAGTTGTAAATTTATAACCAACTTTTAAAGTAAAAGTAGTTTTTTTCACCAATGACGAGTAAAAACGCCTAAAATTACGTAAAAATGGTACAAAAACACGGATTTCACTTACATAAAAAGGGGTTACGATAATTATTTTGACGTAAAGTTAGAACAAAACTCGGACTGTAAACAGTCACTCCTATAGCTTATGCTACCAAGCTGCGAAAATTCAGAGTATTACCGATATAATCACAGTAGAAGGTCTTGCTGCTTTACTCGTAAAAGTAAAACTGCAAGCCTGTTCATTGCAGGTTAGAAGAGTTTGTCACGAAGCTGGATGACGTATGAATAGTAAGAACAATTCACAGTTGCGCCATATTGATTCAGTTATGGTGAGGCCAGCAAAATCGTTAATGTATCGATATCATCTTGGTCTGGGGATTGCTGACGCTTTAAGTTACTTCTTATCCGTTCAGCGACTGAAGAAACGTCGTCACTGAGTTCAAGGGGGAGCCTCCGCAATGATCGCTGAAATAGCCTCAAGTGCTTCATTAAGATGTCCATTATCTAGAGCGACATAGAAGTTGAGTAACCACTTTTCAGCATTAAAGCTATCTGCTGCATTTCCATCAAAGTCCGATTGGTACTGATATAACTGTGTCGCATGAAGATACAGTGCATCATTTAATTCAGACTCCACTATTGGTTTCGCTATTATGTGGTCTGCTCCTACATTAATCATACGTTCTTGTGTTTCTTTGAACACATCCGCTGTACAGCCAAAAATCAGTACCGACTTAGCAGGTGAACTCATTGCTCGAATGGCTGATATGGCCCCAACGCCATCTAGAACAGGCATATGATTATCCATCAGTATCAAATCAAATGGTTTGCTCGCAACCTCATCGACTGCAAGCTGACCATTTTCGACACTTGTGCACTCAAAGCCCTTGGCTCGGAGGAAAGTTTCCATAATGATCGCATTTGTTCGGTTGTCTTCAACAATGAGTGCTTTCAACCCTTTACAGTTCAATTTATGTGTATTGATTGACTCTACTTTACCCGGCTTGCAAGGTGTAAGGGCAATTTCGACAGTAAAAGTCGTTCCAGCGTCCTCCTGACTCTCTACAACCACTTGCCCACCCATATGTTCCGCGATTTCTTTGACTATTGCTAAACCAAGCCCTGTACCACCAAACCGTCTAGTCGTTGATGACTCTGCTTGCTCAAAAGGACGAAAAATGCGTTTTTGTGCCTCTTTTGAAATACCAATCCCTGTATCTTTTACCTTTAGTATCAGCTTGGTGCCAGCCTTACTCGATTTCTCGGCTAGCTCTACCTCTACGATGCCACGATCGGTGAACTTAACAGCGTTATTGAGTAGATTGAACAGTACTTGACGCAAACGGGCTTTGTCATTGTTGTACCAACGACCCGTTGGTAAATGCGAGACTACTCTAAAGCGAAGACCTTTTTCTGCACATAGCGTTTGATAAACACTCTTGATACTGCCGATAATCGACTCAATTGGGAAAGGCTTATTTTCAAACTCAACATGCCCTTGTTCAATTTTTGAGTAATCTAAAATCTCATTGAGTAATGTCATCATGTGATCACCTGAATCATAAAGTGTTCTCAGGTGCTTACGCTGCTCATCGGTAAGTGGTGTTTTTAACAGTATCTGGGCAGTTCCTAGTACACCGTTCATTGGTGTGCGAATCTCGTGGGACAATGTGGCTAAGAATGCCGTTTTAGCGTTTGTCGAAGCCTGAGCTTTTATTCTCTCCTGCTCTAAATAGATCGTCTTTTCATTGAACTTCTCGATAAGCTGTCCGATTTCGTCATCGCTATCGTAGTCAATATCTATGATCCCACCAGTTTTCGAGTCATCAATCTTAGCGGCAATGCGAACAATTGGTTCAACAATATAGCGATTCAGTAAGTAGTAACCGACCAAGACACACAAGAGCAAAAATGGAATGATCCTCCCCTCAACGCTCATCACTTGTTCAAACACTTGATCAGCGACTTTAGCTTTTGCGTTGACAACTTCCATGCGCCAATCGAACTCTCCGAAATCAAGCTCGCTGACATAAATTTCGTCCGTCAGTTGAAAGTTGTGTTCAATAATCACGTTTGAGTCAGCATCGCGAACCACTACCCCCAAAGAATGCTGGTTCGTGTGCTCTCGAATAAACTGAAAAAGTGCATCAAGTGATAGGTCTACCGTTACAACTCCAGCGAATCGACCGTTTTGGTAGTACGGAGAAGACGCGGTAATCATCTGGACCTGAGTAAAGGTATCGATGTAAACCGTAGACCAACTAACAGAACCTACCGGAGCATCGGCGGCAGCGACATACCAGGCTTCATTATCATAACCGCCAGATTCGGGGTTATTGTAGGAGTGAATTTGGTCAATACCACTATCACTGTTTTTATTGAAGAATAGACTTTTATATCTCCATTGTTCTGCTTTTAGTTCGGGTTTAGGCCATACGCCACCACTAACAAGCATCTTGTCACTCAATTGAAGTATATGTGGAATTATTGTGTTGAGAGATTGAATATTTTCAGTCCCTTGGGCTAGCCCTACTAAGCTGCTCAATACACCTGTAGAACTGAGGAGGGGCTCTTTTATCTCAAGAGCCAGGAGTTGGGTACGTAACTCTAGGTTTTGCTCTAGCTTTTGTCTAACCGGTGGCTCAACAACCAAATAGGCGACAGAACCGATAGTGGCGATAAAGAAGCACAGGTAAAGTGTTAGGGCGAGAATGCTTTTTTTTCTAAGTGATGAGCGAATTTCCATAGATGTGTGAATCATTCCCTAATATCGATTTATCACTAATTGATTGGTAAGATGAGCGCAATCAACCAGCCCATTAACAAATGGTATTCTATTTTGAAACTACAAGACATCCTTTCTCTCCCAGAACTTGACGGTAAACTACTAAACCTAGCAAAAACTCAAGGCTTTGTAACAGCGATGGCTGCAGCGCCAAACGTATTAATGCCTCAAGAGTGGTTGCCATTCTTATGGGGTGGAGAAGAAACAGCGCCATTTACTGACGGTGAACAACTAGAGCAGTACATTGACGAGATTGTACAAATGTGGAACCAAACTCGTCCCGCTCTCCTAGAAGGCACTTGGCAGTGGCCTGCAGGGTGCGCGCTAGATGAGCAAGACATTGTAACAAGTCAGGCTCGCGATTTCTGTGAAGGTGTATTACAAGGCTGGCAACTTGCGCGTGATGACTGGGAAACGTTGATGCCTGAGGATAGCGAAGATAATGCCCTACTCGGTGGTGTTTTACTTTCTCTTACTATGCTTTACGACCCAGAAACAACCATTGAAACATTGGCCGAACAAGGTATGGAAGGCTTAGAGCAGTTTGAAGAGATCTTCAATGCAATGCCAGTGATGTTATGTGGTCTTACCCAGCGCGGTGTTGCATTAGCTGAAGAACAATAGACGCAACGCTGTCGACCATCAAGATTGAACGGCTGAATAGACAAAAAGCTCTCCAAATGGAGAGCTTTTTTGATCATGTTAAAATTACATGTGGAATATACCGCGCCATATCTTGAGTCACTAAGCTACTGTCTTCCCTAATCGAAATACCGGCAGCTCTATCATTGACCAACCAACTGCCAATTAACGTATGGTTTTGCCCAAACTTAGGTAGTGGATGGTATTGCTGGACGATATTAAATTTAGATTCATAAGGCCCTGACGTTTTAACAAAACGTTTTCCATCGATGACGATCTCGATGTTCGCGCCCTCTCGAGAAAATAGTGGCTTGATGACATAATCTCTCATAGTGTTCGCTTTTGAATTGTTAGCAAAATAAGCGGGCAAAAGGTTCGGGTGGTTAGGAAAGCGCTCCCACAATAACGGTAAAAGTGCTTTATTGGATAGAATCGACTTCCACATCGGTTCTAACCAGTTTACGTTCGCAGTCGCTAAGTACTTCGCATATTCCTCTTCAAACATAAACTCCCAAGGGTAAAGCTTAAACATCCAACGAATCGCTCTGTCGTCAGCATCCACAAACAGACCATCTTCCGTCACTCCAATATCTTCGACATGCACGAATGCCGTTGCTAACCCTGCCTCTCGCGCGCAATCCTCTAAATACTGGACAGTCCCTTTATCTTCTTCAGTGTACTTGCAGCAGCTAAAGTGAAGTGTTTGTCCTGGTTGGTATTTTGCTATTTCAGCAAAGCGCTCGATCAAAAAGTCTTGAAGAATATTGAATTGATCCGCGCTCTGGTGAACTCGACCTTTATTTACAACATCTTCTAGCCACACCCACTGCCAAAAGCCAGTTTCAAACAAGCTGGTTGGCGTATCCGCATTGTTTTCCAATAATTTTGCTGGCGAGGTCCCGTTGTACGCGAAATCCAGCCGCGAATAAAGCGAAGGTTCGCTTCGTCTCCATGAAGAAGCGACCTGCTCCCACATAGATTCAGGGATCGCACATTGCGTCAGCAACCGCTCACTCCGAACGACTTCATCCACAATAGCCAGGCACATCTGATGCAGCTCTTCAGTGGGCGCTTCTATATCGCGCTCAATTTGCTCCAGCGTGAATTGATAGTAAGCACTCTCATCCCAATACGGTTGGTCATACATGGTATGGAAACCAAAACCAAACTGGCGTGCTAATTCACGCCAGTTTTCGCGCTCTTGTATTTCTCGTCGAAACATAGTGCTTTTTAACCGCCTCGACTGACCGACACCGCTTTACCAAACCCGCCTCGAGACATCGCCCTGCCAATGGTGCCGCCACCACGTTTATTAAGGCTATTCGTCGCAACTTTGGTCGGCTGATTTCGGTAGGAGCCAAAGAATTGTCCTGCTCCATTATAGAATTTGGATTTATAACGGTACATCGGCTCTGAGTAATAGCTCTTGTTATAACCTTTCAACCCGCTTAATGAGCGACTGTAAAAAAAACCGCCAAAGTTAGGTACATAAGCTCGGGAACTGGAACTGTAGTAACAATCATCCTCGTAGAAATCATTCTCGCATTCGAACTCGCTGCGGTAGCGAGGGGCATTTTGTTCGGCACGAGCTAAAGCTTCTTGGTATGCAATGTCACACTGTTCACTAAACTCAGGCGAGTTAGATTTACACTCATCAGCATCAGAAAAAATGTACCCTTCTGTTTTTGACTCGTACGTAGCAAAGAAGAAAATACCACCAAAGGCAGCAAAGGGAAGAATTTTCCCAAGCTTTAAGCTTTTGTCCATGGAAGAACGTTTAACGTTAGAACTCCGCTTCATCGTTCCTCCTAGTAAGTCATGCAAGCGGCATTCAATACGCCGACCGAAACAGAAACTGCGGCTAATACAATACCGGCTGGCAGTTCATCTTTTTCGATACGCTCTGCCACTTTCGGAAGTAAAATAAAGCGTACAATTGCAAATGCGATAATTTGAGCAAGCATTGCAACAACGCCCCACACCATAAAATCGACGATATTGACCGAGTTTTTTGCCGCCCCCGAAATCGCGACACAGTAACCAAGGAAGGCCCCACTTAGCGCAATCGCTGCTGCTGTATTTTGTTTTTCTTTGATCAGATGCCACTCATCGTATGGCGTCAACTTGACGTAGATGAACTTAAACGCCAATACAAAAATAATAGAAACAGAGAAATAGAGTAAAAAGTTTGGGAAGCCTGCTAACAGGCCAGCAATCATGTGCATTATTGTTCCTTGTTCATTTCTTTCCAGGCAAAATCTTCAATACGTTCATCTGCAATGTAAAACAGCTTGGTACTCGCGGGTACTTCAGCATCTAAATCTGGGTTGAGTTGAATACCATCGCCAATATCAAAAGCAATCAGCGTGGCATGATGGCGTCTTTTGAGAAAAACGAAGAGATTCTCAATAGTGGTGGCAGACTGCTCCTCAGGATAAATAACTGAGTATTGAGTCATACCTCGTGTTGAAGCCAAAAGCTCCTGATGAAGCGCACTTGAGCCCGGGTCAACCGCCGCTTTTGCCAACATTTCTGCGCCAACAGCAGGTATGCATTCCGCTTTCGGGCAATGCTGACTTAGAAGTCGGCCTAGCGCTTCATCTTTAAAGTAAGCGACCAAATGAGCGGAAGGGTTTACAGATGCGCAGTACAGAGCGGCTGACAAGGTAATGTCGTCCGAGAGATTATCCACAATAATGCAAGCGGCTTCGGCAATATTGGCGTTTTTCATCTCTTGCGAATCGGTATAACTGGTCACTTTGATAAAACTGATTTCGCCAGGTAACGGGTTCTCTATTTCTGAACGGCTGCATAAAACAATCGGGCGCTTTCCCTCTTCTTCATGTTGTAACATGCGAATAAGGTGCATCGTTCTCGCTCCATTCCAGCCCAACAATACAATATGGTTTTCCACTCTTACTCTCCGTTTTCCTAAAATACCCGCTCGCCAATAGTCCATCGCTGCTCCAGCGACACGCCCCAATAATGCGGCGAATAAGCTCAAACCGCCGGGGATTACAAATAGTACGACAACCCATTTACCCAAATCTGTTACAGGAGAATGGTCGCCATAACCCACCGTACTCGCCGTAACCATGAGGTAATAGATAAAGTTAGCGAAACTGTCTGTTAATGCGGTTTCACCAGCGAGAACCAGCAGCCACCATGAAAGGCTCACATATAAGCCACTAAAGATGAGAAGGCTTCGGTTGCTCAATTTAAGAAGGTGGGAACTAAGCCACTTTTTAACTACTAACCACACCGCCATAAATTTATGACCTCGATATTCATTGATTGCATCAATAGTAACTCATTGATAGTAAGACACAAAAAAACCAGCCATATTCGGCTGGTTTTTGAGATTTACTTTCAGTTACGCCTACTTTTTAAGCATTACCTTTCACTTGCATATTTAGCTGCTCAGCAAAACCTAGCATGCGGTTAAGCGGTATAAGGGATTTAACACGAAGTTCTTCGTCAACAAAAATCTCGTGCTCTTCACCACCTTCACTAAGCGCTTTCTCAATTGCTTTCAAACCGTTCATTGCCATCCAAGGACAGTGTGCACAGCTGCGACATGTTGCGCCTGCACCTGCGGTTGGCGCTTCGATAAGTTCTTTCTCTGGCACAAGTTGCTGCATTTTAAAGAAAATGCCTTTGTCTGTCGCAACGATCATTTGTTTGTGAGGAAGCTCTTTCGCTGCTTTGATCAGCTGACTCGTTGATCCAACGGCATCGGCAAGTTCTACGACGCTTGCTGGTGACTCAGGGTGAACCAAAATAGCCGCATCTGGATACACGCTCTTCATTTTTCGTAGCGCATCAGCAGAGAACTCATCATGAACCACACACTCACCCTGCCAAAGCAGCATATCTGCGCCAGTTTTGTTAGCGATGTACGATCCTAGGTGACGGTCTGGTCCCCAAATAATTGGCTTATCTTCAGCGTCTAAGTGTTCCACGATTTCAAGCGCAATACTCGATGTAACGACCCAGTCGGCACGGGCTTTAACCGCTGCTGAGGTGTTTGCGTAAACTACAACCGTATGATCAGGGTGAGCATCACAAAACTCGCTGAACTTATCCGCAGGACAGCCAAGGTCGAGCGAACATTCCGCTTCCAACGTTGGCATTAGAATGCGCTTTTCTGGTGTCAGAATTTTTGCCGACTCGCCCATAAAGCGAACACCACCAATAATCAATGTACTTGCAGGGTGACGATTACCAAACTTCGCCATTTCCAACGAGTCACCAACAAACCCGCCAGTGTCTTCAGCTAGGGCTTGAATCTCAGGGTCGGTATAATAGTGTGCGATAAGTACCGCATCTTTTTCTTTGAGTAACTTTTTAATACGCTCAATGTAAGATGCTTTTTCTTCTTCGCTTAATGGAACTGGTTTCGGTGGGAATGGGTAAACAGTGTCGATTTTATCTAATATATGGCTCATTGCTCTTGCTCTACGCAACTTCCTTTAATCCGAGTATTGTAACCTCGTTAATTTTCAAAAACCAACTTGTCGCGGGGATTTCTAGCGGTCTAGCCGTATATCTTTGTTACAGGTAGCATTTCCGAGTAGCTAAATTCGGTGCAACATAAGGTCAGAGGCTCTGCATCATTGCTATCGACTTAGCCGTTCTGCACCAACAGAAAATGGAAAAGAAAAAGGAAGCCGAAGCTTCCTTTTCAAAACATAACGTCTTACAGCTTAGAGCTGGCAAGTTTTGCAGATGCACTACCTGGGTATTCATCAACCACTTGTTGGTAGTACTTTTTCGCTTGAGCTGCATTGTTATTACGCTCAGCGATTTCGCCTAACTTAAGCAACGCATCGGCTCGCTTATTGGAGTCTTTATAAGACACAACAGCGGCAAAACTTTTCACTGCATCCTCATCCTGCTTTTTAGCGAAGTACAACTGACCTAGCCAGTAGTGAGAATTCGCTGAATATGTAGAATCAGGATAATCTTTCTGGAACTGCTGGAACGCTGCAATTGCGCCAGTGTAGTCACGTTTCTTGAGGATGAGGTCGACTGCATTTTGGTATGCCGTTTGCTCATCAACATTTGGTGTGTACTGACCACCTGTTTTAGCCGGTTTCGCTTCTTGCGCAGGCGCGGATTTTATCTCTCCACGAACACGATCCAGCTCGACAAACAACTCTCGTTGACGTTGCAACATTTGCTTCATTTCGTAGCTATTTCGCTCTAATTGACCACGTAATTCACTGATCTCTTGTGACATTTGGTCAATTTGCTGTTGCATTTGGAGCTGAACGCGATTGCGGTTTTGTAGCAAGCGCTCTAGACGCTCTACTTCCGTTTCAGATGAACGGCTCTTAGAGACGGATGATGTGCTGTTGAGATCGGATACTGGAGCTGGTGCAGCGAACGCAAAGTTCGCTGCACTTGCCAGTAACGTAAGCGCAACAGCGCGCTTAGTGTTACTGAACATGAGGATTACCTCGAATTAGTATACTAGAACCGCGCGACGGTTCTTAGCGTAAACTTCATCTGATTGACCTAGAAGAAGTGGCTTCTCTTCACCGTAGCTAACGATTGAGATTTGGTCAGCTTGAACACCTAGTGCTTGTAGGTAGTTCGCTACTGCTTGTGCACGACGCTCACCTAGAGCGATGTTGTACTCAGGAGTACCACGCTCATCAGCGTGACCTTCGATAGTTACGTTAAGTGCTGGGTTCTTGCTTAGGTAAGAAGCGTGAGCCGCTAGCATCTCTTCGTAATCTGCTGCAATTGTTGAGTTGTCAAAAGCAAAGTAGATTGTTTGAGTTTCACGTAGCGCTTGCTCTTTTAGCTCTTGCTCTGTCAACTGACCGCTTTGATCAATTGGCGTAGCTACTGTTGTTTCCACTGCGCCATTGTTGTTTGTTGCTGCACCAGTGTTAGAAGCAGCGTCGTCGCTTGAACTACACGCTGTAACAGCCATTACAGGAAGCGCGATTAGTAGCCCTTTTAGAACCTTGTTCAGTTGCATCTTATTTTCCTTTATTAATCAAACTTATTACTACAAAAACGGTGACCATGCAGGCGCTCGAACACGCCCATTTGTTGCCGGTAATCTAGCTTTGAATCGACCATCAATTGACACCATCGATAGTACGTTTTTCTTGTTGTAAATCGAGCTATACACAACCATGCCACCGTTTGGGGCAATACTAGGAGACTCATCAAGCAAGGTCTTAGTTAAGACTTGAAGAGCACCAGTTTCCAAATCTTGTTTCGCCAAATTAAATCCTGCGTTGCTGCGGTTCACCATAACTAGGAATCGCCCATCAGGAGTAATCTGACCACCCAAATTTTGGCTGCCTTGCCAAGTCAAACGGTCAATAGAACCGCTGCCCAAATTTACTTGATAAATCTGTGGTTTACCACCCCTATCCGATGTGAAAATCAACGATTTTCCATCCGGATGCCAGAACGGTTCCGTATTATTTGATCTGCCACGCGTAATTTGCGTCAGCTTACGAGTGTTAAGGTCAAACGTATAAACATGAAGCGAGCCTGTTTTAGAAAGAACAATCGCTAACTTATTGCCATCTGGCGAAAATCTTGGCGCACCATTGTGACGTGGGTATGAAGTAATTTTCTCACGTTCACCGGTGTAGATGTTCATGATGAAGATTTCTGCTTGGCCATTTTGGAAGCTAACATACGCAAGCTTTTTACCATCTGGTGACCACGCTGGTGACATTAATGGTTGCTTAGAACGTAAAACCAGACGCTCATTGTAGCCATCGTAATCAGCGACTCGAAGTTGGTAAGGGAAACGGTCTTTATCGTTCACTACCACATATGCGATACGAGTCATGAAAGCGCCACGGTCGCCAGTTAACTGCTCATACACCAAATCAGAGATTCGGTGAGCGTACTCACGCATACGAGGCCCTTGAACAGTGGCTACTTTATTGAACAGCACATGATCTTTTGACAGAACCAATTCACCGTCACTACCAAGCGCCTTACTCTTCCCACCTGTTAACTGACCACGCACAATATCAACAAGTTGATAGTTGATAACGTAGTCACCTTGGTCGTTTTGCTTGATTGAACCAGTCAATAGCGCATCCACACCTAAATTGGTCCAAGCATCAAAATTAACTTCTGATTCACTGAACGGTGTTTGTGGCATTTTGCTCGTTGGAACTGGGCTGAATTTACCACTACGTTGTAAATCCGAGGCGATAACAGCAGAAACATCCGTTGGAAGCGCTTGTGTGCCCTCCCACTTAAACGGAACAACAGCAATTGGTCGTGCTGAATCAATACCATCGGTAATGACCAACTCTAATGCGGCATTCGCCACATTTGTCATACTGCTAAACAGTACAAACATTCCTAGTAAAAGGCGTCTAATCACGTCTTATTCCTTTTAGTCCAAAGCAACAGTTATGTTGATGTCTTTTAGTCTTTCATTGACCGCTGATTCTGAAGATTTAGGGAACGTCCCTACCTGAGCTATTGCTCGCTTCGCCGCAGCACATACTCGAGTATCGCCACTCAAAACGGTAACACCAGAGACCATCATATCAGTTCCTGTCGGAATCAATTTGATGTTTACCCTACACTCCTTTCCCAGCAAGTAGTCATCCTTAATCAGCTTTTGCTGAATATTTTGAGTATAGATGGATGACATACGAGAAAGTTCGTCGTCAATAAATTGATTGCGCGCAGCACTGTTTTTACTGACCTCATCCTCAAGACCCGCAAAAATATCATCTAACGCGGCTTCTTGAGCTTTACGCTCACGCTCGGCACGCTCAGCTGCTTCTCTCGCTTTACGCTCTCGCTCCGCTGCCTCTTTTGCCGCTTTCTCTTTTGCAATGCGCTCTTGTTCAGCTTTTTCAGCAGCTTCACGCTCACGACGTGCTTTTTCTTCCGCTTCTTTTGCTGCTTTTTCGCGAGCTAAACGTTCTTGCTCAGCTTTTGCTATAGCCGCTTCTTTTGCTAAACGCTCCTGCTCAGCTTTACGCACGGCTTCTTCTTTTGCCTTGCGCTCTTTTTCTAGCTTAGCAGCTCGCTCTTTTTCTTTGCGAACACGTTCTTCTTCCTGCTTGCGCTCTTGCTCTTTTTTCTTACGTGCAGCTTCTGCTTCTCGCGCCGCTTGAGCATCTTTCGCTTGCTGCTCTTTCAACTTGCGAATTTGCTCTTCTTCAGCTTTGCGGTTTTTTTCTAGCTGCTCTGCTTCGCGTCTCAGTTTATCAAGACGCTCTTGTTCTTTTTTCGCTGCCTTTTCGCGTTGCTGGCGAATTTCTTTCGCTTGTTGCTGCACAAGTTTTGGATCGATGACAACAGCTTGAACCATTTGCCCTGTAGGCTCTGGTTTAGACATGTTGAAGTCCGTCCCCCAAAGCAGGGCTGCAACTAGAATTGCATGCAAACCAACCGATATTGCTATCGGTTTGGCGTATTGGTTGGGTTTCTTCTTGTGATCTTTCATAGATAATTGATGTCTATTCCCTGATATCGGTCATTAGACCTACCTTAGGGATACCAGCTCGACTTAGTTCATCTAGCAATAGAACAACATCGGCATATGGTGTTGCCGCGTCGCCACCTACCGCAACTGGTGAATCCGGCTTAACCTCTCGCTCCGCTTTCACTCGCACAATAACATCTTGCAACGACAAACCTCGCTGAACTTCTTCATCATTTACGCTTAGGCCTAAATTACCCTCGCTATCAATTTCGATGATAATAAAGCTACTGTCAGTCTCGCCAGCAAGGTCTTGCATAGATTCTGCGGTCGATGTTTTCGGAAGATCAACGTCGACGCCTTGAGTCACAAATGGAGCGGTCGCCATAAAAATGATCAACAGTACGAGCATTACGTCGATATACGGAACAACGTTGATCTCCGCTGTCATTTTTCGCTTTTTAGGTTGATAACCCGCCATGCTTTATTCCTTATCCGCGCTGTCTCGGCCAGCCATCGCTTGACGATGAAGGATGCTGTGGAATTCTTCAGAAAATGTTGCGTAAGTGTGCTCTAGTTTACTCACTTTATTGCTTAGGCGGTTGTACGCCATTACTGCCGGAATAGCCGCAAATAGCCCCATCGCTGTCGCGATAAGTGCCTCGGCGATACCCGGTGCAACCATAGACAACGTAGCTTGCTTTACTTCACCCAGCGCAATAAAGGCGTGCATGATGCCCCAAACGGTACCAAATAGGCCGATATAAGGGCTTATAGAACCGACTGTTGCCAAAAACGGTAAGCTTGTTTCTAGCTCATCTACTTCACGAGAAACAGCAACGCGCATTGCGCGGCCAGTGCCTTCCATGATGTAAGCTGGTGAATTTGCGTTGCTCTTACGTAGGCGAGCAAACTCTGTAAAACCTGCGTAGAAGATTTCTTCTGTGCCTTCAATTTCGTCTTTACGCGCTTTTACTTTTTGGTAAAGCTGAGAAAGATCAGTACCCGACCAAAATTTGTCTTCAAACTGCTCTGCATTTTTTGATGCTTGAGAAAGCACTTTGCTGCGCTTGATGATCATTGCCCATGACACAATTGACATGCCAAGCAACGTCAGCATCACAAGCTTTACCAACAGACTGGCCTGAAGAAAGAGATCTAAAATGGAAATATCAGCAGTCACTATTTGTTAGCTCCGAATTTATAAAGGTTGGAATAGCTATTGGTTTCATTTTCTTATTATCGATACATGCTACCTTAACCGAGGCCTTGCACAATATCTTGCCTTGATCATTGACCAACTCTTGACAGAATTGCAGAGAAGCACGTTTTATTTCTGACACTCGGGTTACGACTGTCAGATGCTCGTCCAGCCTAGCCCCTTGGTTGAAATCGATATCCATGTGTCGGACAACAAAGCCGATATTTTGTTCCAGTAAAACATGTTGAGAAATGCCTTTAGCACGTAACATCTCTGTCCGTGCGCGCTCAAAGAATTTTAGATAATTAGAATGATATACAACACCGCCCGCATCAGTGTCTTCATAGTACACGGTGATCGGCCAGTGAAAGAGATTTGATGTGCCTTGCAAGGAAGTACCAATATATTCAATTCTTTAAAGTAATTACTATAACTGAAGCGACAGCAATTGGTACCGAGCTAAGGAAATATTTTTGAAATTTGTAGAAAAAATAAAAGCTAGGCGAGATACCTAGCTTTTATTCGATGATTTAGTAACCGACTTTATTACAGCATATTTCAGCCTAAATGAAATAAAGTGCCGTTAGATAAATTAAGATAGCTAACGAGAAATAAGGACTAAACAAAACTTGCCAGTACCAGTTTCTTGGCTTGAAGCCCACCCCATACACCATGCTTGAACATACAGACCAAATCAGTGCTGGTGCGATGATTGAGTTAAAACCACCAATTGCTTGATGGTAAGCTTCAGGGTCCCACATCACCAATCCTACGTGCATAAAGCCAAGGATGAGAGATAAGACTCGTAGCAGAGTCTTATCCATTGGTGCGTGAAGTTTCGCTACCTTATCAGCGAGGTTACTCACTGTCTTTATCCATCATTTCTGAGTGCTCTAGCCAAAGAGCGTTGATGATACCGAATGCACAAGCAAGTAGTACACCTAGAATCCATGCGAAATACCACATAGTAAATGCTCCTTAGTAAAGTGAGTTTTTGTTGTCTTCAATGTACTGGTCATCAAGGCGACCAAACATCTTGTAGTAAGTCCAAGATGTGTAGCCAAGGATGATTGGCACCATAACAAACGCAACGCCTGTCATTAGGTTCAGAGTCAGCTCAGATGACGTTGCATCCCACATTGTTAAGCTGTGGCTTGGCATTAAGTCTGAAGGCATGATGAATGGGAACATCGCAAAACCTGCAGTAAAGATAACACCAGCAACACCCAAGCTTGAAGTAATGAACGAAATCGCACATTTTTCAAGACGAGATGCCAATACAGCGAGAAGCGGCATTGCAACACCTAGTACAGGAGCAGCCCATAGTAATGGGTAGTTTTCAAAATTCTTCATCCACGCACCAGCTTCACGGATAACCTCTTTGTTTAGAGGGTTAGAAGCTGCGTTAGTGTCGATACCGCCAACAATGACGTAGCCATCGATATTTTGGATCCAGAAACCAGCCGCTACAAACGCAGCAACCGTCAGTAAACCAGCCAACTGAGCAACGTTGCGCGCACGCACATGCACTTCGCCTGTTGTTTTCATTTGTAGCCAAGTAGAACCTTGCATCAAAATCATGAACAAGCTTACTAGACCACACAACAGTGCAAATGGGTTTAGTAGACCAAAGAATGAGCCATGGTATGTTGGCATCAAGAACTCACTCAATTGGAATGGTACACCTTGTAGAAGGTTGCCAAACGCTACACCAAAGATGATTGGCGGAACAAAACCACTGATTGAGATACAGATATCCCAGCTATTGCGCCATTTTGGATCTTCGATTTTAGAGCGGTAGTCTAGGCCAAGAGGACGAAGCCATAGCGCTGCTAGTGTCAAAATCATCGCTAAGTAGAAGCCTGAAAATGACGTTGCGTAAACCAAAGGCCAAGCTGCGAACAGTGCACCACCAGCAGTGATAAGCCAAACTTGGTTACCATCCCAGTGAGGAGCAATTGAGTTAATCATGACACGACGTTGCGTGTCGTTTTTACCGATGATAGGTACAAGCGCGCCTACACCCATATCGAAGCCGTCTGTTACTGCAAAACCAACTAGTAGAACACCGATTAGTACCCACCAGATGAGTCGCAAGATTTCGTAATCAAACATCTTGTTATCTCCTTACCTTACGCTTCTACTTGGCGACTAACTTTGTCTTCAACAGAGTCAGCATTTTGCTCGAAGTGGTAGCGACCCGTTTTCAGGCTACTTGGGCCTTTACGAGCGAATTTCAACATTAGGTAAACTTCTGCAATCAGGAATACCGTGTATAGCGCCAGAATTGCGAAGAGTGAAGTCCAGATTTCACCTGCAGTTAGCGCAGAAGCTGCAACATGCACTGGTAGAATTTCACCTACAGCCCAAGGCTGACGGCCGTACTCAGCGACGAACCAACCCGCTTCAATTGCAATCCAAGGTAGTGGAATGCTAAATAGTGCAGCTTTTAGAATCCATTGTTTCTGTTCAATCTTCTGACGACACGTTTGGATAAACGCCGCACCAAAGACAAACAACATGATGAAGCCACAAGCAACCATGATACGGAATGACCAGAATAGCGGCCATACTGTTGGGATTGAGTCGTCCGCAGCAGCTTGGATTTGCTCTTCTGTTGCATCAACAACATTGTCTGTGTAGCGTTTTAGAAGTAGACCGTAACCTAGGTCACCTTTCACTTCATCAAACGCAGTCATGTTTTCTTCTGACTTGTCGCCCGCACGAAGCTTCTCTAGAAGTTCATAAGCGTACATGCCGTCACGAATACGATCGACGTGTTCATCACGTAAATCACGAAGACCTGTTACTTGCTCATCAAAAGAGCGTGTCGCGATAATACCCATTACGTAAGGGATCTTAATTGCGTAATCGGTATGCATCGTTTCCTGGTTAGGAACACCAAATAACGTAAATGCGGCAGGTGCAGGTTCAGTGTGCCACTCTGCTTCAATTGCAGCGAGTTTCACTTTTTGAACTTCACCAAGCTCGTAGCCAGATTCGTCACCAAGAACGATGGTAGATAAGATAGCTGCAATACCGAAAGAAGCAGCAATAGCAAACGAACGACGAGCAAACGCAATGTCACGACCTTTTAATAGGTAGTATGAACTGATGCCTAGAATAAACATTGCGCCACAAGTGTAACCAGAAGCAACCGTATGCACGAACTTAACCTGAGCAACTGGGTTTAGTACAACCTCAGAGAAGCTCACCATTTCCATTCGCATGGTTTCGAAGTTGAAATCTGCGCCTACTGGGTTTTGCATCCAGCCGTTTGCGATAAGAATCCAAAGAGCGGAGAAGTTAGAGCCTAGTGCCACAAGCCAGGTAACCGCTAAGTGTTGGCGTTTAGATAGACGATCCCACCCGAAGAAGAATAGACCAACAAAAGTTGACTCCAGGAAGAATGCGACAAGTGCTTCGATCGCTAGCGGTGCACCGAAGATATCACCTACATAGTGGGAGTAGTAAGACCAGTTCGTACCAAACTGGAACTCCATGGTAAGGCCTGTCGCCACACCAAGTGCAAAGTTAATACCGAATAGCTTACCCCAGAACTTGGTCATGTCCTTATAGATTTGCTTGTTCGTCATTACGTACATCGATTCCATAATGGCCAGAAGGAAGGCCATACCAAGGGTCAATGGTACGAATAGGAAGTGATACATCGCTGTCAGTGCAAACTGCAACCGCGATAGATCAACTACGTCAATCATGGTAACTCCTATGTGTCGGCTGAATGACACTCTCTACATATTGCAATCCATATTCAGGTGTTATTTACACTTGAAAAATGTTGAATTATCACAACTCATTGTTGCAAAAATGTGCTTCATTGGTTAGTTAATTGTTAAGCATCAGCTAATATAGCTGGGGCTAATATTACTTGTAAAAACAGATTGTTTCAAAAGGTTTATAGCCGTAACGCGCTTTGATATACATCAATGTTTATGCGCGGAATTTGCACAAAAATCCATCACATTGATCTAGATCAACCAGTATTGGATACGGATGTTAAGAGAGAGTAATCAGGAGAGAAATTAACCAGTTGCAAGCAAACATCGAGTTAACAATCAATGCTTTTTACTTACTAAACCAGTATGAGAAAAAATTCAAAAAATGTGAGTTTGGTCAACTTTAATGAAGCGCTGGGCAACAAAGGCCCAGCGAGGGAATCTTATTTTTCAATTCCGAAATGCAAATACGCACGATCTGTCGCGATTCTTCCACGCGGAGTGCGTTGTAAATAACCTTGCTGAATAAGATAAGGTTCAAGAACGTCTTCAATAGTGTCCTTTTCTTCACCTATCGCCGCTGCCATGTTGTCGAGCCCGACCGGACCACCACCAAATTTTTCCATAATCGCGAGTAGTAGCTTACGGTCCATGTAATCGAAGCCTTCGGCGTCCACATCAAGCATATTCAACGCCTTATCGGCAACATCGGCACAAATGTGACCATTGCCTTTTACTTCCGCATAATCACGAACACGGCGTAGCAAACGGTTAGCAATACGTGGTGTGCCACGCGCACGTCTTGCCACTTCCAATGCACCTTCAGGTTCCATTGATAAACCTAAACAATCCGCGCTTCGCTGCACGATATCTTGGAGGTCTTTTATCTTATAAAACTCAAGGCGCTGAGTAATACCAAAGCGGTCGCGCAATGGTGACGTTAAAGAGCCCGCTCGGGTCGTCGCACCAATTAACGTAAATGGTGGTAAATCGATCTTAATAGAACGAGCGGCCGGACCTTCACCGATCATAATATCCAGTTGATAATCTTCCATCGCCGGATACAGCACCTCTTCAACCATCGGGCTCAAGCGGTGAATCTCATCGATGAACAACACATCGTTTTCTTCGAGGTTGGTTAACAGCGCGGCCAAATCGCCTGCTTTCTCAAGTACAGGGCCTGAAGTAGTGCGAATGTTCACTTCCATTTCATTGGCAACGATGTTCGCAAGTGTGGTTTTACCCAAACCTGGGGGACCAAAAATCAAAAGGTGATCAAGTGCTTCGCTACGTAACTGAGCAGCTTTAATGAAGATCTCCATTTGGTCACGGACATGGTCCTGACCTTGGTAATCCGCTAATTTTTTTGGCCGAATAGCACGATCAATGACATCTTCATCACGAAAGGCAGGGTTTTCTGGCGCGATTAAACGATCGGCTTCAATCATCTTTTTACCTTGAAAAATGGTTACCTGAGAGAATAATGCCGCTCGTTTAACAGCAAGTGGCATATTTCTATATCTCGTCATCCTGTACAGCGACGAAGGAGCGTGATACAGGATCTTCTATCCGAGCGATTTATGGTCAAATTGTTTCATTAACCGCTCAGCGTGCTGCTATTAGATTCCCACTCTCGCCAGGCTCGCTGGAATGACACAAAAACATCGTTAAGCGATTGGCATTAACCTTAGAGAATGAGTTATCTTGAACAAATGTTCACTGTGCAACCAGCGTTACACCATTGATTTTAGAGCTTCACGGATCATTTGCTCACTGCTCATGTCCGGTTTAGCGATCTGAGATACCACTTTCGACGCTTGAGTCGGCTTGTAACCTAGAGCTAGAAGCGCACTGATTGCTTCTTCTTCCGCGTTGTTGGATGTCGCACCAGAATCCGCAGGAGCAGCATCCGTAAATGGTGTAAATAGATCGCCAGCGCCCCACCCTTTCAAGCGGTCTTTCATTTCAACAACCAATCTCTCTGCGGTTTTCTTGCCAACGCCTGGAAGCTTAACCAGTGTAGAAACGTCTTCATGTTCCACACAAGTAACAAATTGCGTTGCTGTCATACCAGAGAGAATACCAAGACCGAGTTTAGGACCAACGCCATTGGCTTTGATCACTTCACGGAAAAGTGCTCGTTCTTTTACCGTGTTGAAACCGTATAGCAATTGCGCATCTTCACGGACAACAAAGTGAGTATAAATAATGGCTTCTTCGCCAACATTTGGCAGTTCGTAAAAACAGCTCATTGGCATCTGGACTTCATAGCCAATGCCATTAACTTCAATTAATACTTCAGGTGGTTGCTTTTCAATCAGTATGCCACGAAGACGTCCAATCACTATAAATACTCTTTGGAAATGAATTTGCGACAGGATAATAAAGAACTGGATAGACATCCAGTTAATTTTATCGATATCGCCCTTTTCTGGCACTGGTTGCTTTGCCCGCTAAGGCAACGAGAGTCTTGTTAGTATTGGCATGACAAATCGCCACACCTAAAGCATCGGCCGCATCCGCTTGAGGCTTGGCGGGCAATTTAAGCATCTGCTGAACCATATGCTGAACTTGCGCTTTGTCCGCGCCACCAGTGCCGACGACAGCTTGCTTAATAAGACGAGCCGCGTATTCAAATACCGGCAACTCCGCATTCACCGCAGCAACAATTGCACTGCCACGAGCTTGGCCAAGTTTTAGCGCTGAATCCGCGTTTTTGGCCATAAACACTTGCTCGATCGCGAAAACATCCGGTTGAAACTGGGTAATGATTTCCGTGACGCCTGCATAAATCTGTTTAAGTCGACCCGGAAGTTCTTTTTCTGAAGTACGAATGCAGCCACTACCAAGGTATTGCAAGTGGCGTCCATTTTGACGAATGACCCCATAGCCGGTAATGCGCGAACCTGGGTCAATGCCCAAAATAATTGACATGAATGTTCCTAAAAATGAGGCCTAATTCGGCCTCAGTCTTTTTATTATTACTTGCTAACTTCGGAGCAAATACCGCTCCCGACACCTTGAGTTTAATCTAGCGTAGCCGCAACGTCGTCAGAGATATCACCATTGTGATAAACCTCTTGAACGTCGTCCAGATCTTCCAAAGCGTCAATCAAACGAAGTAGTTTTGGCGCAGTATCCGCGTCCAAATCTGCTTTCGTAGATGGGATCAGCGACACCTCCGCGTTCTCTGCCTCAAAACCTGCGGCATCAAGGGCATCTTTTACGAATCCAAAGTCACCTGGGGCCGTGTAGACATCAATCGAGCCATCTTCTGCCGTTTCAATGTCATCAGCACCACTTTCTAATGCTACTTCCATTACCGCATCCTCATCTAAACCTGGGCCATATGAAATCACGCCTTTCTTGTCGAAAAGATAGTTGACGCTACCATCCGTCCCCAGATTACCGCCTGACTTTGAGAATGCATGGCGTACGCCAGATACCGTACGATTTCGGTTATCCGTCATACATTCGACCATGACCGCCGTACCACCTGGACCATAACCTTCATAGATCACGGTTTCCATGTTGTCGTCGCCTTCACCACCAGCACCTCGGCTGACCGCGCGGTTGACAGTGTCACGTGTCATGTTGTTAGACAGTGCTTTATCAATTGCTGCTCGCAAACGTGGGTTATTTTCTGGCTCACCGCCCCCCTCTTTTGCCGCAACAACGATTTCACGGATTAATTTAGTAAAGATTTTGCCGCGCTTCGCATCTTGCGCTGCTTTACGGTGACGAATATTCGCCCATTTACTATGACCAGCCATAATTCACCTTTTAATGTATTTTGACGCTTAATAACAAAACATGTTCTAAAAGCGTTGCTTGGGAAATTGCTTTGGAAGTTTCTTGGGTTTATTTAAACAAAAACTCCCGCAGTTGCGGGAGTTTTCTTCAAATGTTGTGCGCTTATTCTGCGTCTTTTTCTTTCGCTGCAGTTACTGCGATTGCTAGCTCTTCTAGCGCTGCTGGATTCGCAATACTTGGTGCGTCTGTTAGTAGACACGCCGCTGCTGTTGTTTTAGGGAACGCGATAACATCACGGATGTTCTCTGTGCCACATAGCAGCATTACTAGACGGTCTAGACCAAATGCAAGACCAGCATGTGGAGGCGTACCGAATTTCAGCGCATCAAGCAGGAAGCCGAACTTAAGCTGTTGCTCTTCAGGTGTGATGCCTAGAATATCAAATACGGCTTCTTGCATATCTGCGTTGTGGATACGAACAGAGCCGCCGCCCACTTCGTAGCCATTTAGAACCATATCGTAAGCGTTAGAATTTGCCGCAGCAGGGTTTGCTTTTAGCTCTTCTGCAGTCACACCTAGAGGCGATGTGAATGGGTGGTGCATCGCGTGTAGGTTGCCTTCGTCATCTTCTTCGAACATTGGGAAGTCAACAACCCATAGTGGAGCCCATGCAGACTCATCCGTTAACTCTAGGTCTTTACCTAGTTTCAGACGTAGCGCACCCATTGCTTCTGCAACGATACCCGCTTTATCAGCGCCAAATAGGATAATGTCACCAGATTCCGCTTGAGTACGATCTAGAATGCCGTTGATCACGTCTTCATTTAGGAATTTAGCGACTGGAGATTGGATACCTTCCATGCCCGCTGCACGGTCATTAACCTTCATCCAAGCTAGACCTTTCGCACCGTAGATGCCAACGAATTCACCGTAGCCATCAATTTGCTTACGAGTCAAAGATGCACCACCTGGAACGCGAATAACGGCAACACGGCCTTTTTCGTCGTTTGCTGGGCCAGAGAATACTTTGAACTCAACATCTTTCACTAGGTCAGCAACGTCTACTAGTTCCAGTGGGTTACGTAGGTCTGGCTTGTCCGAACCGAAACGACGAATCGCTTCGCTGAACGGCATTACTGGGAATTCACCTAGGTCAACGTTTAGTAGCTCTTGCCACATTTCACGAACCATTTTCTCAGTCGTTGCACGAACTTGGTCAGCCGTCATGAATGACGTTTCGATATCGATCTGAGTGAATTCTGGTTGACGGTCAGCACGCAAGTCTTCATCACGGAAACACTTAACGATTTGGTAGTAACGGTCAAAACCAGACATCATTAGAAGCTGTTTGAATAGCTGTGGAGACTGAGGAAGCGCGTAGAAGCTGCCTTTGTGAACACGGCTAGGTACTAGGTAGTCACGAGCGCCTTCTGGTGTCGCTTTTGTTAGTACTGGCGTTTCGATGTCTAGGAAGCCGTTGTCATCTAGGAAACGACGAACAAAGCTAGACGCTTTAGCACGTAGCTTG
The DNA here is from genome assembly GCF_033338535.1 of Vibrio sp. Vb2131. NCBI lineage: Bacteria > Pseudomonadati > Pseudomonadota > Gammaproteobacteria > Vibrionales > Vibrionaceae > Vibrio > Vibrio sp. Vb2131. The sequence goes on from NZ_JAWOSW010000002.1 coordinate 333,154, forward strand.
ATGCGGTCGCTCATTTCAGGACGACGTAGATCTAGGTAACGGTACTTCAGGCGTTGCTCTTCAGAGTTCTTTTGGTTGAAGTCTAGAGGCAGAACATCAGAACGGTTGATGATTTCAAGACCTTTCGCAAGGATCTCGACTTCACCTGTTGCCATGTCTTTGTTTGCTTGGCTCTCTGGGCGAACGCGCACTTCACCCGTTAGTTTGATACAGAATTCATTACGAAGTGTGTTCGCCACTTCATACGCATCCGCCATATCTGGATCAACAACTACCTGAACGATACCTTCGCGATCTCGCATATCAATAAAAATAAGACCGCCTAAATCACGACGACGGTTAACCCAGCCGCAAAGTTCTACAGTTTGTCCTGCAAGGGACTTGTTCAGGTGACCACAGTAATGGGTACGCATAATGAAATTCCCAATCTCTCAAATGTTGTTAACTACGCTCTGTCAGCCTCATTGCTAAGCAGAGTAAAGATTCAGTTATACGCTGAATGTCCACGAAAATCGACTACTCAACATACAATTACGTGTGTTTTATCATTCACTGGTGCTTTTTAGTACAACAAATGTTCAAAAGCGCACCAAAGCGAAAAAATTGGGGAGGATTATAGCGTGAAATTACCTATTTCAGCAAAACTCTCGTAAAGTATTCACACGAGTAGCAAGCAGTAAAGAATAATGGATAACTTACCTCTTCGACTTGGATTGACAATGTGGTCACACAACCAATGGCAACAAAGTTTTTACGGCAGCGGGACAAAGCCCGCTGAACGTTTAGAAAGGTATGCGCAAGTGTTTCATACCGTGGAAGGCAACACGACATTTTATGCCACACCGACGCTCAATACAGTGCAAAACTGGAGAGCCGCAACCCACGATGATTTTCGCTTTACTTTCAAACTTCCTAAAGCCATCACTCATGAGCAAATGCTAAGAGGTTGCAGCGAACAACTGAGAGACTTCATGAAAGTCATGGAGCCTTTGCATGACCGTGTGGGCCAATGGACAATTCAATTACCAGCCGCATTTGGTCCTGAGCACCTTGATCGACTGAAAAAGTTCTGTGCGAACTTTCCACCTAACTTCCCTCTCGGTGTTGAGGTTCGCCATATGGCGTTTTTCTCCAAAGGCGAAGAAGAGCGAGCACTTAACCAATGGTTAGTAGAGAATAATATTGACCGTATTATTATGGATAGCCGCCCAGTCTTTGCCGCTAAGCCCGACAATGAGGCGATCATTGATGCGCAAATGAAAAAACCACGAGTCCCTGTTCACGCCATTGCTACCGCTTCACACCCTTTGATTCGCTTTATTGGTCATCCAGAAGAACAGCAAAATTACGAGTTTTTTAAACCATGGCTCAACAAGTTGCCACAATGGATTGCCGAAGGTAAACAGCCATATGTCATGATCCATACCGCAGACAATATAATTGCGCCAGAGTTGGCTGCAAACCTGTATAAAGACATACAAAAACGTATCACGCTCCCTGAGTTAGCACCTTTCCCAGCTGACGATGGCAACTCGCAGTTACAGATGTTCTAACGCAACACATGACAGAGGCGCGAAATTCCCATAAAATACGCGCCTTTTTTGGTGCCTGACATTTTCAGGCGGCTTGTATGCAGAGACTTAGTTATGAACCCTAAGAGCAATCCAGATACTATTTTTTCGGCTCCAATCGATAAAATTGGGGATTTCACGTTCGATGAACGCGTAGCGGAAGTATTTCCTGACATGATTCAACGATCGGTACCGGGTTACAGCAATATTATTTCTGCAATCGGTATGCTGGCAGAGCGTTTTGTAAAACCTCACTCAAACATCTATGACCTTGGCTGTTCTTTGGGTGCTGCAACATTGTCTATGCGTCGCCATATCAAACAAGAAGGTTGCCAAATCATCGCAGTGGACAACTCTCCGGCGATGGTTGAGCGTTGTAAACTTCACGTCAACGCTTACCGCAGTGACACTCCTGTGGATGTAGTAGAAGCAGACATTCGCAATATCGAAATTGAAAACGCGTCAGTGGTGGTGTTGAACTTCACTTTGCAATTCCTCTCTCCAGAAGATCGTTACTCCTTGCTCGAAAAAATTTACGCTGGCCTTCGTCCGGGCGGCATTTTGATTCTATCTGAGAAATTCGTCTTCGAAGATGAAGTGTCGAATGAACTATTAATTGACCTTCACCACGACTTTAAACGTGCGAATGGTTATAGCGAACTAGAAATCAGCCAAAAGCGCAGCGCGATAGAAAATGTAATGCGCCCAGATTCAAAGAAAGAGCATAAAGAGCGTTTCGCTAAAATTGGCTTTTCTAGCTACGATGTTTGGTTCCAATGCTTTAACTTCGGCTCCATGTTCGCGATTAAATAGACCATGCATACAAAGCCTGAACCATGCCGATTTCGGCTTTTGTTAATAATTTATACCCATCAACTCAGCGATTAACTAACTATGTTTAACTTTGCAAATTTCTACCAATTGATTGCACAAGACACCCGTCTTCAACCTTGGCTTAATGTGCTTCCACAACAGCTAACGGATTGGCAAAATGCAGAGCACGGTGACTTTGGTCGCTGGTTGAAAGCCCTGAACAAAATCCCAGCGGGTAGGCCGGACAACATCGACATTGTTGATTCTGTCACGATTTCAAACAATGAGCCGATGCCTCAAGGGGAACTTAAAAAGCTAGAAAGCTTACTTCGTACATTCCATCCTTGGCGCAAAGGCCCATACCACGTACACGGCATCCATATTGATACTGAGTGGCGCAGTGATTGGAAATGGGACCGCGTGCTTCCGCATATTTCACCATTAAAGAATCGCAGCGTACTCGATGTAGGTTGTGGTAACGGCTACCACATGTGGCGCATGCTAGGCGAAGGTGCACGCTTAACTGTCGGTATCGATCCATCTCACCTGTTCCTGATTCAGTTCGAAGCAATTCGTAAACTAATGGGCGATGACCAACGTGCACACCTACTGCCATTGGGCATTGAACAACTACCTAAGTTAGAAGCGTTCGATACGGTATTCAGCATGGGCGTGCTTTACCATCGCCGCTCGCCTCTCGATCATTTAGTGCAACTAAAAGATCAATTGGTATCTGGTGGTGAACTCGTATTGGAAACACTCGTGATTGAAGGTGATGAGAATGCAGTACTGGTCCCGACTTCTCGTTACGCGCAAATGCGTAATGTCTATTTCTTCCCTTCAGCAAAAGCCCTAAAAGTGTGGCTAGAATTGGTCGGTTTTGAAGATGTTCGTATCGTTGATGAAAACATCACGTCCGTAGACGAACAACGTACCACAGATTGGATGACGCATAACTCTCTACCTGACTACTTAGATCCGAACGACCCAAGCAAAACTGTAGAAGGCTATCCTGCCCCTCGCCGCGCGGTTCTTGTCGCTCGCAAATCATAATTCGCTGAGATTCCTGACATTGTCTTAACTCATTTTACGAGTTAAGACATTACCCTCTTTCCTCGTAATGAGCGAGTTTGTTTTTTGAATCCATTTTTCACGTCAAAATATAAGCACGCTCTAAATAAGGATGCGCTTTTATGTCCTTGATTTTTGGCTTTTCATCACTATTCCTCAAACAATAAGTAATAGAGAAACATTCTTACTTGTGAGGCTTTATCGATATAAGCTAAACTCCTAAAAAATAAACAACTTAATCCAATCCCAAGGTTTTCAATGTTATTACGATTGACCCCGATTGTTGCCATCGCCTTACTATCTGGATGCTCACTAACCAAAGGCGAACAGTACCACCAAGAAACGTTAGCGGCGATTCAAAATTCAGAAGCGAATGTCAATAATCGCATTACCAACCTAGAGCTACAGCTCAGCAACCAATCGGACTATATCGACAGCCTTGAAGAACAAGTCGATAAACTACAGGTTGAACTTCTTACATTTCGCGATGAAGCAATGGCAGAAGTAAAAAAACCGAAAGAGCCGATTATTGTCCAATCTCCCGCTCCTGTGGAACCAACCCCAACTCACGATATTGTCCTTGGCTCTATCGAAAAGGTCACGGTAGAGTCGATTAAGCAAACTTTTGATGCACGTATCGACACTGGTGCTGCGACGTCGTCTTTAAATGCCGTTGATATTGAAGAGTTCGAAAGAAATGGCAAAAAATGGGTCCGATTCCACTTAGCAGACACCAGTAAATCCGAAGAAGAGAAAAGTACTTGGATCGAAGCTCCTGTCATTCGCTACGTCAAAATCCGCCAGGTTACCAGTGAAGAGTTAGAACGCCGCGCTGTGGTAGAACTTTGGGTGCGCGTTGGAAAAATTCATGAAAAAGCGCAATTTACGTTGGCAGATCGCTCACATATGAACCATCCTATTTTACTGGGTAGAGAATTTATGCGCGACATAGCACTTGTCGATGTAAGTCGTACCTATATCCAAACGGACGAAGATAAAAAATAATAAGGTAGATTATGACGTCAAAAATACCGTTTTACCTTTCTATCATCTTATTGGTGATTGCGGGCATTGCTCTGAGTGTTTTCAGACATGAAAACTACGGCGTGCCTTGGACGCCAGGCGAAACTCGCCAGGTGTGGGATGTAGAAGCTCGTATTGAGTTCAATGCTAACGGCAACGAAGTAAAAGCGTCACTTGCAGCACCTCATACACAAAGTGGTTACACACTTATCGGTGAATCTGCTTCCTCATCAGGTTATGGCGTTTCCTACATCAATGACGATTCAGGCCGTCGTGCAGAATGGTCAATTCGCCAAGCTCAAGGGCCACAAACCATATACTACAAAGCCCAGTTCTTAGTAGACCCTCAGGCTAAAGTCACTCCTTTACCGCCAACGGAAGACATTACGCCACCAACGCTATCAGCACCACAAGCAGCAGCGGCAAATGCCCTTATCGAACGTGCGATGAGTCGCTCAGCCGATAATGTGACGTTTACTCGTGAGCTTATCAAAGCGCTTAATGACCCAGATAGCCAAAACTCGTCGCTACTACTGAACGATTTCAGCCGTACTGATGCACTGCATAATATTTTGCTTACCGCAGGTATACAAAGCAAAACCGTCGGTGTTATCGAACTAGAAGATGGTCGTCGACGCCAAACAATTCAACCAATGGTTCAGGTTTGGTCAGGTAAAGATTGGGTACTGTTTTCGCCAAAATCCGAACAAAAAGCAGTGAAACCCAACTTGTTAGTGTGGGATGAATCAAACGTATCCTTACTTGACCTTGTTGGTGGTAAAAATAGCCAAGTGCATTTCTCGATGATTAAGCAAGAAATGACACCACAACAAGCTACAAACAACAAAATAGAAGCAGATGGATTACTGAATATTTCAATTCATAGCTTACCTTTGGAAGAGCAAGCGATGTTCAAAACCATCATGCTCATCCCTATTGGTGCTCTGATCGTTGTGTTCTTGCGTGTGATTATCGGCCTGAAAACATCCGGTACCTTCATGCCGGTGTTGATTGCCGTTGCTTTTGTTCAAACTCAACTATTAACGGGTATTGTCGGTTTCTTGCTAATTGTAGGTACAGGCCTGATTATTCGAAGCTATTTGTCTAGGTTGAACTTATTGCTGGTAGCAAGGATATCTGCGGTCATTATTACCGTTATTATGATCATCTCGGTGTTCACCGTTGTTGCGTTTAAAATGGGCTTAACAGAAGGCCTAACAATTACCTTCTTCCCTATGATCATCTTGTCTTGGACGATTGAACGTATGTCAATCCTATGGGAAGAAGAAGGTGCGAAGGAAGTTGCTCTGCAAGGTGGTGGTTCATTGCTGACAGCGGTATTAGTTTACCTTGCAATGACGAACTCATACATTCAACACTTAACCTTTAACTTCATTGGTCTACAGTTGATTGTTCTGGCCGGTATTCTATTACTAGGTACTTACACAGGTTACCGCCTCACTGAGCTACGACGCTTCAAACCACTAGCGGAGGACTAAACGATGTTCGAAAGTTTTACTTCGCCGTCTAAGCTTCGCCATAAAGGCATTATGGGGATGAACAAGCGTAACCACAGCTATATTGGCCGTTACAATGATCGTTCTAAATACCCACTTGTCGATGACAAGCTAAAGACCAAAATTATTGCACAGGCAGCAGGAGCAACAGTTCCTGCCCTGATCGGTGTTATTCACAACCAAGCTGAAGTTAAGACTATCCACAAAATGGTTGAGAACTGGCCTGGTTTTGTAATCAAACCTGCACAAGGTAGTGGCGGTAAAGGCATTCTGGTTGTTACGTCTCACAAAAACGGGGTATATACCAAACCCTCCGGCTCTACAATTGGTAGGGATGAGGTCGAGCGTCACATTAGTAATGCGCTTGCTGGCCTTTTCTCTCTTGGTGGTAAAAATGACGTTGCTGTGGTTGAAAACTTAATCAAGTTTGATGACTGTTTTGATGGCTTCAGTTATGAAGGCGTACCAGATGTTCGGATCATCGTATTTAAAGGTTATCCAGTTATGGCGATGATGCGCTGTTCTACAGCGGCTTCCGACGGCAAAGCAAACCTTCACCAAGGTGCCGTAGGAGTAGGCATTGACATCGCGACAGGTAAAGCCGTCAGAGCGGTGCAGTTCGATCATCCAGTTACTCATCACCCTGATACAGGTAAAGACCTTTCGACCCTTCAAGTACCGCATTGGGAGCGCTTGCTGGAGCTTGCGTCAAGTGCCTGGGAAATGACAGGTTTGGGATACATGGGTACGGATATGGTGCTGGATAAAGATGAAGGACCTATGGTTTTAGAGCTTAACGCTCGCCCTGGTCTGGCAATCCAAATCGCTAATGGTGCAGGCTTGCTTCCTCGTTTGAAACACATAGAGAGCCTTGGCACACCTGCTGAGTATCCAAAACCGATTGAACGCGTCGCTTACGCGGCAGAGCAGTTCGGTGTGAAGCCGTTGTTCTAACCCTCCGACATAATGTTCGTTATTACTCGCCAGTAATTGTCATGATTACTGGCGTTTTTGTTCCCGCATCCAAAAACCTTGCAGTTGCTCTCCTTATTAAACACATCCTTCTCATATATAAGTTGAATCAATGATCGAGCTAACAAAATCAACATAGATCGTTTCTTTTCTACTTTGCCTTTTGAGTATGATGAGAGCTCCCCTTACTCAACTTGAGAGGTTGGGAAATGCTAATAAAACAAACAAACAATGATGAACCAGAGCTTGAAGAACAAGAGAGCTTAGACCAACACCTACAACGCTTGTCTGAGCTTTCTGTCCAAGCACTTGAAGAGCTTGCTGAAATGATCGAAGTCAGGGACGATATTCCAGAGGAATAAACGTCGCTTCCTCATTAAGTTCCGCTAATAAGCCGAGACTGCCGTCCTACAGTCTCGGCTTATCTTATGTATTTCGAAGCCTGCCTCGTAAACAGATACAAAAACGCCCGCATTAATTGCAGGCGTTTTGTTAGATTCGAAGTTTACGATTCAAACTCTTCAATCATCTCTTGTGCTTCGGTCTTAGGCTTATCCGTTTGACCAAAACCGCGCAGACCCACTACGTGTACGTGTTCGTGGTCTTTAAACACCTTACGCACCAGTTTGTAGGTCGTACCTTTCTCTGGGCTGATGTTTTCTGGTGCCGCGATAAGAAGCTGCATATCCAGACGGTCACACAATTCGAACAATGTCGCGATCGATTTCGCATCCAGACGCGCTGCTTCATCTAAGAACAGCAGACGACAAGGCACAATGTCTTTACTGCGCAGGCGGCGTGATTCTTCTTCCCAGCTTTGAACAACCATCAGTAGGATTGACTGACCAGTACCGATCGCCTCACCTGTTGATAGCGCGCCAGACTCAGCCTGTAGCCAACCATCTGTACCACGGTTCACTTCTACACTTAGCTCTAGGTAGTTACGGTAATCCAGTAGCTCTTCACCCAAAACCTGAGGAGAACGTTGACCCATATCGATATGTGGGTTCACACGTTGGAACAGCTTCGCCATTGCTTCGGAGAAAGTAAAGCGAGTCGATTCAAACAGGTCTTTGTGCTGCTCTTGTTGTGTCGCTAGACCGTTCAGTAGCACTTCGTGACTTTCGCGGATCTTCACGTTTAGACGTACGCCCTTCACCTGACCAAACGAAATGTTCGACAAGCCTTGATTCAGCATACGAATACGGTTTTGCTCACGCTGAATCGTCTTCTTGATGATGCTCGCTACCGACTCAGAGCTGATCGCTAGACGGTTTTCACGTTGCGTTAGCTCTTCCGTTAGACGCGCCAGCTCGACTTCCATCTCTTCGATTGCTTCAACTGGGTCATCAGTACGGATGATATCCTGACGAATACGCTCACGAAGGTGTTGGTATACAGCAATATAGAACAGAACTTTACGCTCTGGGCGAGCGTTGTCTTCTGATAGACGCAGCGCATCACGCAGGTCGTCATTGTTCGCAACCGCTAGACGCAGCGCACCCAGTGATTTATCCGACATCGAACGCAGTTCATCCGCTGACATGTAAGCCAGTTCACGCTTGTGTAGACGACGTTCAACATCGTTCTCGCGCGCCAGACGAAGTACAGAGCACCAGCCAGCTTTCGCTGCAACCACAAAGGTACGTAGCTCAACGTATTCTTTCTGAACTTTCTTCAGACGTTTCGCCAAGCCTTTCATCTCTAGTTCAGTAGAGGTGATTGTGCGCTCGTATTCGCTCTTACGGCTACGAGACGTGTGTAGACGCTCATGCAATTCATCACGACGACGCATTGCACGTTCTTCAGCACCTTCGTCCGCGTTCACGCCAAACTCTTGAAGTTCTTGTTTGAACTCTTGAACCGTTTCCAGTTTCGCTTGGTGTGAACTCTTCAATGACGCCAATACTTGGTTGTATTGGTTCATTTGGCCTTGCGACTGTTTCAACTCTTCACGAGAGCGTGTACGCATTTGTTCAGCTTGAACCAGTTTTGCTTTTAGCTGCTCGCTCAGTTCGCTGCTCTTGTTCAGTAGGTCTACTGAATCTGAGTAAGCGAAGTAGTGGCGACGCTCAACGAGATCTGAGAGTGCAAAGATTTGCTTCTTAAGATCTTGTAGCTGTTCGTCTGCCGCTTTGTATTCTGCTTCTAGCGCGTCGAATTGCTCTGGGTCAGCATCAAGCGCAGACGCAATATTCTCTAATTGCGCGACGGCTTTTGCATTGTTGCTTAAGAAGTTCTTCGCCTCTGCAAGCTGAGCGATTTTCTCTTCTAGCTCATCAAAACGCGCTTGCAATGACTCATCTTCAACAAGCACCATGTGTGACGCTAGCTTGTCCAGAGAAGACAACGCTTGCTTGCTGGTTTGAAGCTGAGAACGTTGTTGTTGCTCTTTCGCATCCAGATCCGCCAACACGCGAGCAATTTGGTTACGCTTATCACGAATAGTTGCCAGTGCTTGTTCTGGATCGGCGTCAAAAGCAACCTGAATGTGGTTAGACACAAATAGGTTAAACGCTTGGTACAAGCGCTGCATTTTCTGAGAATCAAACGCCGCTTTTGCGTGTTTCTCTACCACTTCTTCTCGTTCGTTACGCAGCAACTCTAGACGCTGCTCACGTGCCGCACGGCCAAACAATGGGATCTCAGGCAAGCGAGAGTAACGCATTTGGCGATCGTTCATACGAACGCAAACCGCGCCCTCTAACTCTTCTGCATCGAACGAGCTGTCATCAAAGGCATCGATGTCACCTTCAATGATGTACAAGTCTTCTGGACAGTCGTCTAGCTCTACCAGTTTCTCTTCGATGCCTGACAAGTCAGAAACAACGATAGCGTGACGAGCCGGACCGTACATCGCACTGAAATAAGGCGCGTCATCAATCGTGATGTCATCGTAGATCTCAGACAGCAATACACCGCCCAGCGTATCTGCCAAACCTTTCAGGCGAGGGTCATTTGAACCACCAGGAGAAGCAAGACGCTCAATCTCAGAGTCTAGCTGGCTACGGCGCTCAGCAAGCTTATCTTTAGCTAAAGACAGCTCCCTTTCTTGTTCAAGGACAACTTGCATGTGGTTCATTACCGCATGGCGATCCTCAAGCTCTTCACCGCTCTGCTCTCTCAGTTTCTCTAGCGCATCGTTCGCCGCGATCCAAGCTGGTGCTATTGCTTCAAGCTTACTGATTTCTGCCACCGCGTTTTGCTCTAGACGGCGCTGTTCACCACGCTGATCACGAACTTCTTCTTGAGCTATCTCTAGTGATTCGATTTGCGTCGCATGACGTTCACGTTCTTGTTCAAACGTAACCTCATCGGTTAGTTCAACGTGATATTGCTTTTTGTATTCAGCAACCAGTTCACGTGCTTGACGCTGCTGGTTAAGGCTGCGTTCGAGATCACGGTGTTGTGCTCGCCATTGCTGTTCGTTTTGTGCGATTTGTTGTGACTCACGCGCTTTCGCGATTGCAGTTTTCGCATGTTCAGACGCGTCTTTGCGCTCAACTTGACCAACGATGCTTTGTACCAGTTTAAGCGCGGTTTCAAACTGCTCTGCCGCTGCAGAGGACATGTCCAGTTTGTGCTTAACCGATAGCAACGCATTGGTGTGTTCTGATTCTTTGCTCTTAAGCTCAGAGACAAGCGCTTGAGCCGATTCCGCCGTTAGGCTGTCATCGCCAAGTAGCTGCTTCGCTTTCTCCAGCGCTTGAACTGCTTGTTGATATTGAAGGGCGCGAGTTTGCTGAACGTCAAGAGCTTGCTGGTAATCAGCAAGTTGCGTCTTAAGGCTATCCACCTCTTCTTCTGCAACGGTAGCTTGCTCTTCAGCCATCATCACGCGTTCTTGCGCTTCTTCCACTACCATCATTTGTTCTTCAAGACGCTCGCTCAGCTCTTCAAGATCTTCTTGGTAGCGTTCGATCTTCTCTTGCTGACGCAGCGCGTTTTGCACCAGTTGCAAGTGATCAGAAGCCGCTTGGTAGTCTTGCTCTAAAGAAGATTCTGATTCGATCAGCAGTTCCAGCTCTTCTTGAACGCGATTAAGCAGATTGTTTTGCTCAATCAAGGTCTCGCGAGAACCAAATAACTCTGAACGCAAAGACAATGTCTGTTCTAGTTTTTTACGACGCTCGTTAGCATGGCGCATATAGTCCGCTGCCACGTAGTTAGTCGACTCTGTGATCAAGTGTTTGAACAAGTCACGGTCTGCTTGCGTAGTTTTGATCGCTTCTAGCGTCATGCGGTTTTCACGCAGCGCCGATTCCATATCTTGGAACGCTTTCTTCACGCCGCCGTTTTGTGGCAGAAGGTAGTCACGTAGCGAACGGGTAATCGCACTTGAGATACCACCGTAAAGCGATGCTTCGATCAGGCGGTAGAATTTAGAACGGTCACCAGAGTTACGCAGTTTCTTCGGAATCACACCGAATTCAAACATTTGTGCGTGGTAATCCACGATAGAAGAGAAGGCTTTAAATTGAACGCCTTCAAATTCTGCGATTGATTCTTTTACTTCATTGATTTGACGTACACGAGCTTGAGTCGCAGATACGCTTTCAACCAAGATATCTGTTGGTTTCACATGGCTTGGAAGACCTTGGATAACAAACGGTTTGATGTCTACTTTCTTATCACGACCTGCAACTTGCTGCAGTTTTACTGCGAACAATAGGCGTTGGTTACGTGAGTTAACCACGTCAAGCGCCGCATAACACGCGCCCGGCTGTAGCTTACCGTACAGACCTTTGTCGCGAGACGATTGGCTGCTGCCTGCTTCTGTCGTGTTACGGAAGTGCAGCAGCGTTTGGTCAGGAATCAATGCGGTGATGAACGCCGCCATTGTGGTTGATTTACCTGCACCGTTACCACCTGATAGCGTGGTGACCAGACCATCGATGTCAAACGTACGGGCAAAGAAGCCGTTCCAGTTGACCATGGTCAGCGATTGGTATTTACCGCGTTCAATCATGCTCATGCTTCACCCTCTTCTGTTGTTTCTTCTTGGGCTTGGTCGTCTTGATCTTCTTCAGACAATAAGCTGCCTTGGCTTGGCTCTTTGGTGTGCACTACCGCTTCACCATCACGGATCAGACGCAGCTGCGCTTCACGCATGTCATCGCCAATACGTACATCGGCACCAAAGCGGAATACCGCTTCACTGATGCTGAACTTACCGGTTTCACCGATGTTGATGATCATGCCTAGGCGACGCAGACGACGAAGTGACGTACGTACTTTTTCAAACAGCTTTTCTTTATCAAGGTCAGAACCGGTAGCACGGTTCGTCACTAGCTTCATCAGCTTATTTTCATCTGCTAGAGCAAGCAGTTCGTCGTACAGCTCTTGGTTAGTGAAGATGCCTTCGTGCGCAAGACGCTCTGGGCTTAGGTAAAGGAAACACAGTACCTTACCCACCAGCATATCCAGTTCAGAAAGAACACTACGGCCAATCAGAGACGTTGAACGAGGACGAAGATAGAAGAAACCTTCTGGCGCTTTCACCAATTCGGTGTTGTAGCGTTGGTAGAAAGAAGAAAGCTCAAGTTCGAAATCCGACAGCAACGCGTGGTTGTCTAGATCTTCACTTGAGATATGACGCCCTGCTCGAAGCATGCTGTCTAGCGCTGGGAACAGAGGGTTAGAAATTGCTTTTGCCAGATTCTCTGACATGTATTCATTAGTATCGGTCGATGACATTCGCTTGTACCTTTGCCCCAAATTCGTTGATTGCTTTCCAGTCTGGTTGAATCGCTTGGTAATCCGATTCTGAATACCCTAGACGTACAGCTTGATCGACGATAATGCGAGCTAAATCAAAATGATGAGTGTAAGGGTGCTGTGCAAGGTAATCTCGCAGTACCACACTCAAGTCGATTGGCGTGCCTTGATCTTTATGCGCTTTTAGCATGTCACCAATTCGTTCAGACAGCTCATCATTGACTTGTTGAAACTCTTCGTATTCTACTTCCATCGGAACTTGACCCGTGACCTCGTCATCACGCAGTACTAGGGCCTCATCACGAAGGTCAGAAAGCCTCTCCGCATCTGCATAAGTCAGATACCAAGGCGCATCGAAGTAATCTTTGACGGATTGACGCAGACGCGAGCTAAACGCACGGTTCTTATCCATATCGATTGCAGTACGAATAAACTTGTGCACGTGTCGGTCATAACCAATCCAAAGGTCGATCGCTTGCTGGCCCCAGCTTGTGATTCGGTCCAGCTTCATTTGCAGACCAAACAAGGCTTCTTCGATAAACTCCAGCTCAGGGTCACCGTAAACAATTTCTTGAATATCGAGGATCTGAGTTTGCAGTTCATCACTGGCGGCTTGCAGCGTATCTTGAAGTTCACGCAACGTGCTTGATGTTTCTGACAGAAGTGCTTCACAGTTGTTGATCGCTTCGCGCCAGTCTTTGTTAAGCAGGTCAGCAATCTGTTGTTTCACTGACTGTTGCTGCTCATCCATAACACGTTGGTTGAGGTCAATTTGATCGAAGATTTCGCCTACAGAATATTTTAAAACACCGTATACGTTTTTCTTCCAGTGACCCGGTGTGCCACCTTTTTGTGCTGCCTCAATCGCTTTCGCCATTTCATCCGCTACCATGGATAGCTGGATAGATAGACGCAGTTTTGAGAACTCACGATGACGCACGTAGTAGTCGGTTATTCCTATCGCTAATGGCGACAAGCGGTAAATGCTCGCTCCGTCAGTAATCTCACTGACAAAACGGCTCATAAGACGCTGCTTAACCATCTCGTTGATCGCATTGTTCGCACGAAAAGCGGAGGCTTCGCCGGTCTCATCAAATAGTCGAGTGACGATGGCAAATGCATCATGCAGTTCACCTTCACCCAGTTCTTCATCGAACCTTTCATTACTCAGTACGGCAATGGCTATCAAAAATGCCAATCGCTCTGTGGTCAGGTTCAACGAGAAATCGTGCTGCTTAACCCAGCCAACCAGCTCATCGATTGGTTGCTCTGCAGCATTGAGAGTCATCTCACTCATTGTTATTCCTGTTTATCGTTCTTTTTAGCCCACACATGAATGTAGCGGCCTAATGAGAGGTATGGCTCTTGTCGACAAAGTTGTTTTTCTAGCGCCAACACATCTTCAAACTCGTAATCACCCATGTATTCCATATTGCCTATGTAATCACTAAATGAGCGAATACCAGATTTGCCACAAATATTAAAACCTGAATTTTCTATCCACTGGTAGACTTCTTCAGGTTTTAAGCCTTTTTGCGGCTGTAGTTTAAATCTTTTTCGGTGAGGCATGCCGTCTAATATATGAGGAATGTTGCCACAAACCACGTTTTTATAGACTAAACCGTGGTGGTTGTAGAACATGACTGATGCGATACCTCCCGGTTTTACTTGTTCAAGAACTGTTTCAAGTGCGGCCTTAGGATCAACCAGCCACTCCATCACAGCGTGGAACATAACCAGATCGACCTGTCCATCCATATGTTCACCGATGGATTGGACAGGCGAATGAATCAGGCGATACTGCTCAAGCAAACCGTTTTTTTCAATATCCTGCTTAGCCAACTGCAGCATTTCCGAAGATAGATCACATAAAGCGATTCGATGTCCGAGCTTAGCAAGCTTTTGCGACATTTGTGCCAAACCACCACCAGCGTCCAACACTTCTAGGGGTTGCTGGTCAGCATCTAATTCACTTAGAATCTGTAGAAAATCTTCCCACACAATGATTTGGCGGATCTCCCCTTTATCGGAGCCGTAAATATTTTTTGCAAATTTGTGGGCGATATCGTCGAAATTGCGGTCTTCTGTCACTTCTGCTGAGTTATCATAACGGATTGTGCCGCTATTCTGGCACAAGGAAAGCAGGAATAAAGAGGGATACCCTCATTTTTATTATCAATTGATGTTTTTTCGGACTATTTATGTATGTTTGAGCTGAAAAAAGTAGTGTCAGCCATGCTTATGCCCCTTCCGGCATTGCTGCTGATAGGCTTGTTGGGTCTTGCTCTCATTAGTTTTACTACAAAACGTAAAACTGGCTGCTTCGTTGTTCTATTCTCTTTTGTTGGCATTTTTCTTGTTGCCTTCCAACCTGTTTCAACCAAGCTTCTTATGCCGTTAGAGCGAGAGCATAAAGCCTTTTTGCCAGTTTCTGGCACCATCGACTACGTGATGGTTTTAGGGAATGGTCATGTTATCGATGACGAAATTCCACCCACCTCGCAGTTAAGCCGTGCAGCATTAATGCGCTTAACTGAGGGCATTCGTATTTTAAGAATGTATCCAGGCGCGAAATTAATCTTATCCGGCTATGCTGGCGGATCTGAAATTAGCCACGCGCGAATGATGGCGAACGTTGCCCTTGCGTTGGGAGTCGCGAAATCCGATATCATTTTATTAGAAGATGCGAAAGATACGTGGGAAGAGGCGCGTCAAGCGGCTGCATTCGTTCAACAAAAGGAGATTGTGTTAGTCACTTCTGCGAGTCACATGAGCCGTGCATTGTATGAGTTCAACGCAGCAGGCATTAAACCAATCCCAGCCCCGACCAACTTCTTAGCTATTAGCGAGATAAGTCAACCTTGGGATAAATACTCACCTAAAGCGCGTTACTTAGAACAAACAGAGCTTTATTGGCATGAGTACTTGGGCAGTATTTGGCAAAGGTTGCGTGATACTGTCGGCCAAACACCAATGGTTGAAGCAAACTAGTATTATCTTGAAGCCACAAAAAAGGAGAGCCGAAGCTCTCCTTTTTCTTTTTACGATTGAGTTATGTTCCAACTAGTCACCAGCAAACATATAGCCTTCGCCGTGTACCGTTACAAAAATCTGTGGGTTCTTAGGATCGAACTCCATTTTTGCGCGCATACGTCGAATAAGAACATCAATGGTGCGGTCATTCGGCGCATCCACTCGATGGCTGATCATGTTCAAAATACGCTCACGACTTAACACCTGGTTAGGATAAGACGATAATGCCACCAAAAGTTCATACTCTGCTTTAGTTAGTTTTACTGGCTCACCGTTGCGGCTAAGTGCGCGACGTTGAATGTCGAATGTCCACTCCCCAAAGCGCACAATGTGCTCTTCACTGGTTTCATTCGCTTTCGAGCTGCCACTGCGCGCCGCTGAAATACGCCACAGCAAGTTTTTAACGCGAACTAACAGCTCTCTCAGTTCAAAAGGTTTTGTCACATAATCGTCAGCACCCATTTCTAGGCCTACGATTTTATCAATGCTATCCGTGCGTCCTGTTACTAATATGATACCAATATCCGATTGGCTACGTAACTCACGAGTAAGCATCAGGCCGTCTTCACCAGGCAGGTTAATATCCAGCATGATCAGGTCTACATCGCCCGCTTGCAAAACTTCACGCATTTCTGCGCCACTCTCTGCTTCGCTGACTTGGTAGCCCTCATTTTGGAAATATCCCGCAAGCTTACTACGAGTTACAACATCATCTTCTACGACTAATACGTGATAGCTCATTTACACCACTTTTCTGTCTTCTTATTATCCAAGACGTATTCTATTCATAACTAGTAACATTTCTAGTCATAGATACATTAAAACGCAAGATTTAGCGTTTTTATTGATTCAAAACAAGCTTGCCCATTGCTATTAATAAACGGTCATTTTTGACCATAAAACATAACAATTATAGTTACTGCTATTCATTTTAATTGATTACACTTAGGGGATATCCCTAATTGACTTTGTGATGCATGACTTGAAGCATCATTCAGGAGCCCAAAATGCAAGAAGTGAAAGCTTTTAATGAAAAACGCGCTGAAATTTACTGGTGGTTTTCGAGCTTGTTCGCAAAAGAACTAACAGAGAAAGAATTGGAAGCCTATCACAGTGTTGAAATTCGCAGTTTTCTCGCAGGTTTAGGTGAAAATGAGTCGCTGAAACCAGCTGTTGATAGCCTAGTTGATGCATTGAATCGGTTACAAGATCGTGAAGATGCACAACTAGAGCTTGCAGCTGACTTTTGTGAACTGTTTTTGAAGACAGAAAAATACGGCGCTCTTCCTTACGCATCCATGTACATTGGTGAATCAGGTTTACTGAATGACAAGCCAGCTGAGGAAATGGAAAAGTTGATGGCTGAATTTGGCGTTCAAGTAGACGAAAACCTAAAGGAACCTGCGGATCACTTAGCCGTTGAGCTCGACTTTCTCGGGAACATGATTATCCGCTCAAACGAGCTTGAACAAGAAAAACACATGGAAGAAGCCTTCGTTAAACAAAACGACTTTATCCAGCAACAATTGATGTCTTGGTTACCTCAGTTTTCAGACAAATGTAAAAAATTCGACGAATTTGGATTTTACTCGAGTGTCGCGAAACTATTAGTTGCATTTTGTAAACTAGACAGCGCCTACCTTCTTGGTGAATAATTACCGCCTATTTTTAGGGAGCCTGCCTATCGGGCTTCCTGTATGCCTGAAAGTGACCAATTGTAAGTAACTTGGGTATAATATTCGTTTGCCTTAACTTAGCGCAAAGACGCTTGGTTATTTAGCAGTCAAAATGTGACTTCAAATACACAAATCTCTTGCTGAAAACATTGCTAGTCAGTCCACATAGGGCTAAAATGTGAGCGCAAACGATTAAATATGATTTATATGTAAACCGCTGAAATATAGCGGTTTTTGTGTTTTCTTAACAGGTTGATGGCAATTTCTCATCAGATAGAAAAAAGATAAAATTCATCGACCGATGCTGCTACGCACCCTTTTGTCGCACTTGGATCAACCGCTGCCGAGACACTTAGCGCCAATTTTAGATTGCTAGGTGTGAAACCATTAGAGCATCAGGTACATCCAATACGACATATTTCAGTAGCTCGATACAGGACACCATTTATGGCCACGATAAAAGACGTTGCTCGCTTAGCCGGCGTTTCCACTACGACAGTTTCGCACGTTATCAATAAAACGCGTTTCGTTGCAGAAGCAACGCAAGAAAAAGTAATGAAAGCCGTTGACGAGCTGAATTACGCGCCAAGTGCCGTTGCACGCAGCCTAAAATGCAACTCAACTCGTACGATTGGCATGTTAGTAACTCAATCAACTAACCTATTTTTCTCAGAAGTGATTGATGGCGTTGAGAGCTACTGTTACCGCCAAGGCTATACTCTGATTTTATGTAACACAGGCGGGATTTACGAAAAACAACGCGATTACATTCGTATGCTGGCTGAAAAGCGCGTTGATGGCATCCTTGTGATGTGTTCTGACTTAACCGAAGAACTAAAAGAGATGCTTGACCGTCATGCGGACATTCCTAAAGTGGTCATGGATTGGGGCCCAGAGAGCTCACAAGCAGACAAGATCATGGATAACTCAGAAGAAGGTGGCTACATTGCAACCAAACATCTGATTGACAATGGTCATACGGATATCGCTTGTCTAAGCGGTCATTTTGAAAAGCTTGCTTGCCAAGAGCGCATTGCAGGTTTCCGTCGCGCAATGAGCGAAGCGAACCTAGCTGTAAATGAAGACTGGATCCTTGAAGGTAACTTTGAATGTGATACGGCCGTATTAGTTGCAGATAAAATTACCGCAATGGACAAGCGCCCGACGGCGGTATTCTGTTTTAACGACACAATGGCTCTAGGCCTAATGAGCCGCTTGCAACAAAACGGGATCAAAATTCCTGAAGATATTTCAGTGATCGGCTACGACAACATCGAGCTTGCGGAATACTTCTCTCCACCGCTAACGACTATCCACCAACCTAAACGTCGTGTTGGTAAAAATGCATTCGAAATTCTACTTGAGCGTATCAAAGATAAAGAACACGAAAAACGAATTTTCGAAATGCAACCTGAGCTTGTAATTCGAAATACTGTGAAAAAAATGAACTAAATTTCACTGTATTTAACCGTGTTAAATAAGCGCTCTACAGGGGCGCTTATTTTTTTGGGAAAATTAAGCATTCTCTAATACTTCACACTGCTCTAATAACAATTGACTAACGTTAACTCCCTGTTTTATATAAATGTAATATATATTAAGAACTCCTTTTCAAAGGCCAATTTGCACCTTTCCATATGCAAAATAGAGCATTCAATCTATCATTTTTATTGAACCAAAATCACACTTTTAACGCTAAACCGTGATGTTAATTCAATATAAGAAGTATGCTCATTGTGTCACGCACAGGGCAAACCATTCGAAAGAGTGGGACGCAAAGCCTCCGGCCTGAACCATATTACGATATGGAAGGTAGCGGGGTTACCGATGGCAAGTGTGTAAGCAATGACTTTACTCTGTAATGACATTGTTTTTACGCATGTTTGCTACTCTCTCGGACCTGACTTTTGGTGGCGTAATATTAATTACACCGAGATAACAAAACATGGATAAACCGATACTCAAAGACTCTATGAAGCTATTTGAGGCACTTGGTAATATCAAGTCGCGCTCAATGTTTGGTGGCTTCGGACTATTCGCTGATGAAACAATGTTTGCACTAGTGGTAAACAATCAGCTTCATATCAGAGCAGACCAAAAAACTTCATCTGACTTCGAGAAACAAGGGCTAAAGCCTTACGTTTATAAAAAACGTGGCTTCCCAGTCGTTACAAAGTACTACGCTATTTCCAGCGATTTATGGGAATCAAGCGAACGCTTAATCGAAGTAGCGAATCAATCATTGAAAAAGGCAAAGCTTGAGAAAGAACAGCAAGCAAGTACAAAGCCTAACCGTTTGAAAGATTTGCCTAACTTACGACTGGCTACCGAGCGCATGCTAAAAAAAGCCGGCATCGAATCCGTAGAGAAGCTTGAAGAGGAAGGTGCGCTTAACGCCTATAAAGCGATAAGAGATACGCACTCTGCAACCGTCAACATTGAGTTGCTATGGGCACTAGAAGGTGCTATCAACGGCACTCATTGGAGTGTGGTACCTCAAGCTCGCCGAGATGAGTTGATGAACGGCCTCCAATAAAAGTCGGCCTAAAAACTATCTTGTAAAACCGCAGTCTAATCTGCGGTTTTTTTGTGAAATTTTTTCGGTTTTCCTACTGTCTTATTACATATATCCCAAATTGGAATCAAAATTATGAATAAGAAACTGATTTTAGGTCTCATCCTACTAGCGGCTATCGTCTTTTTAGGTATTAACTTTGGCCAGTATTTAACCTTAGAGAATGCAAAAGCCCAACAAGAAGCACTAACTACATACATCGATCAGAATTTTGTATTCTCGGCTGCGATTTACTTTTTTACCTACATTGCAATTACCGCTTTTTCTATCCCAGGAGCGGCAGTAGTCACCTTACTTGGTGCAGCCTTATTTGGTTTTTGGACAAGCTTGCTACTGGTTTCTTTCGCTAGCACTATGGGGGCAACACTGGCCTTCTTGAGCAGCCGATACTTATTGCGTGACTGGGTACAAAACAAATTCGGAAATAAACTCAACGCAATTAATCAAGGTGTCGAAAAAGACGGAGCTTTTTATCTATTTTCCTTGCGTCTAATCCCTGTATTCCCTTTCTTTCTAATCAACTTACTGATGGGCTTAACACCGATGTCTGTAGGTCGATTTTATCTCACTAGCCAAATAGGTATGCTGCCAGGCACAGCCGTATATCTGAATGCAGGTACTCAATTAGCAACAATTGAAAGCCTATCGGGCATTGTTTCACCCGCAGTATTAGCGTCTTTTGCGCTATTGGGACTATTTCCAATCATCACTAAATGGGTTATGAATAAAGTAAGGCCGACACCAAGTCAGCAAAACTCGTAATTGGTGAAGTGGGTATTTTGATGAAAATATTTATCGCTAAAAACCCAGCAGAAGCACACATTGTATGTGAGCTGCTTAAAGTGGAACAAATTTACTGTGAAGTTCGCGGAGAAGGTATTTTCGGCTTAAAAGGAGAACTGCCGTTTGGTGATGATACCGATCCTTATGTGTGGCTTTTTGACACGGCACAAAAGATGAAAGCTGAAGAAATAGTAAAAGCATATCGAAAACAATCCGATAGGCATGAGTATCAAGATTGGCAATGCCCAAAATGTCATGAAATAAACGAAGGGCAATTTGGTGCATGTTGGCAATGTGGATATCAACTAGGAGAGCTATAGCGGCTCTCCTATTCAGTGGATGCACTCAGTTTTAAGCACATACAGCTTGCTGTTTAATAAACTCGATGGAGTGTTGATTGAAGTCTTCTGGACGCTCTACATTGCATACATGACCACAATTCGGGATTTCTCGTAGAATGCTGAGCTTATGTGCTGCAACCATTTCTTTGACAGGTTTAATAAACATGTAATCCCTGTCGCCCATTAAGTAAAGAGTCGGAATGGGTAACTCTCGATCTTTAAAATATTTCATTAACGGATTTACATCAGCGGCAAGAATAAACCAACGTTTAAATTCTTTTTGGCAAAGCTTCTTGGCTTCGCGAATAAAAAGGTGGCGAGATTCTCGTTGGCTTCTTTGAGGCATAACAATATAAGCGAACAGTTTGTAGAGCCACATGTACGGTAGGATATGCTTACAAAAATTACCTAATTTCACCAATATCTGAGAACGAGTGTTAAGCCTTGTGACAGCACCGCCGAGCACCATCGAACGTACGCGCTCTGATGACAATTCAGCAAGGTTTCGAACAATAATAGTACCAAGCGACATACCGACAAAATGAGCGGATTGGATCTTTAAATGGTCCAATACTTTCAAAATATCTTGGGTAACTTCCGTAAAGGTATAACGGCTAGCAATGAGCTCTTTAAGTAACTGATTTGACTTTCCATGGCCTCTTAAATCGATCAGCAATAAGTTAAAGTGTTGCTTGTAAGCTTTAATTTGCTTGAACCAGATAGAAGAGCTACCACCAGCACCGTGCACAAATACAACCCACTCATTACTAGTAGGGTGCAAATAGGTTTTATGAAAAAGTAGCGGCTGGGTCATATTGAGTATCAAAAAGATCGTGCTATTGAGTAAAAAGCCATCCTACCACACTCCCCTTACTCAAGATAATAAAGGCACCTCATTCGGTGCCTTTCGTTACAATTTTAAGTCAAACTAACGCTGAGTGGTAAAGCTGCAAATAAGATTCTGCGGCCTTTTGCCAACAAAAGTCTTGTTGCATCGCGTGCAACTGTACTTTATTCACTTCAGGCTCGTTTTGAGCGTAGAGCAACAGTGCCCTTAGCATCGTTAACAACAATGCCTGCGGTGTCGGTTCGAAAAAAACAAACCCCGTTGCTTCAGATGGGTTTACATCATAATCGCTAACGCTGTCCTTTAAGCCACCAACACCGCGTACTATCGGTAATGTCCCATAAGCCATACTATAGATTTGGTTTAAGCCACATGGTTCAAACTCAGAAGGCATCAAGAAGAAATCAGAACCAGCTTCAACGATATGCGCAAGTTCATTGTCATACGCTTCTACAAAGGCAAATTTGCTAGAAAACTGCGCGGCAACCTCTCGTAACTGAGCGGCAAGAACAGGGTCTCCGGTCCCAACGACAACTAGCTGAACATCGTGCTTCAAAAAGTCGGCCAAAGCAGGCAACAAGTAATGAACGCCTTTCTGCTGGGTCAACCGACAAACCATACCGAACATAGCTACATTTTTTTCGGGCAAATTTAGTCGTTGTTGTAATGCTTTTTTACAAGCTTTCTTCCCTTGCGACATACTTTGCTGGTCGGCGCAGTAATTAACCGGCAAGTAGGTATCAGTTTCCGGATTCCAAGCGCTGTAATCACAACCATTCAAGATGCCGACTAAGTCCTGCGCACGTTGCTGAAACTCCCAAGCCATGCCGTGACTGCCAAGCTCTGTTTTTAGTTCCTCTGCGTACGTAGGGCTAACCGCGTTTATCTTATCTGCATTCATTACACCAGCTTTAAGCATCGTAATATGCGTTGCACTCACCGCAGCATCGGGAACGTTTCTACAATGAAACTCTGGCAAACACTGCACATCTTCATAACTAAATACGCCTTTAAAGACCGCATTGTGAATTGAAATGACGCTTTTAGTATGAGCAAAAAACGGATCATTGCCATACCTGTGCTTGAGCAAAAATGGAACAAGACCTGTGTGCCAATCGTTCGCGTGTATGATATTAGGTTGAAAGGCGAGCTTGGGTAACATATCGAGACATGCTGCACTAAAAAACGCAAAGCGCTCGCCGTTATCAGTATACGCTTGGTTGTTCTCCGCATACATTGATGGTCGATTGAAATACGGCGGACAATCAATCAGGTAAACAGGATTTTGACCTAACATGAGCCGCAAAACTCGATACTCCGTATGCGGCCATGATGTTAATTCTGTTTCTAATACAACTTCTGCGTCTGCGAGTTTATCAATACTGCTGTACGCAGGGATGGTAATTCTTACGTCTTGCTGTAGGTTTTGAAGGGCTTCCGGTAGTGCCTTGGCAACATCTGCCAAGCCACCACTTTTAATGAGGCCTTCAACCTCAGAAGCTACAAACAGAATAGATAAGTTGTTAGTAGCCAACTCGAGCTCCTTTCGGAATAACAACAATGCCCTCCTCAGACACGTGGAAGTGTTTTTTATCTTCTTGAAGATTCACACCAATCTGAGTACCAGGAGCAATATCGGCATCCTTGTCGACAATCACACGACGTAAAACACATCCTTCGCCAATTTTTACGTCACCAAGAAGTATACATTCGCTGATATCGCAAGCAGAAGCAATATTACTGCGAAAACCAAGCACCGACTTTTCGATTCTTGAGCCTCTAACATAGCTGCCATTACACACTAAACTATCGATTATCTGCACACGACCATTATCAGAGTCGGTAAATGTCGCAGGTGGCAATGGTGGGTAGTAGGTATGCAATGGCCATTTACGGTTGTACAGCGAAAATGGTGCATCTTTTTCTAGCAGATCCATATGCGCTTGCCAGTACGCATCAATAGTTCCGACATCACGCCAGTACACCTCTTCTTTTTCGCCACTGATTTTGTTGGTACTGAAGTCATACACGAACACATCACCTCTAGGGAACATCTTTGGAATGATGTCCTTTCCAAAATCATGTGATGAAGCTTCATTATCCGCATCTTCGACCAACTCTGAGAACAGTACCTGAGCTTCAAAAACATAGTTACCCATTGAAACTAAAGCGTAATCAGGGTCACCAGGAATCGACTTCGGATTTGCTGGTTTTTCTTCAAAGCCAATCATACGGCCTTCGCTATCCACTTCGATAACCCCAAATTGCGACGCCTCTTTTAGTGGCATGCGCAATGCAGATACCGTCAGAGAAGCCTGCTTTTCTGAGTGGAAGTTCAGCATTTGTTTGATATCCATCTTATAGATATGGTCAGAGCCAAAAATACAAACTTGCTCTGGTTCCTCTAACTCCATAAAACGCAGGTTTTGATAGATCGCGTCCGCCGTCCCTTCGTACCAACGTTTACCAGTACGCATTTGAGCGGGAATAGGATCGATAAAGCGGTCTGTAATGCCGTTGATGTTCCACCCCTTTTTTAAGTGATGGAATAAAGATTGAGATTTAAATTGG
The DNA here is from genome assembly GCF_033338535.1 of Vibrio sp. Vb2131. NCBI lineage: Bacteria > Pseudomonadati > Pseudomonadota > Gammaproteobacteria > Vibrionales > Vibrionaceae > Vibrio > Vibrio sp. Vb2131. The sequence goes on from NZ_JAWOSW010000002.1 coordinate 357,665, forward strand.
GTTAGGACGTAAATGCGCATCAGATCCGCATTAACAAAATTGTTTAGAGCAAAATCGATCAATCGATAACTACCACCAAACGGTACCGAAGGTTTACTGCGAGATTCCGTTAAAGGTCTCAAACGAGAGCCTTCACCGCCAGCAAGAATCATTCCCAAAACACCAGCCATTTGTTGTTCTCCATATCGTTATAGCTTGGATTTGGTACTCGCTTGAATGAGTCATACTCGGGGAGTCAAGCGAATACATTTAGCAACCGTCTCTGAGTTTCTGTGAACTCTTACAACACGGATAAAAAAGCTACGGCACTTCCAGTATGCAACGTCCACTCTTTCCTTATTTTTTGACGCAAACAATGCACACAGTTGCACTAATTTTTGTAATAAATTATCTAAGCGGGTTCTAAATTACAATTTTTAATACGCCATTCTGTGTACCATACAGCTCTTGCGTACTCAAGACGATATCTAGATCACACATGGAAAAGCAAACGATTACATTGTGAAAACAATTTACGAACGGATTCACTACACCGCCGATTTTTTAGCCCAATGTATAACAAATATGTGAATGCAAAATGAAAGTTACAACGGATATTTTTTACATAAAAAATACATCAGCGACTACGAAATATTGATGCAGGGATCTTCTTGCGTCAGCAAAACTCAGTCAAAGCAGCAAAGATCTATACGAACAACACAGTGGCCTTTACGCAAAAACAAAACGCAAAAAAGGCAGCGATATCGCTGCCTTTTTACATTACTTAGATCGTACGTTTTTATGCTTTCGCTTTTTTACGCTTATCAGTGACTTCCCACTTACCGTCAACAAAGAGCGCTGTCCAACCAGATGGTTTGCCATTCTCTTCCGAACGAACGTAGTTCTCTTTTGTTTTGCGACTAAAGCGTACGACTGCAGGACGACCATCAGGATCTTCTTGCGGTGCGGTCGCTAGGTATTTGAACTTCTCAGGTAAACGCTCTTCAAAACGTGCCAGTTCAGCAACCAAAGGAGCACGTGTCTCGCGCGATTTCGGGAAGTTGCTTGCCGCCATAAATAGACCTGAAGCACCATCACGAAGTACGAAATACGCATCTGAGTTTTCACATGGCAACTCGGGGAAATGAACAGGATCTTCTTTCGGGGGCGCGACTTCGCCATTCTTCAAGATCTTACGAGTGTTCTTACACGTTTCGCTCGTACAATCCATGTATTTACCAAAGCGACCGTTCTTAAGCACCATATCAGAGCCACATTTGTCACATTCAACAACTGGACCATCGTAGCCTTTTACTTTGAACTCGCCGTATTCAACAAGGTAGCCTTCACAATTCGGGTTATTACCACAAACATGCATCTTACGCTTGTCATCAATCAGGTATGCGTCCATCGCTGTTTCACAGATCGGACAACGCTTTTTAGCGCGCAGAGCTGCGGTTTCAACGTCTTCTTCTAGAACGTTAATAATACCTTCTTCGTCACCCAAGTTGATGGTTGTCTTACAACGCTCTTTTGGTGGTAACGCGTAACCTGAACAGCCTAAGAACACACCTGTCGAAGCAGTACGGATGCCCATTGGACGGCTACACGTCGGACACTCGATATCCGTCATGACGATGTGATTTAACTTCATACCGCCTTCTGACTCATCTAGCTCCGCTTTTTCAAGATCGCCAGTAAAATCAGCAAAGAAGTTGTCTAACACAGCTTTCCAGTTCACTTCACCTTCAGCGATTTGGTCCAATTTCTGTTCCATACGCGCAGTAAAGTCGTAGTTCATCAAATCGTTAAAGCTGTCATCAAGGCGGTCAGTAACAATTTCACCCATTTTTTCAGCGTAGAAACGGCGCTGATCAACTTTCACGTAGCCACGATCTTGAATCGTAGAAATGATCGATGCGTAAGTCGACGGACGACCAATGCCTCGTTTCTCCAGCTCTTTAACCAGTGCTGCTTCAGTGTAGCGCGCAGGTGGCTTTGTAAAGTGCTGTTTAGGGTCAAGTGACTCTAAGCTTAGCTTATCGCCAAGTTGTACCGCTGGAAGGATTGTATCCTCGTTTTTGCCCATTGGACGCTGTACACGAGTCCAGCCGTCAAATTTAAGGATACGGCCTTTCGCTTTAAGCGTGTATTCTGCCGCTTTTACGCTAATGGTTGTTGAATCGTATTCTGCTGGCGTCATTTGACACGCTACAAACTGATTCCAAATCAAAGCGTAAAGTTTGTGCGCATCAGCATCGACACCTTGCAGGTCTTCCGCCTTAACACCCACATTTGAAGGACGGATCGCTTCGTGCGCTTCCTGTGCTCCTTCTTTGCTACCGTACGTCAATGGTTTCGCTGGTAGGTACTTATCACCAAACTCAGCACCAATAAAGTCACGTACAGCGTCCACAGCCTCGGCACTTAGGTTAGTCGAGTCAGTACGCATATAAGTGATGTAACCGGCCTCATAGAGGCGCTGAGCTAGCATCATGGTCTTTTTCACGCCGTAGCCCAGACGTGTACTTGCTGCCTGTTGAAGCGTAGAGGTGATGTAAGGTGCTGAGGGCTTGCTCTTTGTAGGGCGGTCTTCACGCTTACATACTTCGTAACTTGCATTCTCAAGTACAGACATCGCTGCTTTGGTTTCTGCCTCATTAACTGGCTTAAACGCAGAACCGTCTTTCTGAGCAACAAGCAGTTTAAAGTCCGCTTTGTCTTTCGTTTTCGTATTCGCATGAATGTCCCAGAATTCTTCTGGTACAAACGCGTTAATCTCACGCTCGCGCTCAACTAACAGTTTCACCGCAACAGACTGCACGCGACCAGCAGATAAACCACGAGCCACTTTTTTCCAAAGTAAAGGTGAAACCATAAAACCAACGACACGGTCCATGAAGCGACGTGCTTGTTGGGCATTTACACCATCCATGTTCAGCTCGCCAGGTGTCTGGAAAGCTTGTTGGATCGCGTTTTTCGTAATTTCGTTAAAAACTACACGTTTGTATCGCTCTTCATCGCCACCGATGATCTCACGAAGGTGCCATGCGATTGCTTCTCCTTCGCGGTCCAAATCGGTTGCGAGATAAACGCAATCTGCGTCTTTGGCGAGTTTTTGTAGTTCGTTGACAACTTTTTCTTTGCCTGGAAGGATTTGGTAATTCGCTTCCCAGTCATGATATGGGTTAATCCCCATCTTTTTGATCAACGCTTTGCGGTCTTTCTCTTTTTTAACGCGCGCTTTCTCTTCCGGACTCATCCCTTTAGTTGAGATGGCGGCGGCTTTTTTCTCACCAGTGCTTTGACCGGCCGTAGGCAGATCACGCACATGACCAACACTAGACTTAACAATAAAGTCTTTACCAAGGTACTTATTTATCGTCTTTGCCTTGGCTGGTGACTCCACTATAACGAGTGATTTACCCATAACTGACTCTAACGTCCTTCATAATAATGCGGGTAGAAACCTTGTTTAAAGGCCACCCGCATAATGTTCTATTTCATTGCTTCTTTTTTACTATTGTGCGAGATGAAAAGAAGATCAACTGCTTTTTTGAAATTCAGATCCGATTGGTTGACAATTCATCGTCTTTATACTTCAAAGAGACAGGGTTCTGAAAGGTATTGAGCGGCATATCTAAACAGGCAAACTTAGCATCCGCTAATCCAATGCAATAAATTTTGTTACCCATCACAAAATAGTTTGGTTCAATGCTCTGCCATCTTCCTCCGCATCATGCTTATACTCTAAAAATTGATCTGTTTAGTCTTACTGAACGATTGACTGAATTAATCATGCAAACCCATTTTAGTTGTAGGTATACTCAGCGTTCTTAACTGAATAGGATGGTAGAAAGAATATGTCTGATAGAACGTTTATCGAAGAGTTCGACCTTCTTTTGATCGCTAACCAAATCATCCAAGAGCACGATGATTACATCGAGGGGATGCGAGCAACAAGCGTAGAAGAAAAAGAAGGTGTTTTAGTTTTTAAAGGTGAATACTTCCTTGATGACAAAGGTTTACCAACTTCAAATACGACTGCAGTATTCAATATGTTCAAATACTTAGCGCATCACCTTTCTAAGGAATTTACGCTGGTTAAATAGTATTGGGAAACAAAAAAGCCAGAGTGTTATTCACTCTGGCTTTCCTGTTTTAGGTCAGAATATTTAGCAACTTAAAGCCTTAAGTTTGTCGAAGTAGTCAGGGAACGTTTTCGACGTACACTTTGGATCGTTAATCGTCACAGGCGTATCACTAAGTGCCACCAGCGAAAAACACATCGCCATTCGATGATCATCGTAAGTATCAATCGCTGCATGCTTTAACTGAGAAACAGGTTTGACGATGATGTAGTCTTCCCCTTCTTCCACTTCCGCACCAACTTTACGTAACTCAGTCGCCATAGCTGACAAACGGTCTGTTTCTTTTACACGCCAGTTATAAACGTTACGAATAGCGGTAGTGCCTTCGGCAAATAACGCTGTTGTCGCGATGGTCATTGCAGCATCAGGGATATGGTTGTAATCCATATCAATGCCTTTTAATTGACCAACACGTGAAATTACGTAGTCATCACCCCATTCAATTTCTGCACCCATTTTTTCAAGCGCATCAGCAAATTGAATATCACCTTGAATGCTGTTTTTACCGATACCCGTTACTTTAACTTCTCCGCCTTTGATGGCTGCCGCCGCCAAGAAGTAAGAAGCAGAAGACGCGTCACCTTCAACCAAGAAATCACCTGGAGCGATGTATTGCTGACCGGCTGGAATCACAAACTCTTGATAGTCGTTGTTGATCACATCGACCCCAAACTGCTTCATAATATGCAGGGTGATATCGATATAAGGCTTAGAAACCAAATCGCCTTCGATGTTGATGCGAATTTCACCTTCAGCCAATGGCGCAGACATTAAGAAAGCGGTCAAGAACTGACTTGAAATGGACCCATCGATAGAAACTGTACCTGCTTTTAGGCCAGTACCAATTATTTTGAGAGGTGGAAAGTTCTCGTTTTCCATGTACTCAACGTTCGCACCAGCATCTTTCAGTGCCGTGACAAGGTGACCAATTGGACGCTCTTTCATACGAGGTTCGCCCGTCAGTACATACTCCCCTTCTCCAAGACAAAGAGCCGCAGCTAATGGTCGCATCGCAGTGCCAGCATTGCCGAGAAATAACTCTACCGGCTCTGAGACAGAAAACGGACGCCCAAGGCCTTCAACGAGACATTCTGTTTTATCTTCGGAAAGTTGGTATTGAACGCCTAGTTTAGTCAGCGCATTCAGCATATGACGAATATCATCACTGTCGAGGAGATTAGTAAGGCGAGTTCTGCCTTTAGCAAGAGCAGCAAGTAAAAGAGCTCGATTAGAAACGCTTTTAGAGCCAGGAAGGTTCACTTCCCCTTGAATTTTATTGATAGGTTGTAACGTTAGGCTTTCCATTAAAAGTTGATAATCCTTTGTGCCCTCAACATACGATTTTTATGAGGGCTAAACAATTCTTCGTGAATTCAGACTACCCAAAAAAACACGACAAAACCAGAGTAAATCGGCGCTAATTTATGAATATCCTCAAGTAGCCTAAAGATACAGAATTAAAGGCATTGCCAGCGATGTAAATCAGAGCGAAAGAAGCACGGCGAAACAGCAAACTATTTCGACTTTATTTGACGATAAGCCAGCCCGACTGTACATGCCTGATTAGGCTTCGTTAGACTAAAACAACCTAGGGTTAATAAGTGATATCAACCCTGACTCCATCATCAAAATATAAAATACGAACTTCATCCCCTCGACTAAATAACATATTTTTATCAACATCTTGGATGACATTAATTAGCTTATCACCCTTCACTTTGATGAGTAGCTCAACTAACTTATATTCAACCGTGTATTGGTAATTACTTTGGTTTTGAGCAACTGCGGCACCAGCAAGCGCACCCACTGCCGTCGCGACTTCTCTTCCCGTACCGCCACCAAATTGATTACCGACTAAACCACCGATAGTGGCACCAAGTAGTGTCTTCCAACCGTTACTTTTCGATTGAACAACCTCTTGTTGAGTAATATAACGGACAGAGTCAATCTTCCCGTAAACTACTTCATTAACTGGCTTGGCAACATTTCTTTCATAGGCTGCGTTGGCGACAAGTGGTAAAAACAGTATGATCCCAAGCCATACTTTTACGATATTTCTTAACCAGGTCATCATAAACTCCTCTGACTCCAATGTTGGTAACGACTTCTTATGGCTATTTATTTAACTGAACTCGATGAAACGTTCAACTTTCCCTCACCCTATAAAGCACTCAGCGACCCCAATGGTTTGCTGGCTTTTGGTGGTGACTTAAACCCCATGAGAATCCTCAATGGTTACTATCAAGGCATTTTCCCTTGGTATGGTCCTGGTGAACCTATTTTATGGTGGAGCCCTTCTCCGCGCGCCGTGTTTGACCCATTACAGTTTAAGCCATCTAAAAGTCTCAAAAAATTTCAGCGTAAACATAACTATAAAGTAACACTCAATTTCGCGACAGAAGAAGTGATTAGACTATGTTCTTCAACACGCCCTGCAGAGGAAACATGGCTCAACGAGGAAATGCAAGCTTCCTACATTGAGTTAGCCAAACTTGGTCACTGTCACTCTGTAGAAGTATGGCATGACAACAACCTGATTGGCGGACTATATGGCATTTGCGTGGGCCAACTTTTTTGCGGAGAGTCGATGTTTAGTCTAAAAGATAACGCATCCAAAATTGCATTGTGGTACTTATGCAACCATTTGGCGTCAAAGCAAGGTCAATTAATCGATTGCCAAGTTATGAATTCTCACTTGGCATCACTTGGCGCATTTGAACTTGAGCGTGACGAATTTATGCAAAAACTACTATCTTTAAGAGAAAAGCAAACACTATTTGATGCCTATCAGCCCCAAGTTTTGCAGGATTCAGTATGAGTACGGATATACAACATATTCGAATAGGGTTGACGAATAATCACCCTTGTAGTTATTTGCCTGAACGGCAAGAGCGGGTTGCGGTGGCGCTTGATGAAAGGCTGCATACTGAAGAAAATTACCAGTTGCTCATGGCTAACGGTTTTCGTCGTAGCGGAGATACCATATATAAACCGCATTGCGAGCATTGCACCGCTTGCCAGCCAATTCGAGTCTCGATTCCAGACGTTAGACTATCAAAAAGTCAGAAGAGGCTGCTTAATAAAGCACAGTCTTTACGCTGGGAAATGAAACCTGAAATGGATGAGGAATGGTTTGAGCTTTACAGTCGGTACATCTGCAAACGGCATAAAAACGGCACTATGTACCCACCAAAGCGTGATGAGTTTGCTCGATTTGCTCAAACCAGCTGGCTGACAACGTCGTTTTTACACATTTACGATGAATCAGATCAATTGCTCGCCATTGCAGTGACAGATTTGATGCCACAATGCTCGAGTGCTTTTTATACTTTCTTTGACCCTGACTACGAGTTATCTCTTGGGACATTAGCGGTGCTTTATCAAATTAAATACTGCCAAGAAAACAAACAACAGTGGCTATATTTGGGATATCAGATTGATGAGTGCCCAGCAATGAGCTACAAAACACGCTTTCAACGCCACCAAAGGCTAGTAAATCAGCGTTGGCGAGGGTAGAATACGCCTCAACTTTACATAATTACTATTTAGCGGCAGAATATAGCCCGCTAATATTGCCTAATTTCTAAAGAGGATTAAATGGCTAAAGAAGACGTAATCGAGATGCAAGGCACAGTCCTTGACACTCTACCAAACACTATGTTCCGTGTTGAACTTGAAAACGGTCACGTTGTGACTGCTCACATCTCTGGCAAGATGCGTAAGAACTACATCCGTATCCTAACGGGTGACAAAGTAACTGTAGAGATGACTCCATACGACCTGTCAAAAGGCCGCATCGTCTTCCGCGCTCGTTAATCTCTGATTTTCGGATGCAATAAAAAACGGAGCAAGCTGCTCCGTTTTTTATTGCACAATTTTTTCCGATTTAGTTCAGATAAAAAAGCGCACGATCTTCTCGTGCGCTTTTGCGTTTGTTACCGACTAACGATTAATGCATCGCTGTCTCTTTCTCACTTAAGTATTCAAACTCAAGCGTATCGTTGACCAGCGTTACTTTCACTGTACCGCCGTCAACTAAAGATCCAAACAACAGTTCGTTAGCCAAAGGCTTCTTAAGCTGTTCTTGGATAACACGCCCCATTGGGCGAGCCCCCATAGCTTTGTCATAACCTTTATGTGCTAACCAATGGCGAGCGTCTTGCGATACTTCCATTGAAACTCCTCTCGTATCAAGTTGCACTTGCAGTTCAACAATGAACTTATCAACCACTTGATGGATAACGCTTTCATCAAGGCTGTTAAACCAGATGATGTTATCAAGACGGTTACGGAACTCAGGAGTAAACACCTTCTTAATTTCCGCCATTGCATCGTGACTGTTGTCTTGTTGAATCAAACCAATTGATTTCTTCTCGGTTTCCGCCACACCTGCGTTAGTTGTCATAACAAGAATGACATTACGGAAGTCTGCTTTGCGACCATTGTTGTCCGTTAGCGTACCGTTATCCATGACTTGCAACAACAGGTTAAAGATATCAGGGTGCGCTTTTTCAATCTCATCAAGTAATACGACTGAGTGTGGGTGCTTAATAACAGCATCGGTTAGCAAACCACCTTGGTCATAACCGACATAACCAGGAGGCGCACCAATTAAGCGACTTACGGAGTGACGCTCACCATACTCAGACATATCAAAACGAAGTAGCTCGATACCTAGAAGCTTAGATAACTGCACCGTCACCTCTGTTTTACCAACCCCTGTTGGGCCTGCAAACAAGAATGAACCAACAGGTTTGTTGTCTACACCTAAACCTGCACGTGTCAGCTTGATCGCCTCGGATAATGCATCAATCGCATTATCTTGACCGAATACCAACATCTTCATTTTGCTATCTAAGTTTTTCAAAATGTCTTTATCTGAAGAAGAAACCGACTTCTCTGGAATTCGCGCCATTTTGGCAACCATTGATTCGATATCAGCCACTCCGACCGTTTTTTTACGACGGCTTGCAGGAGCAAGACGACTACGAGCACCAGCTTCATCAATGACATCAATGGCCTTATCTGGTAGATGGCGTTCATTAATGTATTTAGCCGACAGTTCTACCGCGGCACGCAGTGCTTTATTGGTATAACGTACTTCATGGTGAGCTTCGTACTTCGGCTTCAAGCCCATCAAGATTTTAGTTGTATCATCCAATGAGGGCTCTACAACGTCTATCTTTTGGAAGCGGCGAGACAACGCACGCTCTTTCTCGAAAATGTTGCTGTATTCTTGGTATGTCGTCGAACCAATACAACGCAACTTACCGCTACTTAAAAGAGGCTTAATAAGATTTGCTGCATCGACTTGACCACCAGATGCCGCGCCTGCACCGATGATGGTATGTATTTCATCGATGAACAAAATGGCATCTTCTTCTTTTTCAAGTTGTTTCAAAATCGCCTTGAAGCGCTTTTCAAAATCACCGCGATATTTGGTACCAGCGAGCAAAGAACCAATATCTAGTGAATAAATCACGCTGTTTTGAATAACCTCAGGGACCTGCCCTTCGACAATTCGCCATGCAAGACCTTCCGCAATGGCTGTTTTACCAACCCCTGCCTCACCCACTAGTAGTGGATTATTCTTGCGGCGTCGACAAAGTACCTGAATAGTGCGCTCTAACTCTTTATCACGTCCAATGAGTGGGTCGATGTTTCCATCTTTAGCGACTTGATTAAGATTCGTCGCAAAGCTTTCTAGGCGTTCTTCAGAATTAGGCTCTTCAACACTTTCTGAGCTAAACGAGTCTGATGATGAATCCTCACCTGCACCTGATGCTTTAGTAATACCGTGGGAGATGAAGTTAACAATATCTAATCGGGAGATGTCATTTTTCTTCAGTAAGTAAGCGGCATGCGACTCTTGTTCACTGAAGATAGCAACAAGCACGTTGGCGCCTGTTACTTCATTACGACCAGACGACTGTACATGAAAGACGGCGCGTTGTAGTACACGTTGAAAACTCAAAGTCGGCTGCGTTTCACGCGTCTCATCACTATCTGGGATAAGAGGCGTAGTTTGATCGATGAAAATATCGAGTTCGTTGCGTAAAGCGTCAAGATCCGCCTTACAAGCTAGAAGGGCTTCCTTAGCTGCATCATTTTCCAACAATGCAAGTAGGAGGTGTTCGACAGTCATAAACTCGTGGCGTTTGTCGCGCGCCCGAGCAAATGCACCGTTAAGGCTTGACTCTAGTTCTTTATTTAGCATAAGTACCTCCCGAAAAAACAACTGGGGTTGTTCGAGCAAGTCTTCTTTGTTTACGCTTGCTCCATAGTGCAAAGTAGCGGATGTTCATTTTCCCTTGCGTACATCGTAACTTGCGCTACTTTTGTTTCGGCAATTTCTGCGCTGTATGTGCCGCAGATTGCCTTTCCTTCATAGTGGACCTGAAGCATGATTTGAGTTGCTTTATCAATATCATGTGAGAAAAATCGCTCAAGCACCTCTATGACGAAATCCATAGGTGTATAGTCATCATTATTGAGTACGACATTGTACAGCTTAGGTGGCTGGACTTTCGTACTTTCTCGCTCCAGAAGATCAGAGTCCGGAGTGACCCATTCAAAATTTTTACTCATGGCAATCTAAAGATATCGTATCAAAGGGTTGATGTTTTCGACCTATAAAAACAATCTACCACAAGCATGCAGCGCGGTGTAGTGAGTTATGGCACCGAATTCGATCTTTGATCGATAAAAGTTGCTACCTAATATAGAGACTAATGCACGTCTTGATACGGCGCAAATAAAAGATGCTTGTCGATAAGTTACACATTTTTTCTTATAAAAGAACTTTCTATTTATTGCTCTCGGACTATTGCAAACCACCCCATCATCTTCTATCTGGATCACACTTCCTCATTGAGAATACGGTAATTATCACGAAAACTTCATTTTTTATTCAGTCAGAGGATTCTTCTCCCATAAGCAACACGGACAGTATGGCTTTTTCAGTATGAGCCACTTCATAGGCAAATTGACTAAACTTCTGCGTATATACGAAAAACTGTTTGCAAATTTGTTAATCTCAAAAGTGATTTGTTTTCAATTATGTTTCTGTTTGTTGCTCACTGCTATTGACTGTCGAAATTCATTGACTACAGTGGAAAGTGTCGATGCATAAATCATCATTTTGAAACCTCTCTTCTTTAAGTGGTTTGATGAATGTGACTTATCATTGATTTGACGTTTGTTGGCATTCGCTGACAATGGTAGTACCAAGTTAAAGGTATAACTTGGTTGCAGTAACAACATCAGTAAAAAATGCATGAGGGATGTAAAGCATGGCTACAGGTACAGTAAAGTGGTTTAACAATGCCAAAGGATTTGGGTTTATTTGTTCAGATGAAGAAGAGGGAGATATCTTTGCCCACTACTCAACTATCCAGATGGACGGTTATCGTACACTGAAAGCAGGCCAACAAGTCTCTTACGAGATTGAAAAAGGTCCCAAAGGCTGTCACGCGAGTAGCGTCGTGCCTCTTGAAGGCCAAGCCAAATAATTAGAGCGCTGTCGAAATATAAAAATATTGCTCTCGAAACGCCACGTTGATGTTTTGAAGAGAAAAATAAACCCGCCAAGATAGCGGGTTTCTTACTATTTAGAGCACGTGTTACAAAAGGAACACTTACAGCGCACTTACAGGATAGGAAACACGCCGAAAACGACGTGTTTTTACACTAACTTACTTGTTAATGATTGCGTTAAAGGTTTCGCTTGGACGCATCAATTTAGAAACCAATGCATCGTCTAGTAAGTAGTAACCTCCTAGCTCACCTTTCACGCCTTGCGCATTATTTAGCTCAGCAACGATCGTTTCTTCCTGCTCTGACAGCGCTTTTGCAATTGGTGCAAATTCAGCAGCAAGATCCGCATCATCCGTTTGCTCTGAAAGCGCTTTCGCCCAGTAAAGTGCAAGATAGAAGTGGCTTCCACGGTTATCTAGCTCACCCACTTTGCGTGACGGAGATTTATTGGTGTCTAAAAACTCACCGGTCGCTTTATCTAGTGTATCTGCGAGAACCTGAGCCTTAGGATTGTTTGTCGCTACACTTAAATGCTCTAACGAAGCTGCAAGCGCTAGGAACTCGCCCAAAGAATCCCAACGAAGGTGATTCTCTTTTTCTACTTGTTGAACGTGCTTAGGAGCAGAACCACCAGCGCCTGTTTCAAATAGACCACCACCATTCATCAATGGAACAATAGATAGCATCTTAGCAGACGTACCTAACTCTAGAATTGGGAACAAGTCTGTTAGGTAGTCACGAAGAACATTACCTGTAACAGAGATAGTATCTAGGCCCGCTTTCATACGCTCTAGTGAGTACTTACAAGCTTCAACAGGAGATAGGATCTTAATCTCTAGACCGTCAGTATCGTGATCTGGTAGGTAGGCGTTTACTTTCTTGATGAGCTCAGCATCGTGCGCGCGGTTTTCGTCTAGCCAGAATACAGCTGGAACACCTGTTGCACGTGCGCGAGTCACTGCTAGTTTAACCCAATCTTGGATTGGTGCGTCTTTAACCTGACACATACGGAAGATATCACCTTCTTCAACCGCTTGCTCTAACAGTACGTTACCTGAAGCATCAACAACGCGAACAGTACCCGCAGCGTCTAGAATGAATGTCTTGTCGTGAGAACCATACTCTTCAGCTTTCTGAGCCATTAGACCAACGTTAGGTACGCTACCCATAGTGGTTGGATCAAATGCGCCGTGCTCTTTACAGAAATCAATAACCGCTTGGTAAATACCTGCGTAGCTACGATCTGGAATCATCGCTTTGGTGTCTTTTTGTTTACCATCTGGTCCCCACATTTGACCCGAAGAGCGAAGCATTGCTGGCATAGAAGCATCTACAATAATGTCACTTGGTACATGTAAGTTTGTGATACCACGATCAGAGTCAACCATCGCAAGTTCTGGTTGAGTTTGGTAAACCGCTTGAATGGCCGCTTCAATTTCTGCTTTTTGCGCTTCAGGTAGAGACTCAATTTTTGAGTAAACATCACCGATGCCATTGTTTACATCAACGCCTAGCTCTTCAAACAGCTTACCGTACTTATCGAAAACGTCTTTGTAGTAAACTTTTACGGCATGGCCGAAAATGACAGGGTCAGAAACTTTCATCATCGTCGCTTTCATATGAAGAGACAGCAGCACGTCTTGCGCTTTCGCTTCAGCAATCTCTTTCTCGAAAAATTCAACCAACGCCTTCTTCTTCATTACTGAAGTATCAATGACTTCTTTATCTAGTAATGGGAACGCAGACTTAAGCTCTTTAACTGTACCATCATTACCGACAAACTCGATTTTGACCTCTGTTGCACCAGAGATAGTTGTAGACTTTTCGCTACCAAAGAAGTCATTGTCTGACATGCTCGCAACATGAGACTTAGATTCTGCTGACCATGCACCCATTGAGTGTGGGTTTTTCTTCGCGTAGTTCTTAACCGAAGTCGGAGCACGACGGTCTGAGTTACCTTCACGAAGTACTGGGTTAACCGCACTACCTTTGATTTTGTCGTAAGCCGCTTTAATCGCTTTCTCTTCGTACGTGCTCGGCTCTTCTGGGTAGTTTGGTAAATCGTAACCTTTCGCCTGAAGCTCTTTAATCGCCGCTTTAAGCTGAGGAACTGAAGCTGAAATGTTAGGTAGCTTGATGATATTTGCTTCTGGAGTTTGAGCTAGTTCACCAAGCTCAGTCAACGCATCGCCAATGCGCTGTTCTTCTTTTAGATGCTCTGGGAAGTTAGCGATAATTCGACCTGCTAGTGAAATATCACGAGTATCTACATTGATGCCAGACGATGCTGTGAATGATTGAATGATTGGTAGTAATGAATAAGTTGCTAGCGCCGGCGCTTCATCAGTGATGGTGTAGATAATTGTAGGTTTTTCTGTAGGCATGAAATTTCCCTATTTTTTAATCAACTTGTTGGCTGATCAACTCAGCGTCTGAGTTGGTTTAATTGACGCATTGCTGCGCGTTAGCAGTACATGTCTCCTCACTAACGCCACATGCGGTTCGCACTCTTTGTTGTAGTTTGAAGCTCTAAGCTCTGAATCCATGAGTGCACTGATATAATTAAACAAATAACACGAATTAGTCTATCATTCTGTGCGCGTTTGTTAGTTTTAGGCGCGCAAATCATATCCGATCATGAGAAAACTTAAAACTTTCAAACACAGTTCATTTACATTTTTGCAGGGTAGTTAACATGTCATCTCGTACAGGTCAGGAAAAAGGTCGCAGTCGTAACCAGTCTAAAACGGGCCATTTTAAACACTCAGGAGCTCGCAATGGCTCGAAGACTCGTACTCAGCAAGACCGCCGCCCTAATCGCCCAACAAAAAGCCAAAAGCCAAAAGTGGCCCCTAAAGATCGTAAAGTCATTATTTTCAATAAGCCTTACGATACGCTCAGTCAATTTACCGATGGCGATGGTCGCAAAACGTTAGCGGACTATATCCCAATCAAAAATGTCTATGCGGCTGGCCGATTGGACCGAGACAGCGAAGGTTTGATGGTACTCACTAACGATGGCATCTTGCAGGCGAAGCTAACGCAGCCAAAGTCAAAATCGCCGAAGACTTATTGGGTTCAAGTTGATGGCGCTCCTCAGGAGCAAGATCTTGAAAAATTGAGAAAGGGAGTAGAGCTAAAAGATGGTATGACTCTACCAGCCGAAGTTGAAGTTATTCCAGAACCACAAGTCTGGGACAGAACGCCTCCTGTTCGTTTTCGAGCAAATATCCCTACAACTTGGTTAGCCATTACCATTATTGAAGGAAGAAATCGTCAGGTGCGTCGCATGACTGCGCACATTGGCTTCCCTACCTTGCGCCTCATTCGTCATTCGATGGGTGATATCGTCCTTAACGACCTAATGCCTGGTGAATGGAGAGAAATCTCTCTCTAATAAGCAGAAAAGATAAAAGCAGGCTTAAAGCCTGCTTTTTAGATTCGTACTTTTTCAGTTAAGCCCTATCTAATGAACTAAGGGATTACTGCTCAGCAAGCCAGTTTTTAAAGGCCTCTTTTTCCGCCGGAGACGCTTTCTGGTACATCGTCTTTAATACATCAACCATTGGGCTGTCGTTCGATGCGGCTGTTGAACGGGTATCACTAGTCTCAACTCGAGGCTCGATATCACTTACTGATTGTTGATGCTGATTCACAGTTACATAGCTAACAGCAACACTCGCGATACCGCCAGCAATATTGTAGTTACGAGTTTCTTGAGGGTAATTACGACCAATTTGAACACCATCTGACTCTAATACATCTTCGACCAAAGCAATAGGTTGGCCTTTGGTATCCAGTAATTGCCAATCTAGAGGCGAGATGTTGTTTTGCGCTTGGCGAAGAGTTTTAAACTCTGGCAGTTCAAACGTTAGCTTTTCGTTTTCAGCATCAAATTTAGCAACGATTACATCACTGTAAACCGTCTTAAGGTTTTCGTTAATTTCGAATGTAGGTTGATATTTGAAGACAATTTGATTCGTTCCGTCAGGTAGTTCGATTGTCTTCTCACTAGAAAAAAGACCACCTTCTAGATCTGGCTTCTCCATGTTGACGGCCAATAACTTCACGTCTTCTGGAACCACTAAAGTCGTTGCAGCGTAGAGGTTTGTACTGGCAAAAATAGACAGTGCCATTGCCACTTTTAATGATAACTGCATAGAATTTTTCATCCTTATCTTCATAGTAAAAGACCCAGCATATAGCTGGGTCTTACAATATCAAACTGGGTATTGATTACCAGTAGAAACGAGCACCAACACCGAAGTTAGTTGCGTCATCTGTGTCTTTGTTGTCGAAGTCAGTACCTTCGAAAGTGTAACCCGCTTCTGCGAATACACGTGCCCATTTAGAGAACTTGTATTCAACACCAGCGTAGAACCAAGAAGAGTCTGCGTCTACTTTACCTGCTTCGTCAGTAGACTGAGCTAGGTACTCGTAACCAGAGTATAGAGTTGTTTTAGGAGCAACAGCGAACATACCAGCTACAACGATGTAGTGTGAATCAACTGTTGATTTACCTAGCTTATCTTCGTTTTCGTTGTAGTAGTACGTAGCACCTAGAGTGTGCTCGTTTAGTGCGTACTCAGCAGTTACTTCAAAAGATAGGTTTTCGTTATCAGTACGCTCTGTGTGAGAAACTGTTTGCTCTACACCATTAAGAACTAGTTTTTTCTCTTTAGTTACGTTGATGTCGTTGTTCGCAGTAAGTACACCAGCG
This sequence comes from Vibrio sp. Vb2131, assembly GCF_033338535.1. Taxonomy (NCBI): domain Bacteria; kingdom Pseudomonadati; phylum Pseudomonadota; class Gammaproteobacteria; order Vibrionales; family Vibrionaceae; genus Vibrio; species Vibrio sp. Vb2131. Next base: position 374,051 of record NZ_JAWOSW010000002.1, read on the forward strand.
TGTAGAGATAGGTCGTTGAAAGATTTACCAACGAATACTTCTAGTACTTCTTCGTTAGAATCTTTTTCGCCTAGCGCGTAACCAGCTTTTAGCCAGAACGCGTCATTTTCGTAAGCGTATTTGATTTGAGAATCGTTGTTCCAAGCGTGACCGTATGCAGTTTCCGCTGCGTTACCACCGAAGAAGTAAGAGTAATCTGCGAAGTATACGTCATCAGCCCAAGTACCTTCTTTACCGAAGCGAAGAGTACCCATATCACCCATATCAAAACCGATGATGTGGCGACGTACGTATACAGAGTCATCTGTACGCTCGCTTGAATCAGCACCTGCGTCGTAGTTGTCACCTAGAGCAACACCGATTTCAACTTCACCCAGAACTTTTAGGCTTTCGTCAACAACGTAAACCGCGTTCACACCAGTACGAGAAGAGCTAGTGTTTAGCTCTGCTGTGTGATCAGTTTTTTCTGTGAATAGAAGAGTTGGACGTAGCTGACCGTAGAAATCTACAGAACCTTCTTCAGATTTGAATACTTCAGCTGCGTTCACTGAAGTTGCAGACGCAACTACAGCTAGTGCTAATAGAGTTTTTTTCATAATTAATCCACTGCCTTTTCTTAGTTCGGGATATCCTTGTCCGGTTCCCTTTTTTTATATGTTTGAGGTAGAGCGTTAACAAAACGTTATACAGCACCTCCTCAAAATCTGGAGCTAAGAGTGCAAAAGATTATTCTGGCTGTCAAATTTTCTAAATACCAATGTAAAAAAAACAAAATACCATTATAAAACAACAACTTGATAAGTTTACCTTTATTTATTCGACGAACATCTAACCAATCTCCATTATTATTTGTAATTTACAAAATCATTAACAAATGGTTTTTTAATCCAATAAGTAAATTTAAAAAAACAAAAAAAAGAATAAAAACCCACAAATCAGACCAAGTTGGAGTTTTATATTTTTCATATAATGAAATTAATTTCATTAAGATAAGGTTCAATATTTTTTTGTGAAGGAGATCTACATTCCTTATAAAAGCATTCCGTTTTGTGAACTACTGTACAACTAGTGATGTGTGCTACTATTCGCCTCCAACGCATTTGAGGCCCGTATGCTGACCAGTAACATTCAAAAATCGATTCGTAATAGCTATCAAAACCTTCAAGATCAACTTGATAACTTTGTGCCTAGAAGAGCACAAAACTACCTTGTTGCAGAGATTGCAAAAACGCTGTGCGGTCAGTATCACAAATCTAACCGAATACTCGTTGCAGAAGCAGGGACTGGAATTGGTAAATCGCTCTCCTATCTAATGGCGACCATTCCCGTGGCTGTACATAACAATAGAAAAGTGGTTATCTCAACGGCGACCGTCGCTCTGCAAGAGCAGCTCATAAATAAAGACCTCCCTCTTTTTCGTCGGATTACCGACCGAGAGTTTTCTTTTATTTTGGCAAAAGGCCGTCAACGCTATTGTTGTGCAGAAAAGCTCGCTACTACTAGCGGTGCTGATGGTGGCCAGTTAGCCATGTTTGAAACCAAACCTAAGCAAAAAGATATAGAGCTGTTAGAAACAATGCATCGCTCTCTTGCGCAAGGTAAATGGGACGGTGACCGTGATTCTTGGCCTAAACCCATCGACGATAAGCTTTGGCAACTGATTGTCAGTGATAAACACAGTTGCAATAACAGTTTACCAGGCCACCGCGGCTGCCCATTCCAAAAAGCGCGCTCAGAGTTGGATAAAAACGATGTCATCATTGCTAACCACTCTCTCGTCATGGCAGACGCAGATTTAGGTGGCGGCGTGATTTTACCTGAGCCAGAAAATACGATATACGTCTTCGACGAGGCACATCACTTACCTCACGTCGCTCGTGACCATGCTTCAGCATCTGCGAGTTTAAAAGGCGCGGCAGCATGGCTTGAGAAGTTAAATCAGTCGATTAGTAAGTTTTCATCACTCGCAGACGAGAAACGCGTAGCTCGATTTCGCAACGACCTTCAAGACGCGGTTCAGAACTTGATACCGGCACTGACTCAATTGCCCAAACAGTTCGACCCAGCTCAATTTGAAGAGGGTATCTACCGCTTCGAACACGGTGAACTACCTGAGTGGCTAGAGAACCAATCCAAAGAACTAAAACAGTTCAGTAAAAAAGCAAATCAGAGTGTGGCAAAAATTGCCGACCTTATTGCGGAAAGAGTAAAAGACGGGGAGCTTGCGACAAGGTTGGCTGAACCAGCGCTTGCAGAGCTCGGTTTCTACATTCAAAGGTTAGAAAACCTAGCGCAAGTATGGCATTTAATGGCTGAACCAACTCGTGAAAAAGGTGCGCCTTTAGCTCGCTGGTTAGAAACCCACCCCGATCGCGAGGGTGATTTCATTGTGAGTGTTTCGCCACTTGAAATTGGATGGCAACTCGACCAACAGATTTGGAGCAGATGTATTGGCGCCATTTTGGTTTCCGCAACGATGCGTGCATTAAACTCTTTCCATTACTTTTGCCATCAGGTTGGTATTGATGGAAAACCAGAATCAGGCACTCAGTTTTTAGCGCTTGCGTCACCATTCGATTACCAAAACCAGGCAGAATTACTCATCCCTGCGATGAAATATGAACCACCAGCGCCTCAATTTACTGAATATCTTATTGAGATCTTGCCTAAGTACTTGGAAGACAAGAAAGCCAACTTAGTATTATTCTCATCCTATTGGCAGATGAACCAAGTCGCGAAGGCACTCTCTTCGGAGTTCATAAAAAAAGGCTGGGCGTTGCAAGTTCAAGGTGAAAGCTCACGTCAAGAAATTCTAAAAAAACATAAAAAGTTAATAGAATCAAATAAAACCAGCGTCTTATTTGGTACTGGCAGTTTCTCTGAGGGGCTAGACTTACCTGGCGAATTACTTGAAAACTTGGTGATTACAAAAATTCCATTTGGCGTTCCAACCTCCCCTGTTGAGCAGGCTCATTCCGAATACATTGAGAAAAAAGGAGGAAACCCGTTTATGCAAATAACTGTACCAGACGCAAGCAAAAAGCTGATCCAGAGCGTAGGTCGCTTACTGCGTAAAGAGAGAGATTCTGGTAGAGTAACGATTCTTGATCGACGCCTAGTCACTAAGCGATACGGACAAGCCTTAATCGACTCACTACCTCCATTTAAACGTAAAATAGAATATTAGAAGAATCACCATTTATGGAAATGATTGAGCCAACCATGCTGTTGGTGTTGGCGCTTGTCGCTTTTGTCGCAGGATTTATTGATGCAGTTGCCGGTGGTGGTGGCATGCTTACCGTACCTGCTCTACTTTCGCTAGGCTTGCCGCCTCATATTGCACTAGGCACCAATAAACTTGCCGCTACCTTTGCTTCTTCTACTGCAGCATTTACGTACTACAAAAAACGTCTATTCAAACCTCAATGCTGGAGGCGTGCATTCGTGGCAACACTCGTCGGAGCGACATTAGGTACGCTATTTGTAGATGCGATTAGTACGGATTGGCTGGAAAAAGGATTGCCGCTTGTTATTTTGGCGGCAGCGTTGTATACCGTTTTTCATAAAACACCCCACTCTGCTCATCAAAGTCCAATACCCGAGCCTTGCCCAAAACTTCATAAAAAACAGTACATGCAAGGCTTATCCATAGGATTCTACGACGGACTCGCAGGGCCTGGAACTGGGGCTTTTTGGACAGTAAGTTCAATGGCGCTGTACCGGCTGAATATCTTGCTCGCCTCTGGCTTAGCAAAAGCAATGAACTTTACCAGTAACTTTACCTCTTTGATCACTTTTGCATTCCTCGGACATATCAACTGGGTGCTAGGCTTAACAATGGGAGTATGTTTAATGGCTGGTGCTTTTGTTGGCGCGCACTCCGCTATTAGATTTGGTTCTAAATTCATTCGTCCTGTATTTGTTACTGTCGTCAGCATACTAGCTATTAAATTGGCTTATGACGCATGGTTTGTAGGTTTGTCATGAACATTTCTCAACTCCAGGAAAATCTAGAACAAATGGCGAAGCAAGCCGCTGTTCTTGACCGTCAAAGAGGCGAACATCATGTTCCGCTTTTTGATGAGCGTTTATTTGGTTGCCGCTCTCGCTTACTTACTCCTTGCGTAAAAGAAGCAAAAGCCACGCTGGATGCGATTGTGCGTGAGCAAAATGAAGGTAAGCTCACCGCTTTGCGTGCTGAGTACCTCACTGAACGGTTAGTGGCGCAAATCGGTGCAATTCAACGCGAGATTTCTACCACTAAAATTCGTAAGAATGAAATCAAACATAGCAGCTATTTCCGCAAGCCTATCAACGTGCTTTATCAGGAACTCGCTCAACACCAAGAGTGGGCAAGACGCTTGCGCGAGATGGTGTTAGAAAAAGAACGTGCTGTCGAAAGCGCTCCGAGTTTTATGCGTGCCGACGCTCAAAAAGTATTACTAGCAACCGAGCAACGTTTAGCGCGTTGTGAAGCAGCACTTCTTAAGCTAGAGAACCAAATTACACATAGGGAAAAACATCAATAATGGCTGACCAACCAACCTCGCCTTTAGATGACGCACCTGAAGAGATCAAACTGGCTGTCGATTTAATCTATTTGCTTGAGAGCAATGAGATAGATCCAGAAGTTGCGCTTAACGCTTTAAAGATCGTGCAAAACGACTTAGAAAACAAATTAAAAGCAAAGTAGCTCAGAGCGTTTCAATCCTTTCACCAAGACTCATTTTCAGTGCTCTTACACAATGATACTATTCATAAAAAAGTACGCCCCCAAAAGGATAAATAATGAAAGTAATCAGCTTTAACATCAATGGACTACGTGCGCGACTGCACCAACTCCAAGCGCTAATCGACAAACACCAACCTGATGTGATTGGTCTTCAGGAAATTAAAGTTCACGATGAAGCATTCCCGATTGAAGCTGTCGAAGCCATGGGCTACAAAGTGTATTTCCATGGTCAAAAAGCACATTACGGCGTAGCAATGCTTTGTAAGCAAGAGCCTCTACACGTACAAAAAGGGTTCCCGACGGATAACGAGGAACATCAAAAGCGCATGATCATGGCAACGTTTTTAAATGAAAACGGCGAAAAGGTCACTGTGCTAAACGGCTATTTCCCTCAAGGGGATAACATCAACCACGAAACCAAATTCCCATACAAGCGCCAATTCTATAAAGATCTGATGACCTACCTAAACGATCATCACAATAACGACGAGCAATTGATTGTTATGGGTGACATCAACATCAGCCCTATTGATGCAGATATCGGTATCGGCGAACCAAACCGTAAACGTTGGCTAAAAACAGGTAAATGTTCATTCCAACCTGAAGAGCGCGAATGGTTGAAAACCTTACTAGACTGGGGCTTTGTGGACACCTTCCGTAAGCTATACCCAGAGGTGAACGATCAATTTTCGTGGTTTGACTACCGTTCTCGCGGTTTTGATGATAACCGTGGCCTACGAATTGATGTCATTTTGGCAACCCCTTCTCTAGCGGAAAAGTGTATTGAATCTGGTATCGACTATGAGCTTCGTGGTATCGAGAAGCCTTCAGATCACGCACCAATCTGGTCAACATTTAAGTAATATACTGCAAAGCTATAAGCGAGACTCAACGCTAAGCTTAGTCCAATAAAAAGGGAGACTCTGTCTCCCTTTTTCATACAAATTACCAGTTAATCACTGATTCAGCGGCCAAACCGTTTGACCATCAATAGTTATCGGTGTTTGAGCAAATTCGTTCAGACAGTAGCCTGTATTACTACTTGCAAAGTAAGTGAGCGGCATCGGCGGTAGATTCAGCGCCACAACCTGCTGTTTCGCTTTTTCTGTGAACGAGAACCCCCACATATCGAGATAGTTAGTCATATCTCGCTGAGAAATGTAGCTCAGAGCAATAAGCAACCAGTCGTTGTTCGAGATGCTATTTGCTTCTTCCCGAGAGTAGTTGGCGAAACCAATACTCAATCGTCTCTCATCCCAAAGCGCATCGTCCGATTTTAAGCGGTTAAACTCACGTTCAATCAGGTGCAAGCGCGCCAATAAATGCCAACCATTTTTAAGCACACCTTCATGCTGCGCCGCCATCATCATTTGAATGTAAACACGAGCGCCCCAACTCCAACTGGTTTGATTTTGCGCTGCCATGTATGCGTTTGGATCTGCTTGAGTTCGGCTAGCTTGCAATAATTCAAACTGGCCTTTGAAATCCAAGCTTTGGCAGGTTGAAACTTTCCCCGTATTCTGGAAGAAACGAGACTTACTGTAATACGAGTAGTAATTGGTCGTTGAATGCCCTTCCCAGCCTGAAAATCGGAATCGACCTTTTTCTAAACCATGGCCAAGCTCATGTAAATCACCGTGACCGAGTGGACTGAATGACCAATAAGCATCGTAAGGGTTACCCGAACAACCATAACCACACGTCGCTTGGTCAGCGTTCATGTGCTTCACTATATCAATATTGGCGATTTCCCAACCTTGGTTTTGGGCGTATTGAATAATTTCAGGCACTTCATCTATGCCCGGCCCTTGGAAACCTGCCAGCACATGCGGGTAGTTGTGAACATATTCTTCTGTTGCAAGCGCCATTTCCGAAGGGGTAGACCACATTTCATCGTTGACCGACTCCAACATTTTGTCGCGCTTTGAGTGTACTTCAAACCCAGGAGTGATCAGCTCAGCCCAATCGAATAAATTGGCTTCTAACTGTTGAATAAAAGCGTCGTTGTCCTTCTCACTTCTCCAAACTGGATGCTGTGCCACATGATTAAATTTCAGTTCAACCGGAACATCATTTTTGTCAAAGTGAACCTGTACTGGACCACCATAAGGAGAAGTCAGCGTGATGGTTTCACCCGGCTTCACTTCATAGCCGAATGAAGTCAGCAGTTTTGGTCGCGTGTATCCATCTTTGCTGAACTCATGAGTTGCACCACTTCTTAAAGTGTTGATGACAATCTTAGTCGCCACATCATTGCTGTCATTACGTTTAACCGTAAAGGTTTCCCCAGGAAGCGCATACACACCAGCCGAACGGAAGTTACGCTTTGATTCCATATTAATCGTTGCACTGATTCTCTTTATGTCAGGGCTAAACTCACTACGGCTGAAGTTCCCCATATTTGGTTGTTTTGGGTTTACGCTTCGGCTGTTGTATTGCACGTAATCGGCAAAGTACGACTTTAGGAATTCGGTCGTTTGGGTTGATTGTTTGTCCATCGGGAAGACAACCGTTTGACGATAATGATCAGCCAGCAATACCATGAGTTTTTCGTATTGGTAGCCGTTTTGATTAAACAAATCTACTTTTTGTTCATCAAGCTTTTGCAACCAATGGCGAATGCTGTTTGCCCCTGCATAAAATTGACTGTCCATATTCGCAGTGTCAGGGCAGGATTTGTCATCACACAGTGACAAGTCAACGTTGAAGTTTTGAGATTCAAAACGAGACAACAACGCTTGTTGTGTAATAACAGAATCCGGCACAACGTTCATCAACGATGAAGGTTCCCAGTCGACCAAGCCTAACTTACGCCAATAGTTATCTCCCACATAATCAACATGGAATTTTTCCAAAATGTCTTGGCCAAGATCAGTTAGTCCTCCATCCCAATGCAGGTATAGAACAGGAATTTGGGCTTGCTCAGCGTATTCCAAAGCTTCGAGTACTGGTTTGTTGGTATCTCCAGATTGCAGATGCTGTGACAAGATCAATAAGTTTGGAGTATTGGTTTGCAAGCAGCTAAGTAGCTTCGAACCATCGCATAGGTTGGCCTCGTTAAACGCCAGCTCTTGTGAAACATTGTCTTTCAGCCAATTCCGAGTCGCTTGCTCATCCGGAAAGTAATAAGACTGATCCATTTGCGCGATGACGACGTTTGAAGTAACTCCACCCGACAACCAAGTGACCAGGTTACTTAACCATTGCGTCATCGCCGCGTTGGAAGAGTCGGGAAAACGTTGTGCCGTTCTAAATGGGTTACTACCTAATAGTGCGTAACGTTGACCATTAGACTTTTCCCCGGCAACGCCAATTGACAGAGCTTGATCTTTGTAACCGCTTGCCATGGCCTTATTGGTCATCAAGATGGTGTCGTTGAAGCCATACTGAGGTGCCAAGATCGCGGCATCATGGGTTGGATCCCAATAAAGACCTGAAAGGCTTTTCGCAATTGCAGATTTGATCGTATTCGACTGCATCTTGTGAGCTTGCACAACTTGATGACTTTTACGAATGAAATCGCTCGGGTCAGAAACGAGCAGTGCATTACCAGTTTCCAGAGCTTGTTGAACTGGAGCTGGCGTTGGTTTTACTTGAGCATTAGGTTGTGATTCTCCCTCTCCCCCACCACATCCTGTGGCTAAGGCGGCAATGCCCAACGATAGAATTGTTTTTTTCATTTTTACTTACTAAACAATGAGTTTACCGAATGTTAATGTAAGTTAATGAATAATAAGAAAGAGTCTTTTATATCGGCTGGAAAAATAGGAATGAAGATAACAAAATTATCAAAAGCAATAGCACCCATTCCGGTGCTATTGCCTCTATTGATAATTAGCTTAAAGGACGTAGATAAGCTAAGAAACGCCTCTCTGCCACTTTGAAACACCACAAAATCATAAACGTCAGTGCCATGTAGAACAGCCCCGCCGTCAGGAAAGACTCAAATGGTGCATAGTAGCGCGAGTTAACTAGACGCGCAGCACCAGTTAAATCCATGATGGTAACGATGCCCGCGACTGCACTTCCGTGCAGCATAAATATGACCTCGTTGGAATAAGCTGGTAATGCTCGACGCAATGCACTCGGCAAGATAATACGTCTGTATGTCATAAACTTACTCATGCCATAGGCTTTCGCAGCTTCCACCTCACCTTTCGGCAAACCATTAATCGCACCACGAATAATTTCTGCGGTGTAAGCCGATGTATTCAGAATAAAAGCGACCAAAGCACAGAACCAAGCGTTCTCCCACAAGGTATCTTTCACAGGGAAAAACTGATCCATGCCGTAGTAAATCAAATACAGCTGAACCAGTAGCGGCGTTCCACGGAAAAAGTAAATGAATCCCCAAGAAGGTAAGCTTAGAGCGTAATTGGTACTATTGCGTGCCACGGCTAATGGGATAGAGACACACAAGCCAATAACCAACGCTAATCCCACTAACCAAACTGTTGTCCAAAGTCCCTGAAGATAAGTTGGAAAGCTTTCAATAATCAAAGAAAAGTCCATAACTTACCTCGCATGAATACTGAACTTACGCTCAACAAGCTTGAGTAGCCCGGTCGAAACGCTGGTAAAAAATAGAAAGATGATCGCGACAGCCATGTAAAAGGTGAACGGCATTTTCGTTGTACCTGCTGCCAATGAGCTCATTCTCACCATGTCATCCAGACCAATAATGGAAACTAACGCTGTGGTCTTAAGTAACACTAACCAGTTATTACCAAATCCAGGTAATGCATGACGAATCATCTGAGGAAGTAAGATTCTTCTAAACGATAAAGCAGAACTCATCCCATAAGCTTTCGCCGCTTCTAATTCACCCTTGTCCACCGCCATGATCGCTCCACGAAAAGTCTCCGCCATGTAGGCGCCAAAGATAAAACCAATCGTGAGTACACCAGCTATAAATGGGCTGACATCAATATAATCAGGTAAGTAAGACGTCCATTCATGGTTTGGATCACTCGAGGCAAACCACTCGTTGAGCGTTTCGTTGATGGAGTAAAGGCTGTTATTTAAAAGTATTTGTCCACCAAAGAAAATTAGCATCATCAGAACCAAATCTGGAATGCCGCGAATGACGGTGGTGTAAAGAGTGGCAATCGCCCTTGCCCATTTGTAAGGTGCTAACTTAGCTAATGCGCCAAGCATGCCTAAGACCATGGCGAGAATGAGTGAAAGCACTGCAACTTCTATTGTTACTAAAGCTCCTTTCAAAATCGAAGCTTCGTATCCTTGTAAATCTAGCATAGGTGAGTTCCTAATCCCTAAACTCAAAAAATCGACCGTTGACTACTTCTAGGAACAAGCCAACGGTCGCTTAATTACGGTTTATTCACCGTACACATCGTAGTTAAAGTATTTACCAGCAATTTCTTGGTAAACACCTTTCTCACGTAGTGAAATAATTGCTGCGTCGAGTTTCTTCGTTAGATCTTTGTCTTGTTTACGAACAGCGATACCCATACCTTCGCCAAACCATTTTGGATCGGTTAACGATGGTCCAACAAACTCATAAGCTTCGCCACCTGCTTTGTTGATCACACCCTCTTCTAGAGCAGAAGCATCACCTAAAACAGCAGCAATTCGACCATTTTCTAGATCAAGATACGCTTCATCAAAAGAGCCATAACGCACAATTTCAACATCATCGCCGTAGTTGTCAGTTAAGTACTTGTCATGTGTCGTCGCACGTTGCACGCCAATTTTGACATCTTTAAGATTATCAAAATCTAGACCCGCACCTTTCTTAGCGATAAATTTATTTGGAATTTGTGCGTACTTGCCAGTGAAATCGACTTTTTTCTTGCGCTCTTCAGTGATAGACATTGCTGCGATGATGGCATCGTACTTACGTGCAAGCAGAGAAGGAATAATACCATCCCAATCTTGAGCGACGATTTTGCACTTCACTTGCATCTCTTCACAGAGTGCATTTGCCATGTCTACGTCAAAGCCTTTTATTGAGCCATCAGTTTCTGTCCAGCTAAACGGAGGGTAAGCGCCTTCGATACCAAAGCGAACTGTTTTCCATTCTTTCGCTTGGGCAACACCTGATACTGCCGTTGCAGCAATCGTTGCTGCTAATAACCACTTTTTCATTTCCATACTCCTGTGATTGCTATTTTATTTCGTTTTGTTTGTTGTGTTGGCTTAGGAGGCAATAGTCTGCCGCCTAACAAATATTAGTAAATGGATGAGATAAACTGCTGTAATCGTTCTGAATCCGGGTTTGTAAATAGCTTAGCTGGATTTCCCTGTTCTTCCACTAAGCCTTGATGTAAAAACATCACATGGTTTGATACGTCACGCGCAAACGCCATTTCGTGCGTGACCACCAGCATAGTTCGCCCTTCATCTGCCAAATCTCTCATTACCCCCAGAACTTCTCCTACAAGTTCTGGGTCAAGCGCAGAAGTTGGCTCGTCAAACAACATCACCTCTGGGTCAACTGCTAGCGCACGGGCAATAGCTGCACGTTGCTGCTGGCCGCCAGATAAGTGCCCAGGGTAATAATCTTTACGCTCATACAAGCCTACTTTCTTAAGCAAGACTTCTGCATTTTCAATCGCTTGAGCTTTTGGCACGCCTAAGACATGAACAGGCGCCTCAATCACGTTTTCTAGTACGGTTAGGTGAGACCAGAGGTTGAAACCTTGGAAAACCATTGCCAGGCGTGAACGAATACGTTGGACTTGCTTTTCATTAGCAGGAACAGATTCACCTGCTCTGTTGTTCTTCATTTGGATTAATTCACCATTTACCCAAATTTCGCCCGCGGTAGGCGTTTCTAGCAAGTTGATACATCTGAGAAAGGTACTCTTACCTGAGCCGGAAGAGCCAATGATGGAGATAACATCTCCTTTGTGCGCGGCAAGTGAAATGCCTTTTAAAACTTCATTTTGTCCAAATGTTTTGTGCAGGTCTTTTATATCTAGCGCTGGTACATCATTCATGCGCCCTACTCCCTGTGTTTTTGTCACTGCAATTAAGGGACTCCGCCCTCTCTAATTCGGAACAAATTAGCATCGCCCTCTGAAACTTGCAACAAATTATTAACCTAAATAATTCGAATAGAAAGATACGATAGACAAATTAATATGCAATATATAGCAACATATTCTTCAAAAGTTGAATATTAAATATAAAAAAGCCCCTTTCAAAGGGGCTTAATAAATTTACAAAAGTGTTAATTGAAACCTATTCGAGGTCGCAATGAATTAATTAAAACGACTGACTACCAACGAGTTTGAAGTACGTAATGTCACCTCATTTTCTAAGCCTTCTTTTTCAGAAGTAATGATGCCATCTAGGTCTTCATCTAGTTCAGGCTCTGACGCTTCACCATTGGAGAAGAAGCTCATGAAAACTTTAGAATCAATATTACTATCTTCATTCACTACCAAAGCAGTGCGATTAAAATCGTCCGAAGCTGAAACTTTCAAACCGTTAACGGCCGATGTTGGGAAGTTGTAGTAATGCAATTCTGGAACAACAACAGAATCACTATCACTTGTTGTGAAAATGCGATGTGTGACCCTGTAGTCGCCTGAAGTTGCAAAGTAAGCGACACGAGTAAAGCCTTCAGTAGACGATGTTAAGCCCATGTCCAGATCAATCACGGACTCTGCACTTCCTTGCGTTGATACACTTGGTTTTGTGTTCGGCAGGTTATCAATATTTAAGTAAGCACTCGGATCAACGTCAATATCCCATCCGTCAGAGATCGTTTCGTTAAGTAGAGACTCCCAACCATTAACTTGATTCTCTGAGAACGCCATGTATACCCAAGTTTCTTTATTCGTTGCACTAGGGCGATTATATTCAACGGCCGTTTTATCCAGCTTCAACGCGTCATATGCAAAGCCGTTAGTAACAAAGCCAATGTTGAGCGAGTCGTAAGTATAGTCAGAAGACGAATAAATGTTTGACGTATTATCCGCTCTAACTAAGGCTATCTCACCAGTTCCCCACGAACCAATACCATACTGGTAAAGCGCTTTGTCGCTTGAACCTGATTCATACTGAAACAATGCCGTTGGTTCACCTTTAAGCCCCATCAGTTCATCAGTAGGCAACATATCAGGGTTCGGAGACGTGAAAATATCGGTTTGCGAGACAAAGTTGTAATCTCCGCCACCTGATTCAGCGTTTCGGTAATCTAAGTTAGTAAACTTATTGCTTGCTAAGTTACCGCCAGTAAAGCATTTGTTCAAAGAGTCTCGGTTTAGTGCAAAAGTAGCATTACGTAGTTTCTTATCTTGCAAGAACTCTTTTGAAAACGTGTTTACGCGAGCTTCTTTGCCGTTAAATTCTATTGCTTGAAACGTTACAAAGCCGCCGTCAGGGATATCTTCAAGATAAAACTTAAAGTTATCAGTGGTAGGTTTGATAATGTCTCCGGATCTTTTGCCATCGGCATCAGAGTAGTAACCGATAACATAGTTGGTCACTTGCTCTTTTGACGCTGCACTGTAGGTTAAAACCGTTTTATCGCCGTTCAGCTCAGTTTTGTGGTCATATACAGTACAACCTTTCGTAGTTGCTTCACTTTCAGTCATTGTTGCTGGTATAGCAAAATCAAAAGTAAACGCAGTTTTCGGCGCTGCACCACCGCCACCGCCGCCACCGCCGCCGCAACCGACCATTAACCCTGAGATGATTGCCACTAGTGGCAGTACTTTAAGCTGTTTCATGTCTTTTTCCTAAACTGAGCGGCAATGATTAGCCAAAAAATTGTCTTTGCTCTGTCCAAAGCAAGAATAAAGCCAGCTTTATATAATCACCGTGAATATTGACATTTAATCTGCATCTCGTGCAAAAGGACAAAAAGTTCTAATTTTATGCAACTTGTGTAATGAAATTACACAAGATCTCCGCATCTCATTCGCATGCCAGAAACTTTCTGTAGTTTTATTTCACAACCATTCTTAAAGTGATCTAAATCAATCACCCTAAATGGCTATCTTGCTAGACTCCTGCCAAAAGATGAGGCTTTTTTTGTGCCTCAACACAATAAGTTATTAGCTATGCTTAGGCACAGTGTCGACGTGTAACAAATCTAACAATAGCTAGCATAAGCGTGCCGCAGGATGCGGATTAACACAATTGAATGAAGAATTCATAACTTTTAAATATATGAGGAATCTATGTCAGACGCAGTTAACAAAACGCACTCTGATTCAGATATCGAGACCAAGAGCTACCGTGAGCTTCATCGTCCAGCATCTGAGTTCGCAAGCCGTTCAGACTACCTAGACCACGAACTACAAATTATGAAGCCACGTCGTTTTGGCTTGAACTTGCCAGGTCGTGACTTCCGCTTTGAGCTTGAAGACCTTGTTCCAGCGCTTGCTGGTACTATCGGTATTATCGCAATGTACTCTGCGGTAATGATGTCTTGGGCTGAAGGTCTTACTGCAGCATGGGACCACGTAAACTTAGGCAAGGACTTTGCTATCGAAGTTGCGCGTGTAGAAATGCTCATCCCTGCACTTCTTTTCTGTGTACTTGCCTCTGGTTTTATTAACCCTAAAGCCAACCTAGCAGGCAACCACGGCCCAATGATCCCTCTTATTGGTACCATCGCTCTTGCTGGTGCTCATCCTCTTGCATTAGCAATTCTCATTGGTGTGTTTGGTTTGATTTTGAGCCTCTTAAAAGGTGGGTCAAAACTGGTTAACCTCACCTCTGAAGGTACGGCTGGTGGCCTTCTTATTTTCCTAGGTTTAACCGGAACCATGAGCCAAATTAACTCTATTCAAGCTTGGGCTGTTGGTTTGCAATCCGATACGGTTGCCGCTGGTAGCATGGGTTACATCGGTCTAATTGTTCTTGCGGTTACCATTGGCTTATACGCGTTCCTTGCTAAAGTGAACAAACGCTGGCTAGCGATCCCTGTTTGTGCCTTCACTGGGCTTGCAATCGCACTTGCTCTTGGCGCAGGCTTCGATATTAAATTCGTAACCGAGACAGGCCTTCCAAACCTAAATCCAATCTACTGGTGGGGTTCAACAGAAGAAGGTTGGATGCTTGGTCTTCCTAATATGGAACACTTCATCGCTTCACTACCATTCGCCATTCTTGCGGTAGCAATGTGGTCACCTGACTTCTTGGGTCACCGTATCTTCCAAGAGATGAACTACCCACGTAAGAGTGAGAAAGTGCTGATGGACGTTGATGACACAATGACAATGTGTTCCGTTCGCCAAATGGTCGGTACTGCAGTGGGTGGTGGTAACATCACATCATCTTGGGGGACTTACATGATCCCTGCTGCAATCGCGAAACGCCCTATTCCTGCTGGCGCCATCTTACTAGGCTCTCTATGTATTATTGTTGCAATCCTTGGTTTTCCTATGGACGTTGCAGTATGGCCTCCAGTTATGCGCGTTGCTCTTCTCGTTGGTGTATCTCTACCACTGCTTGAAGCTGGCATGCAGATGGTGAAGGACTCGAAAGACTCACAAGCAGCAGGCATTTGTATCTTTGGTTCTGCCGTTGTTAATCCAGTTCTAGCTTGGGCACTAACTATGCTTTTAGATAACAACGGTTTAATTGGAGATAAAGAGCGCGCGTCTCGCCTATCATTTGTAGACAAGATTGTGATCCCAGTAAGCGTACTTGTTATCTGTTTAGTTGCTATGCTTGCAGTTGGTATGCTTGAAGGCCAGTATGGCATCCAAGCTTGGCTATAAGCTAGCAGTCCAGAAATTTGTGGGTAGCGCTCGTCGCTACCCCATTTTTATCGAGATTTTTGAGAATTTATTGATTTAGTTTAAGGTTTGCAAAAAAATTTTAGTTTAACCTCTAACTGTTGCTTAAAAAGAGAAACGTTAAAACTAGTGACAATATTTATAGTTTTGTAAATCGAATACGTAAATTTAAGACTATAAATATTGTTATTCATAAGAGTGTACTGTTCCCCTCTTTTATCTGGGGATAGCTGGCTCAACGGCGAAGCAGTACGTATTTTTTTCTACTAAAAAGGTAGGTATGTCATGGCAGAGCAATTTGCTAAAGCTTGGGAAGGTTTTGCTGCAGGCGACTGGCAAAACGAAGTAAACGTTCGTGATTTCATTCAGAAGAACTACACTCCGTACGAAGGCGACGAATCTTTCCTAGTTTCTGAAGGTACTGAAGCGACTAACAAGCTTTGGGCTAAGGTAATGGAAGGCATCAAACAAGAGAACGCGACTCACGCTCCTGTTGATTTTGATACTTCAGTTATCTCTACCATCACTGCTCACGATGCAGGCTACATCGAAAAAGACCTAGAAACTATCGTAGGTCTTCAAACTGACGCTCCTCTAAAACGTGCGATCATCCCTAACGGTGGTATCCGCATGGTTGAAGGTTCATGCAAAGCCTACGACCGCGAGCTAGACCCACAAGTTAAAAAAATCTACACAGAATACCGTAAAACTCACAACCAAGGCGTTTTCGATATCTACACTCCTCAAATCATGGCGTGTCGTAAATCTGGCGTACTGACTGGTCTTCCAGATGCATACGGTCGTGGTCGTATCATCGGTGACTACCGTCGTGTTGCTCTATACGGTATTGACTTCCTAATGAAGGATAAATTCGCGCAGTTCTCTTCTCTACAAGAGCGTTTTGAGAACGGCGAAGACCTACAAATGACAATGCAGCTTCGTGAAGAGATCGCAGAGCAACACCGTGCTCTAGGTCAAATCAAAGAAATGGCTGCAAAATACGGTTGTGATATTTCTCGTCCTGCTGAAACTGCGCAAGAAGCTATTCAGTGGACTTACTTCGGTTACCTAGCTGCTGTTAAATCTCAAAACGGTGCGGCTATGTCTCTAGGTCGTACTTCTACGTTCCTAGACATCTTCATCGAACGTGATATCGCGGCTGGTAAGCTAACTGAAGAACAAGCTCAGGAAATGATCGACCACTTCGTAATGAAACTACGTATGGTTCGTTTCCTACGTACTCCTGAGTACGATGATCTATTCTCTGGCGACCCTATCTGGGCAACTGAGTCTATGGGTGGTATGGGTCTTGACGGTCGTACGCTAGTTACTCGTACAAACTTCCGTTTCCTAAACTCACTATACACTATGGGTCCTTCTCCAGAGCCAAACATCACTGTTCTTTGGTCTGAGCAACTACCTGAAGGCTTCAAGAAGTTCTGTGCGAAAGTATCTATCGATACTTCTTCTATTCAGTACGAAAATGACGACCTAATGCGTCCAGACATGAACTCTGACGACTACGCGATCGCATGTTGTGTATCTCCAATGGTTGTTGGTAAGCAAATGCAGTTCTTCGGTGCTCGTGCGAACCTTGCGAAAACAATGCTTTACACCATCAACGGTGGTGTGGATGAGAAGCTAAAAATCCAAGTTGGCCCGCAAATGCCTAAGATCGAAGGCGATGTTCTTAACTACGATGAACTGTGGGAGAAAATGGACCACTTCATGGATTGGCTAGCGAAACAATATGTGACTGCACTAAACGCTATCCACTTCATGCACGATAAGTACAGCTACGAAGCGGCGCTAATGGCTCTACACGACCGTGACGTTAAGCGTACTATGGCTTGTGGTATTGCTGGTCTATCTGTTGCAGCTGACTCACTATCTGCAATTAAATACGCAAAAGTTAAGCCAATTCGTGACGAAGACGGTCTAGCAATCGACTTCGAAATCGAAGGCGATTACCCTAAATTCGGTAACAACGACCCACGCGTTGATGACATTGCATGTGAACTTGTTTCTGTATTTATGGGCAAAATCCGTAAGCTTAAGACTTACCGTGATGCAATCCCTACTCAGTCAATTCTTACTATCACTTCAAACGTGGTTTACGGTAAGAAAACTGGTAACACGCCTGACGGTCGTCGTGCTGGTGCTCCATTTGCTCCAGGTGCAAACCCAATGCACGGTCGTGACGAGAAAGGTGCTGTAGCATCACTAACTTCAGTTGCTAAACTGCCGTTTGCTGACGCACAAGATGGTATCTCTTACACATTCTCTATCGTACCTAACGCACTAGGTAAAGATGAGGGTTCACAACGCGCTAACCTTGCTGGTCTGATGGATGGTTACTTCCACCACGAAGCGGGTATCGAAGGTGGCCAACACCTAAACGTGAACGTTCTTAACCGTGAAACTCTAGAAGACGCAGTTAAGCACCCAGAGAAATACCCTCAGCTAACAATCCGTGTATCTGGTTACGCTGTTCGCTTCAACTCTCTAACTGCAGAGCAACAAGCTGACGTAATCGCACGTACATTCACTGAGTCTCTATAAGACTATAGCGAAATAACGTTCTAGTAATACAACAAAGGCTGATGCTAAGTAGCATCAGCCTTTTTTTATTTCTTGAATGAAAGTTGTGATATCGCGAAAGACTTTTGCCCGCATTCTTACGTATGATGCGAAAAAAGTTAGCAAATAAAGTCTATGAGATTTAGTAAATTAATTATTCTTACCCTTCTTTCTCCAGTTGCAATAGCATCCACTAAGTCTACGGTTTCTTTTACCATCGACAACGATGGTATTTTTGGCGTCGATCAAGACTATACGAATGGTGTATTCCTTTCGTACGCGACAGACCAACTGATACAAGAAAGCCAATGGAAATGGCTGAGTCTAGCTAACTCAGAGCACGCCAATATCGATAAAATAGAGTTGGTTCTTGGCCACAAAATGTGGACTCCAAGCGACATTGAAGCCGATTATCCACTAATCAATGATCGCCCATATGCCGGTTACCTACACACCGAAATCAACTACCTTTCCCTAACGAGTGACAAAGCTGTACGGTACAATTTCACCATAGGAGCTACGGGTGAAAGTTCGCTATCAAAAAAGGCGCAAGAAATCGTTCACGGCATAACAGGATCGACGGACCCTCAAGGTTGGGATTACCAGATTGAAGATAAAGTTGCGTTCAGCCTTGGTTACCGCGTATTTAACAAATTGATGCGCAGCGAAGAACAAAAAACACAATGGGAGATCACCAACATTAACGACATCAATGCGGGTAACTTCCGTAGTGATGTCTCTCAAGGCGTCATGTTTCGTTGGGGTACAAACCTAGCGAATAGCATCGGAGCCGCCAATATCAGTGTCGAAAGCCCTTTCTCAGCAAGTATGATCGCTCAGAACACGTCGAGTTGGTTCTTGTTCACCGGGTTTGAAGGTCGTTACCGCTTTAATGACATGACTATCGAAGGAGATCGTCCTGGCATTCCTGAACCGTCAGCGCCATACGACGTCACACTGCAAAATTGGCAAGCAAGTGCCGTCGCGGGAGTATCTTGGTACAACCAAAATTACGGTGCAAGCATCACCTTTACAATTAAAACACCGGATTATGAAGAAGCCCAAACCGATGTTTATGGGACAGGCTCGTTCTCCGTGTTCGCCTTTTTCTAAAAACTGGATTATCCCAGCATCGAAGTCAATCTAGATACACGGCAAGTTCTCGGGGTAGGTATTAACCACCTCGTGTTCAAGCGTTTATGTAGATTGGCTCCATCTATTTTCTTTCTTCAAATAACCTTGCCTTTAGTACCGACAAAGCTGTTTTAACCCTGCTTTTTGTAATAAAATAACAGCTAGAATTTACTAGTAATGAGAGCAAAAGATGTCAACAGCTGGTCGTATTCACTCATTTGAGTCATGTGGTACCGTAGACGGACCTGGTATTCGATTTATCGTCTTCTTGCAAGGTTGTTTAATGCGCTGTAAGTATTGCCATAACCGCGATACTTGGGACACGCATGATGGCAAAGAAGTCACGGTTGAAGAAATCATTTCCGAAGCGAAAAGTTACCGCCACTTCATGAATGCATCAGGTGGTGGCGTTACTTGTTCTGGCGGCGAAGCGATGCTTCAACCGGAATTCGTACGTGATTTTTTCCGCGCAGCTAAAACCGAAGGCATTCATACATGTCTAGATACTAACGGTTATGTTCGTAAGCACACTGATGTTATCGATGAAGTACTGGATGCAACAGACTTAGTCATGCTTGACATCAAACACATGAAAGACGAAGTGCACCAAGATCTCATCGGTGTATCCAACCGACGCACATTGGACTTTGCTCGTTACTTGCAAAAAATCGGAAAGAAAACATGGATTCGCTATGTCGTCGTGCCTGGTTACACAGATGACCCAGAAGCAGCACACATGCTTGGTGAATTTATTAAAGACATGGATAACATCGAAAAGGTCGAGTTACTTCCTTACCACAAATTAGGGGCTCATAAGTGGGAAGCGTTAGGCTTAGAATACCCACTCGAAGGCGTAAACCCGCCACCGAAAGAAACCATGGATGAAATTCAATCCATTCTTGCTCAATACAACGATAACGTAAAATACTAAGTGAACCGCAAGACTAACCTCTTTAAAATACCAGCTTATTGCTGGTATTTTTTTGATTATATCTAAGCCTTATCAGTGAGTTTCTCTGCGGTCATTTAGGTATAAAAAGAACGATAGAAATGATTGCGTCATGTTCGCATAGGAAGGAAGTAACATGGATTTGTTTAACTTAGGCTCTCTTGTTGTCTCAATTTGGATAGTAGTAGTCTACTGCCTACCAGATTGGAAAAAAGTCGTTTGGCCCAAACTGGAAAAAGAAAAAGGATTTCAGCACCTCGTTTTTGCAACGCTCTTCTTTTTCAGTATTTTATGGGCCGCTCAAGCAGGTGTAAAAGAAGGATTACAGATTCATTTTCTTGCACTAACAACGCTGACGATGATGTATGGTTGGCGCATGGCATTTATACTCAGCATTCCCGCTATGTTGGTCAACCACCTACTACATGATGTGTCCTTGCTACTCTTACCCACGTCGTTAGTTCTATCTGCCCTAATTCCGATTTTCATTAGTTACTTAGTGTTTCTTCTGAGTTACCACTACTTGCCACGAAACATTTTTGTTTTCATCTTCGTTGCTGGATTTTTCAATGGCGCGATAACAGGAAGTCTGCACCTCATCATTAACTCTTTTTATCACCTATCAGTTGGTCACTACGATTGGGAAACCATTCAACATAACTACTTTGTTTTTGTGCCGTTGCTCGCCTTTCCAGAAGGTCTATTAAATGGTATGGCACTGGCGGTTTTAACCGTATTCAAGCCAGAGTGGCTGAGAGTATTTTCAGACCGAGACTACATATACAATCATTACCATAAATAAGTGTTTTCAAACTGGTCAAAAGTGACAGTTCTTGCCATTTTTTAGTATTAAATATGTGTTGAGATCATGTTTCACTCATGTCTTAAGCGTTAACCTAAGCACATTAAAAATGTATTAGATATCTAGTGAGGTCACCATGGAAATGTCAAACGCTCAACGTTTGATTCTATCAAACCAATACAACCTTATGTCTCAACTTGATCCAAGTAATGCGGCCAAATACAAACGCTTACAAACGATCGTTGAACGTGGTTATGAACTACAAATGCGAGAGTTGAACAAAGATTTCGGCTGCCTCTCAGAAGCAGAATGTCGTGAGATCATCGACGTTATGGAGATGTATCATGCGATGCAAGAATCTTACAACATGCTAGACGATGAAGACCGCAGCAACGTAGATCAGCGCCGCTTGAAGTTCTTGGGATTTGATATCGCTTCAGAAGCGCAACAAGTACATTACGTACGTTTTCTCATCGATTCTGAAGGTTTGTACCCTCAGTTTGACAAGGCAGATCATCACTTTAACAGCCAAATGCCGATGCTAGATAAATACCGCCGTATGCTGCAAACTTGGCGTAACTGCCCTCGTCAGTATCATTTATGTGAAAACGAACTAGCGCAAATCTTCAGCGCATAAAATGGTCGTCTAAGAATGAGGAGAGCGCCCGCTCTCCTTGTTATTTACCCTGTCACAAACTTATCTAAGACTTTGCTCTCTTCCTACCTCTTTCACTTACCTTGCTCAATGTAGAACAACGAATCACTGAGACTCTTCTGTCTTTGCCAAATATTTGATTTCTATTGCACCTATTCACGACATAAATTCGTCCTTAATAAAAGAGTGATTCAAATGTCACTTTTACAATAAATTCATAATTGTTAAGCAAAATTGCAAATCCCCGACTAGGCTTAAGTAGAGAAAGGCTGTGATTGAAAAATTCATATCCACCGCTCACCGTTGTAACGAAAAAACCGTCCATAAAGCAAAGTCTTTGGTGTCGCCAATCTTACATTCTGTACGAACCAAATGTGATAACAGGACGTATATTCAAACAACAACGAGCATAACTGTTGGTGGAAAGCCTGAATCAACGTTCGTCGGTAGACTGACTATTAAAGGGGAAAGCGACATGAGTATTTTCGACCACTATCAATCAAGATATGAAGCTGCAAAAGATGAAGAGATGTCGTTACAGGAGTTTTTAGCCCTGTGTAAAGATGACAAAAGCGCTTATGCTAATGCAGCAGAACGCCTACTGATGGCGATTGGTGAACCAGAGATAATCGATACGGCAAAGGATCCGAGACTAAGCCGAATCTTCTCGAATCGTGTTATCTCTCGTTATGAAACCTTTAAAGACTTTTATGGCATGGAAGATGCCATAGAACAAATTGTGTCTTACCTAAAACATGCGGCGCAAGGCCTAGAAGAGCGTAAGCAGATTCTTTATCTACTCGGCCCTGTAGGTGGCGGTAAGTCTTCGCTTGCAGAAAAGCTTAAGGCTCTGATGGAACAGATGCCTATTTATGTTCTTACTGCTAACGGCGAACGCAGCCCAGTGAATGACCATCCATTCTGCCTATTCAAAGCCACAGAAGATGGCGATATTTTGAAAAAAGAATATGGCATCGAGCACCGTTATCTTCGCTCGATCATGTCTCCTTGGGCCGCTAAACGTCTTCACGAGTTTGGTGGTGATATCACCAAATTTAAAGTAGTGAAAGTACGCCCTTCTATCCTTGACCAAATCGGTATTGCCAAAACTGAACCAGGCGATGAAAACAACCAAGATATCTCATCATTGGTTGGTAAAGTCGATATTCGTAAGCTTGAACACTATTCGCAAGACGATCCAGACGCTTACAGCTACTCCGGTGCGCTGTGTAAAGCAAACCAAGGTTTAATGGAATTCGTTGAGATGTTCAAAGCACCAATCAAAGTGCTTCACCCGCTGTTAACAGCAACGCAAGAAGGCAACTTCAACGGTACAGAAGGCCTTTCTGCGATTCCATTCGACGGTATGATTCTGGCTCACTCAAACGAATCTGAGTGGCAGACCTTCCGTAACAACAAGAACAATGAAGCGTTCTTGGACCGTGTTTATATTGTGAAAGTACCTTACTGTCTACGTGTTTCAGAAGAAGTCAAAATCTACCAAAAACTTCTTGAAAACAGTGAGTTGTCTCAAGCCCCTTGTTCACCAAGCACGCTCGAGACTCTGGCACAATTCAGTATTCTTTCTCGACTTAAAGAGCCTGAAAACTCGTCCATCTTCTCTAAGATGCGTGTATACGACGGTGAAACGCTGAAAGATACGGATCCAAAGGCAAAAAGCTATCAAGAGTATCGTGATTATGCTGGTGTCGATGAAGGCATGAACGGTCTCTCAACACGTTTTGCCTTTAAGATTTTGTCACGCGTATTTAACTTCGACCAAACCGAAGTGGCAGCCAACCCTGTACATCTATTCTATGTGATTGAACAACAGGTTGAGCGCGAACAGTTCCCTGCTGAAACAGCAGAGAAATATCTCGAGTTCTTGAAAGGCTACCTAGTACCTCGATACGTTGAATTTATCGGTAAAGAGATTCAGACCGCTTATCTTGAGTCTTACTCTGAATACGGCCAAAACATCTTCGACCGATATGTCACCTATGCAGACTTCTGGATTCAAGACCAAGAGTACCGAGATCCAGAAACTGGTCAGCTATTTGATCGCTCTTCACTGAATGCTGAGCTAGAGAAGATCGAAAAAACAGCTGGTATTTCTAACCCGAAAGATTTCCGAAACGAAATCGTTAACTTTGTGCTTCGTGCGAAAGCGAATAACAATGGTCAAAACCCGGTTTGGACCAGCTACGAAAAACTGCGCACAGTAATCGAGAAGAAAATGTTCTCCAATACCGAAGAGCTACTTCCGGTTATCTCATTTAATGCGAAAACCTCTTCTGAAGATCAGAAGAAGCACGACGACTTTGTCGCTCGCATGATGGAAAAAGGCTATACCGAGAAACAGGTTCGCCTACTTTCTGAGTGGTACCTACGAGTACGTAAGTCATCCTAACCCAGTATTGAGTTAGGTCGCTTGTGAAACATGAAGAGGGCTATTTCATGGCGCAATTTATAGACCGAAGGCTCAATGGCAAGAACAAGAGCGCTGTTAATCGACAGCGCTTCTTGAAGCGCCACAAAGAGCAAATAAAAGAGTCGGTAGCAGACGCAGTGAATCGACGCTCGATTACGAATACGGAAACGGGCGAAGACGTCTCTATCCCTCACAAAGACATCAATGAGCCTATATTTCATCAAGGCAAAGGTGGTGTTCGCGAACGAGTTCATCCCGGTAACGACCAATTCATTACTGGTGATAAGATTGAGCGTCCCAAAGGTGGCGGTCAAGGTAGCGGCTCTGGAGAAGGGAACGCCAGTCCAGATGGAGAAGGCCAAGACGAATTTGTATTCCAAATATCAAAAGATGAGTACCTCGATATTTTGTTCGAAGATCTCGAGCTGCCTAATCTAGAAAAAAACCAAATTGCCAAAATCACAGAATGGAAAACGCACCGTGCAGGCTTTCAAACTGCCGGTATCCCTTCCAATATCGCCGTAGTACGTTCTCTGCAACAATCTCTTGCGCGCCGTACTGCAATGACTGCTGGTAAGAAACGACTTCTTAAAGAGTTAGAAGACGAACTTGCTCGCATCAAAAATATTGAACCTGCTCAGCAGTTTGAAGAGAACCGCTTGAAGGCTGAAATTGAAGAACTGCGCAAGAAAATCGAAAGCGTGCCGTTCATCGATACCTTCGACTTACGCTTCAAGAACTATGAGAAACGCCCGGTACCATCAAGCCAAGCGGTCATGTTCTGTCTAATGGACGTATCCGGTTCGATGGACCAGGCAACGAAAGACATCGCAAAACGCTTCTATGTTCTTTTGTACTTGTTCTTAACTCGTACCTACGAGAATGTCGAAGTCGTCTTTATCCGCCACCATACCCAAGCGAAGGAAGTGGACGAGCACGAATTTTTCTATTCACAAGAAACCGGGGGTACCATTGTATCTAGCGCGCTCAAGTTAATGGATGAAATAGTAAAAGAGCGATACCCGATTGGTCAGTGGAACATATATGCAGCTCAAGCATCCGACGGTGACAACTGGGCAGATGATTCGCCAAGATGCCGGGATCTGTTAGTGAACAAATTACTTCCAAACTGTCAGTACTACTCTTACATAGAGATCACGCGGCGCTCGCACCAAACTCTATGGCATGAGTACGAAAAACTCACTGAAGAGTTTCCTAATTTCGCAATGAAAAACATTCGCTCTGTGGAGGATATTTTCCCAGTCTTTCGTGAACTATTCCAAAAAGAAACGGCGTAAGGAGGCTAGCGATGAATACCGCAACGAGAAACCTCTCAGGAGAGGCGCCTAAGAAGCGTAACAGTAAAGTGTTGCCAGATGGACCAGATTGGACATTTGAGCTGTTAGAGCGATACCACAAAGAAATTAAGCGTGTCGCGGAGCATTATCGCCTAGACACTTACCCTAACCAAATAGAAGTGATTACTTCAGAACAGATGATGGATGCCTATTCAAGCATCGGCATGCCAATCAATTACAACCACTGGTCATTTGGTAAAAAATTCATTCAAACAGAGCAGAACTATAAACATGGTCAAATGGGGCTAGCCTACGAGATTGTGATTAACTCCGACCCTTGTATTGCTTATTTGATGGAAGAAAATACGGTAACAATGCAAGCACTCGTGATAGCACACGCGTGTTACGGCCATAACTCTTTTTTCAAAGGTAATTACCTATTCCAAACGTGGACTGACGCCAGTTCTATTATCGACTATCTGCTGTTCGCCAAAAAGTACTTAGCCGAATGTGAAGAACGATATGGCGTAAAAGAAGTGGAAAAGCTGCTCGACTCTTGTCACGCGTTAATGAACTTTGGTGTAGACCGCTACAAGCGTCCAGAGAAAATCTCAATTACAGAGGAAAAAGCAAGACAAGAAGAACGCGAAGCATACCTACAATCTCAAGTTAATGAGCTTTGGCGCACGGTACCAACAGCCAAGACGAAAGAGGAAGACATTAAAGAGCGATTCCCAAGCGAGCCTCAGGAAAACTTGCTCTACTTCTTCGAAAAACATGCGCCGTTGCTAGAGCCATGGCAACGTGAAGTTGTTCGGATCGTCCGTAAGATCAGTCAGTATTTTTATCCGCAAAAACAAACGCAAGTCATGAATGAAGGCTGGGCAACGTTCTGGCACTACACCATACTCAACCATCTTTATGATGAGGGCTTGGTGTCTGAAAAGTTCATTCTAGAGTTCTTACATAGCCACACCAGTGTCGTGGCTCAGCCGCCTTATAACAGTCCTTACTTTAATGGCATTAACCCCTACGCGTTAGGCTTTGCCATGTTCCGAGATATTAAGCGTATCTGCGAAGAACCAACTGATGAGGACAAGGAGTGGTTTCCAGATTTAGCAGGAACCGACTGGTTAGATGCAGTGCATTTCGCGATGCATAATTTCAAAGATGAAAGCTTTATTAGCCAATACCTTTCTCCGAAATTAATGCGTGATTTCAAGCTGTTTGCGATCAACGATGATGACCATAAGAACTTTATTGAAGTCGCTGCTATACACGATGAGATGGGTTATAAACGCATTAGAGAAACCTTAGCCGCTCAGTATAACTTATCTAATCTTGAGCCAAACATTCAGGTGTTTAATGTCGATGTCCGTGGTGATCGATCGCTTACGTTGCAGTACGTTCCTCACAACCGCATCCCACTTGATGATAGTTACGAAGAAGTTCTAAAGCACGTGTACCGATTATGGGGCTTTGATGTCATTCTCCAAGAAGTGAAAGACACCGGTCACCGAGAGGTGTTAGCGACCTGCCCTAAACGGAACCAATACGACACTAACATTTAACTAATACCGCGATACGAGTAAAACAAAAAAGGCTCCTAATTCAGGAGCCTTGTTTATTCTTAAATCTATATGAGCATTTGTTACGCTTGCTTTGCAACAATCGCGCGCACGGCTTCTAGGTCTTCGGGCGTATCAACCCCTGCCGCTGGTGCTTCTTTCGCTACCGCCACATGAATTTTTTCACCGTACCAAAGCACTCGCAGTTGCTCAAGACACTCAATCTGCTCTAATGCACTTGGTGCCCAGTTGACATACGTATTAATGAAACCAGCTCGATAAGCATAAATACCAATATGACGCATTAATGGGTTGGCAATGGTTTTGTCTTGTTTAGCAAAGTTATCGCGATCCCAAGGGATGGTTGCTCGACTAAAGTACAACGCATAGCCTTGCTCATCTGCGACAACTTTAACAGCGTTCGGGTTGAACACTTCCTCTTCCGAGTCTATTTCTACAGCTAACGTCGCCATCGGGGCTTCACACCCTGATAAGTTATCAGCAACCTGACGAATGATGGACGGCGGAATCAAAGGCTCATCCCCTTGCACATTAACAATAATGTGGTCTGACGGAATAGCCATCTTTTCAACAACTTCTGCAAGACGCTCCGTACCTGATTCGTGGTGGGGAGAGGTCATACAAACTTTACCACCAAATGACGAAACCGCTTTCGCAACACGCTCGTCATCAGTTGCAACGATGACATCTTCCGCACCCGCTTGTAGCGCTTGTTCATAAACCCACTGAACCATAGGCTTACCACCAATATCCGCTAGCGGTTTACCAGGCAAACGGCTCGATGCGTAGCGCGAAGGGATGACAACCGTAAAAGACATTAGCGTCCCTCATCCATGCTCATAGTGCGAGCTTCAGGCTCTAGCAGAACTGGAATACCCTCTTTGATCGGGTAAGCAAGGCGATCCAATTTGCAGATCAACTCTTGATTATCTTTATCGTACGTCAGCTTACCTTTGCAAACAGGGCAAGCTACAATCTCAAGTAGACGGTGATCCATAAGCCGCTTTAACCTCTTTTATTCTATTTAAAATTTGCTCTGCATCGTTTGATTCAAACTGGGCAGATACAGGCAGATACCACCAATTATCTTGCGCATAATGGCTGCACTTGACGGCATCTTTCTCGGTCATAATCACATTGGTCCCTTGTTGAGCCAATGCTTCTAATTCTTGTTGATCAAAGTCTTGATGGTCAGCAAAACCTTTTGTGACTTTAACATCTGCGTCCATCGAGTTTAGTGTATGAAAAAAACGCGGAGGATGCCCAATGCCCGCAAATGCGACGAGATCTTTCAACTCCGAGACATCCACATGTTGCTTAGTCTTAAGATTAATAGCTTTAGAGGGTGCTAAAGCCATTGCGATTTCGCCCGTATGCGCTTGACCGCCATTGGTGATGATAAAGTCGACTTCTTTAAGTCGCTCAATACCTTCACGTAAAGGACCTAATGGAATCAGGCTTTCATTCCCAAACCGGCGATTCCCATCCACAATCACTAACTCAATATCACGGCCTAACGCATAATGTTGTAATCCATCATCCGTAATTATGATATCCACATCCAAATCTAGCAGTGCTTTCACTGCATTTGAACGCACAGGATCTACCGCAACAGGTGCTCCTGTACGGCGATGAATCAACTTAGGTTCATCGCCACAATGCTTCGCTGGCGTATCTTCTTTTAGCACTAACGGATAGGCAGGAGCCTTTGCCCCATAACCACGAGAAACAACCCCCGGCTTAAAGCCCATTTGCTGTAGTTGCTCAACAAGCCACACAACAACTGGTGTTTTACCATTGCCACCAGCAGTGATATTGCCAACCACAACAACAGGTATAGGCGCATTATAAGCTTGCTTGCGGCCAGTTTGGTATTGCTTTCGCTTTGACTTGCTTATCGCTCCAAATAATAAACTCAGTGGCCACAAAAGCGGCCACAAGAGGTATTTTATTGGATGGTTTTCAAACCAGATTTTTTCAATCACCGCGCTTATTCACCAAACTGAATACGGTGCAATTGTGCATACGCACCATTTTTCTCAATAAGCTCAGCGTGGTTGCCACGTTCAATGATGGCACCATCATCAACCACAAGAATTTCATCGGCTTTCTCGATTGTGGATAAGCGGTGCGCTATTACAAGTACCGTTTTGTCTTTTTGCAGCTCATCAAGTGCAGCTTGAATAGCTCGCTCGGATTCGGTATCCAAAGCCGAAGTTGCCTCATCAAGAATCAGCACTGGAGCATCACGCAATAGAGCTCGCGCAATCGCAACACGTTGGCGTTGACCACCAGACAAGCTAGCACCATTTTCACCAATCATGGTATCAAGTCCATCATCCATTTTGCCGATGAACTCCATCGCATGCGCGAGTGTTGCCGCTTTCTCGATATCACTGCGCTCATATTGACCATCCGTTGCGTACGCAATATTGTTTGCTATCGTGTCATTAAACAAATGAACATTTTGCGATACTAGTGCAAATTGCTGACGTAAATTCTTTAGCTCGTAATCACGAATATCATGCCCATCTAATGTGATAGATCCACTGTCAACATCATAGAAGCGGTTGAACAAGTTCGCGATGGTACTTTTACCTGAGCCAGAACGGCCAACTAGCGCCACCGTTTTTCCTCTTGGAATATCGAAGCTGACATTTTCCAATGCTGGTTTTTCTGCACCAGTGTAAGTAAAGCTTACGTTTTTAACTGAAACATCGCCATTTGCGCGTTTAACTGTCAACTTACCTTCGTTTTTCTCAGGCTCGAGGTCAATTAACGCGAAGAGCGTTTGGCTCGCGGCCATACCACGTTGGAACTGAGAAGTAACGTTAGTCAGCGCTTTAAGTGGGCGCATCAGACCAAACATTGCAGAGAAGACAACAGTAAATGTACCTGGAGTCAGTTGCTCTTTAATCGAATCAATACTTGCTAAATAAAGAACGGCAACAATTGCAAGTGATGCAATCATTTGGATGATAGGGTTAGCCGCCGCTTGAGCCGTCACCAACTTCATGCTTTGTTGACGCATTTGGTTGCTGACTTTTTCAAATCGTTTACGTTCGATGTCTTGGCCGCCATAGCTCAACACAACTTTATGGCCTTTCAGCATCTGCTCTGCTGATGCAGTTACGTTACCCATCATGGTCTGCATATTTTTGGATATTTTTCTAAAACGTTTAGAAACAACACCAATACCCCATGCTACAACGGGAGCAACAGCAAACAGCACTAGCGACAATTGCCAGCTGTTGTAAAACATCAAAACTAACAGACCAATGATACTTGCGCCTTCACGGACAATGCTCACCAACGCTTGGCTAGTTGCCGCTGACACTTGCTCTGAGTCGTAGGTTATACGCGACAATAAATTGCCCGTCTTTTCCTTATCAAAGTAAGACACTGGCATATGCATAAAGTGATTGAACACCATGCGACGGACTTGCATAACTACGTTGCCAGATACCCAGCTCAAACAGTAGGTGGAGACAAATCCACTTATGCCACGGATGAACATCATGGCAAAAATAATCAATGGAAGCGTGCGTAAAAAATCAGATTCAGCGTTCCCAAAACCTTCATCGAGTAGTGGTTTTAGCAGGGAAATCATATAGGTATCTGATATGGCATTAATAACTAATGCAATGACTGCAACGACAAGACCTGACTTATAAAGGCGAATAAATTGCCATAGACGCTTAAACGTCTGCCAAGTCGTTTCATCAGTATTTATCGACATAGAAGTGCTTTATTTTCTTACATTAAGACTCTCATTCTACTCCCTTACGCAGCATCTGCCTATACCAAGGCTCAAATGTATCGCTACGTTTGGTTTCTGAGCGCCAATTATCACGGTGAATAAAGAAGCTTACCTGACCACCCTCACCAGTATCAAGCCAAGTAATGCCAAGCTTTCGGTATGAAGCAACGACATTTTCCGCTGGCATTCCCCATCGATTGTTTTTTGCTAAAGAAGCAACTGCCACACTCGGGCTCACCGCCTCGATAAATCGAGGATTCGATGAACTTTTACTCCCGTGGTGAGGGACTAGCATCACATCGCTTTGTAACTTTCCGGGCTCTCTAAGCAATATCCACTCGCTAATGGCCTCAATATCACCAGTAAAAAGCATACTAAAGTTAGAAATAGGGTCAGTAAGTCGTAATACACAGGAGTGCGGATTATACGCACGTTGAACAAGTGCAGGAGGCCAGAGCACTTCCATGTTTAATCCTTGCCATTTCCATTGGTCGCCTCTAGTGCAAGGTTCATATCCGATAAAGAATTGACTACTAAATTTACGCTGTGGAGAAAAGGCATCTTCAATGAAAAAGCGGCCGCCTGCGTGATCATTATCGAAATGGCTTAGAATCAGTGTATCTATGCTTTCATAACCTCGTTGATGCAAAACCGGAGTGACGACCTGCTCTGCGATACTGCCGCTTTGCCATGCTTTACCAGTGTCATACAGCAACACCTTGTCGTCTTTTTCTACAACCACTGCAAGGCCATGACCTACATCTAATACATCGATACGCCAACTCGGTTCATACTTCGATGCAAGCTTGATACTAATAACGATGCCGAGTAACAAATACCACGCGTAATGAGACATGAACCGTTGAAATATTAAGCAAACCACTATCGCCATAACCAGCATTGTCATTTCCATGCTAATGGATTGCCAAGAACCTACTGCGTACTGTATTGACGTGCTCAATGGCTGTAATGACCAGTCCACCAAATGCCACAGAGGCTTCGCTATCATTTCAAGAAACAAAGATGAGAACAGGGCTAGAAACATCAAAGGTACAACGATAAATCCGAACCAAGGAATAAATACCAAGTTGTAGGCTATTGAGGACAAACTAAAACCGGAGAAGAAATGGCCACTAACAGGTACGATTAAAGCGCTCAACATCAATTGAGTAAGCAATAACGCTTTTAATCTCGCTTTCCAACCTCCCCTTTGATGTCGAATCAAATTAATTGCGAACAATACCGCACAAACGGATAGGTATGATAACCAAAAGCTCATACTGTAGGATGCAAAAGGTTGAACAAGCAGTTGTAGAGATACTGCAAGCAAAAGAACTCGCCAAGAAGTCCAGTGCACCAGAGTATACTTCAGGAGAACGTAAACAACGCATACCGACACTGCTCGCGTAGTAGGCAGAGAGAAATCCGCTAACCAAGCGTAGGCAACAGCGAAGATCAGCCCATATAAGCTAGGCAACAACTGGTATTGGGGTAATAGATAACGAACGGTACCGCCCACGACTAGCCCAAAAGTAAACGCCATACCAATATGTAAACCAGAAATGGAGACCAAATGCAGTAAACCACTGTCCCTGAGCGCTTGCCAATCTTCCTTAGACAACCAAGAACGGTCAGCAAAAACTAACGCACTTATTAACGAGAAATGATGAAGGGAAGACACATCATCAGCGACATCGGCAATAATGGATTGACGCAGAGATACATTAGAACGAACAATCCACTTAGCGTCTTTGTTGACAACCGCTCGGGCGATAATATTTTTACCCATCGCGTGCTTTTCAGCATCAAAGCCAGCTTCGTTGCGTAGACCTGTAATCGGCTTTAACGAGATGGATGTCGTAAACTCACTGTTAACATCGAGTGGAAAAGGCGTAATAAGACGGATTTTAGGTTTAAGAAAAGGTAACAGAGTTTGAGAATTTACCGCTTCTATAGCGACAATACCTTCATAACCGTGACTTATTTGCGTAAAAGGGCTGTCAACTTTACCAATTATGGTAATATTCTCCCCTGCTTGAAAAAGGGCTTGTCTCTGAGACTCCAATACATTGCCGTGGACGATGACAACCATAAAGCCCGCAATTGCGCCTATGCTAATTAAGCCACGACGTAATTTGATTATTGAGCCAGTGGTTATTATTCCCAGCAGCAACCAACGCCAATCTGGTATTGTCGGCCACCAAGCTGACGAGATTACGCTCGCTAAAAATAACGCCAAGGTCCAACTTTTTTCTGAGAGAGTCATGCTGTCCTATGCCTAGAAAGCTGATAAAACGCTTCATGCCAGATCATGAATTGATCAAACGCCAAAAAGCATTGAAGGTCTTCGGCAATGTGTTGTACAACCCAAACTTGTGGTGCTTAAACCGCCGCTCGGCATCAGGGGCTTTTGCTGTCGGGTTATTTATGGCTTTTGTTCCGCTGCCGAGCCAAATGATCATGGCCGCTGGTTTGGCCATTATGTTGGGTGTCAATCTGCCCCTCTCCGTCGCTTTGGTATGGATCAGCAACCCTATCACTATGCCTGTGCTATTTTACTTTGCGTACAAGCTAGGTGCTCTAGTGATGCGTCTTCCCCCGCAACCTTTTCACTTTGAAATATCGTGGGAATTCATCATGCAGCAAATGAGCACCATTGGACCTCCATTTCTATTGGGCTGCGCAATTTGTGGGGTTGTATCCGCGATTATTGGCTACTTCGGAATTCGAGGGCTTTGGCGCTACTCCGTGGTACGGAGCTGGCAAAAACGCAAAATAAGATAAGACCTTACTGCGTAAAAATCAGCATTTGAGCTATCAGTTGAGGGGCATCTAACAGTTAGAATGAAACGCGATGTTACTCAAGTCGGATAAATACAAAAAAGGACCGAATTCGGTCCTTTTTTGTATTTCGCATATTGTAAAACAATCAGCTATTTAGAACTCAGTACAGCCGCCGGATTCAACCTTGCGGCACGAGAAGCAGGATACCACGTCGCAAGTAAACTAAGCACTATCGCCGTCACTGACACCAATGCCATATCTGGCCAGTGTAGTTGTGATGGTAAGAAGTCAACAAAGTAAATATCACCCGATAAAAACTGATGACCAATTAAGCTCTCTAACCCTTTAATTAACGGAGTCAGGTTTAACGCCACTAAGACACCGATAACACTGCCGACGAGACTGCCAAATACACCAGAGAATACACCTTGCCAAACAAAGATCCGTTTGATTAGGCTATCTTTTGCTCCCATTGTTCGCAAAATTGCAATTTCCGCCGCTCGGTCTTTCACTGCCATCATCAACGTAGACACAATATTAAAACATGCCACGCCAATCACCAGTACCATCACCAAGTACATAATGGTGCGCACGAGCTGAATATCGCGATACAAAAAACCAAACTTTTGCTGCCAGCTTTTCAAATACACGTAAACATCAACCATGCTACCAACCTCACGAACAATAGAAGGCGCATTGAGAACATCGTCAGTTTTTAGTGAAATGCCTGTGACCCCTCCCCCTAACCTCGCGTATTGCTGCGCATCAGCTAATGGTACTAACGCTAGAGAGTGGTCGATTTGGCCATTCAACGTTAAGAACCCTGACACCTTCACGCGCACACGCTTAGGAGCCTGCACTTTATTTGCGCCGCCTGTTTGCGGAATCATTAACGTAACGTAATCCCCCACGGCGACATTTAGCTCGTTTGCTACACCTCGGCCTAAGATCACTTGCTGCTGACCGGCATAAAAGTTTTGCCAAGCTGCTTGGTCAATAAAATTCGATAAGCTCGACACCGCTTGCTCGAAAGTAGGCTCTACGCCACGAACTTCTATCGCTTTTAGCTTACTGCCTTTTTCTGCCAAACCCGTAAAACGAACGTACGGTGCTGCCGCGACAACATGTTCATGTTTTAGAGCTTGATTCATCGTTTTGGTGTAGTCATGAAGTGGTCCATTAACACCTTCTAACTCGCCGTGTGGGATCACAGACAACACACGCGATTGCAGCTCGCGCTCAAAGCCATTCATTGCAGACAAACCGATAATGATCACAGCAACGCCAACCGCAATACCAATGGTCGAAGAAAGCGATATGAAAGACACCATCTTGTTGCGCTTTTTCGCTCGACTGAAGCGACCACCAATCATCAAAGCTAAAGAGGTAAACAAAACTAGCCCTCCGCAGATGCTGTATCAGTCACAAAACGATCTACGAGCAAACCATCTTGCATGTGCATTTGACGATCCATTTTTGCTGCCAGCTCTTTGTCATGCGTGACAACCAAAAATGCAATGTTTGACTCTTTATTGAGCTCGCGCATCAAATCATAGATAGACAGTGCCGTATTGTGATCTAAGTTCCCCGTAGGTTCATCAGCCAAGACCAGATCAGGTTTATTCACCAATGCACGCGCAATCGCAACACGCTGACGCTCACCGCCCGATAACTCGGAGGGTCTATGTTGCATCCGATGACTCAAACCAACTTTATCTAACAGCGCTTTAGCCGCCTGTTTTGCATCCGCTACTTTAGCACCGCCAATCATCAGTGGCATCGCCACATTTTCAAGCGCAGTAAAGTCAGCCAATAAGTGATGAAACTGGTATACAAAACCAAGGTGCTTGTTGCGTAATGCCGCCTGTTTGTTCGAGCTCAAAGCTGATAGGTTTTGCCCTAGAAAATCAACTTCACCATGAGTTGCGTCATCTAACGCACCTAAAATATGCAATAAGGTACTTTTTCCCGAACCAGAAGAGCCAACAATAGAAACCAACTCCCCTTTGTCGATATCGAAACTTACGCCTTTCAACACTTCCGTATCTAACGAACCCTCTCGGTAGACTTTACGAATATCACGACATTCTAATAGCTTATTCATAGCGAAGTGCCTCAGCAGGTTTAACAGAAGATGCTCGATAAGAAGGATAAAGCGTAGCAGCAAGGCTAAGAGCAATCGCCAATACCACCACTAAAAGAATTTGCAGTGAATCAATCAAGATGGGTAGATGACCACCAAAGCTGAATAGCGCCACACCAGCAGATTCAAGAATCGCATTTAGATTAAGTGACAAGATCACGCCCGCAGCGCCACCAACAATCGCGCCAATTACACCACTGCTTGCACCTTGCACCATGAAAATGGTCATCACTTGAGATTGAGTCATGCCTTGAGTTTTCAATATTGCGACTTCTGATTGCTTCTCCATTACCACCATGATTAAAGCGGAGATAATATTGAATGCAGCGACACCCACAATTAGACCTAGCATAAGTCCCATCATGTTCTTTTCCATTTTCACCGCTTGGAAAAGCTCACCACGCTGTTCGCGCCAATCACTCCATTCCCATCCATCAGGCATGGGTTGGTCAGCAAAATCCGTCACCATAAATGGGTCAGAGAAAAAGACACGCCAACCAGAAACCGTGTCTTTAGGGAAACGCATCAGCTTAGATGCATCCGTCATGTTCACAATCATTAATTGACCATCAACGTCCGATCCCGTATTGAAAATGCCTGAGACAGTAAAGTTTCGCTGGCTAGGAATACGGCCAAGTGGGGTAAACTGCGTTGCGTTGGTCACCATCAAGCGCACTTTATCCCCGATTGAGACCTTTAGTGAACGCGCCAAACTGTGACCCAAAAATACATTGTAGTCACCTGCTTGAAGTGACGATAATCGTCCGGCAATCAAATGGTTGCTAATCGGATCGCCTTTCTTAGGTTCAATACCGATGAGGTAACCAGCCGTCAGCTGTGCAGAACTCTGAATAACAGCCTCTCCTCTAACGATAGGCTCCGGCTGAGATTCACTCGACATCGCTTGAACAAATGGAGGGGCAGACTCGGTCATAGGCGTTTTTCCATCGTGTTGCGAAACAACGGCATGAGGTAGCACACCTAAAATGCGTTCTTTTAACTGCGATTCAAACCCGTTCATCACAGAAAGAACCGTCACCAACGCCATTACACCGATCGTAATACCCGCCGTCGACATATAAGAAACAAATCGGCTGAACCTATCTCCAGAGCGTCCCCGAAGATACCTTAAGCCAATAAACAATGAGATAGGATGATACATATAAGACAAACCAACTGGTTGTTTTGATATAAAGCTTTAGCGGATTATCTTACCTTACTCTTCTCATTAAGAAGACAAGAGAATCGCTAAATTTGTCAACGACATGCAATAAGTCTGTATTTAGGGCAAAAAGTTCAAGGACAAATCGACTAAACTTGATAACTTCATTCAGTTAGCGATAATCAGTGCCCTATTTCTCTTTGTTTGTTGAGTGAACAGGGAGCGCTCACAGGCAAAAGGATCGACTATATGACAGAGCAAGAATACTTTACCGTCCATCATAACCTCACCATCAACGTCGAAACGTTAAGTGAGGACTTTGCTTTGCCAGATGAAGAAACATTTGTCTCCGAAATTCCAGCACCATTTATTGTCGCCAGTGAATTTAGTCACTTAGATATGTTGGCAGACAACGCGCGTCTAGAGCTGAAAAACAAAGAGTTAAAGCATGTGATCAACTTGCTTGATACGCAAAACGCGAAACTTAACCTCTTGTTGAGCTTTATGCTTTCACAACAAGATGACGCCTCCATTCGATATCAAACGACGCAGTTTGGTGCTAGTCAACTCAGTTTCCGCTCAGATACAGCGTTAACTACTCAACAACTCGTTCGTGTTAAACTGTTCCTCGATCACCCTGCTGCGGCGATTTACTGTTACGCTCAAGTAGAAGAATGTGATGCTTCAGAGCAAGATTTCATTATCACGCTTAGATACAAGATGCTCCGAGAATCTGATCAAGATTTACTGATAAAGGCGGCACTGTATCAACAACAAAAACTTTTACGTCAGCGCTCGATGGAGCGAGATAAAAAATAATTCCTATGACAAAAGCAACGATTCTTTCCGTCACCAACCCTTCAGAGCGTGGCGACAAAAAACAGCTAGGTAATTTGCCGGGCGCAGCTCTACCTCTAGCCATTGCAGAGCTAGCCAAGCAGCATTCGAGTCACTCGCTACTCGTTGTGCCTGACCCGCAAATCGCTTTAAAGCTTCAGGCAGAGATTGAGCAATTCACCGACCAAACGGTAAGCCTATTCCCCGACTGGGAAACGCTGCCTTACGATAACTTTTCTCCGCATCAAGAAATCATCTCTGAACGTATCGCACGCCTATACCAACTGCCAAGTCAACGTAATGGCATAACCATCGTCCCGGTCAGTACAGTATTGCAACGCCAATCGCCACGTGATTTTTTGTTGCAACACACTTTAATGGTGAAAACTGGTGATCGAATCTCGCTAAAGAAGTTACGTGTACAACTTGAAAATTCAGGCTACCGCCATGTAGATCAAGTATTTGGGCCAGGTGAATATGCAAGTCGTGGGTCTATTCTGGATCTCTTTCCTATGGGCAGCAATGACCCGTACCGCATCGACTTCTTTGATGATGAAATAGATACCATTCGCACGTTTGATCCAGAGAACCAACGCTCTATCGACGATATTCAGCAAATCCAATTGCTGCCTGCACATGAGTTCCCAACCACTAAAGAAGCGATTGAAGATTTCCGTACACGTTGGCGCACCCAGTTCGACGCACGCCGCGAGCCTGAATCAATCTACATGCAAGTGACCAAAGGCACGTGGCCCGCTGGTATTGAGTATTGGCAGCCGCTGTTTTTTGACCATACCGAGACTTTATTTGAATATTTGCCAGAAGACTCTCAAGTCATCACATATGGTGATATCGAATCTGCGGTCGATACTTTCTTAACCGATGTCGAATATCGATACGACCAGAAAAAAGTTGATCCGCTGCGTCCTCTTTTGACTCCTGAACAGCTTTGGTTGAAAAAAGACGAACTTTTCAGTCAACTAAAACAGCTCCCTATCGCTCAATTGAGCCTAGATAAAGTGGTTAAGCGTGCCGGTCGTCAAAACCTACCCGTACAATCGTTAGCCGAGCTTGGCGTTCAGCAACAAAATAAAGAGCCGCTCTCGCGCCTTCGTCAGTTTAGTGAGCAATTCAGCGGAAAAATCGTTTTCTCGGTAGAGTCAGAAGGTCGTCGTGAAGCACTAACGGAGCTGTTGCAAGGCATCAAAGTTCGGCCAGTCGTACATGGCTCACTTTACCAAGCTCTAGACTCGGGTGATCGATTCAGCTTGATCTTAGGCGCAGCAGAGCATGGTTTCATTCACGAAGAGCTGAACTTCGCTCTGATCTGTGAAAGTGATCTACTCGGTGACCGTGTTATCCAGCGACGCCGCAAAGATAAAAAAGCCGTCAACAGTGACACCGTTATTCGCCACCTTGCGGAGTTAAAACCCGGTCAACCTGTGGTTCATATTGATCACGGTATTGGTCGCTACATCGGTTTACAAACACTTGAAGCCGGTGGCATGAAAACGGAATACGTCACCCTTGAGTATCAAAACGATGCCAAGCTCTACGTGCCAGTTTCATCACTGAATCTTATCAGCCGTTATTCTGGCGGCGCTGAAGAGAGTGCGCCACTGCATAAATTAGGTGGTGAAGCGTGGGCAAAAGCACGTCGTAAAGCGGCAGAAAAAGTGCGTGATGTCGCGGCAGAATTGCTGGATGTGTATGCTAAACGAGAATTAAAACCTGGCTTCAAATTTGAGCTAGATCGTGGGCAATACGCAACATTTAAAGCAACATTCCCGTTTGAAGAAACAGATGACCAAGCGATGGCCATCAATGCCGTCTTGTCAGACATGTGCCAGGCAAAAGCGATGGATCGCTTAGTGTGTGGTGACGTGGGCTTTGGTAAAACGGAAGTCGCTATGCGCGCAGCATTTGTCGCAACGGATAACAGTAAACAGGTCGCCGTACTCGTACCAACAACCTTGCTTGCTCAGCAGCATTTCGAAAACTTCCGTGACCGTTTTGCCAACTTACCAATCCGAGTTGAAGTACTGTCTCGTTTTAAATCTGCCAAAGAACAAAAAGTCATTCTGCAAGACGTTGCCGATGGTAAAGTCGATATTGTCGTTGGTACGCATAAGCTGCTTTCGAGCGACATTAAATTCAAAGATTTAGGTTTGTTGATCGTTGATGAGGAACACCGCTTCGGGGTTCGTCAAAAAGAAAAAGTCAAAGCAATGCGTGCGGATGTGGACATTCTTACCCTCACCGCAACACCAATTCCACGCACACTGAATATGGCAATGAGTGGCATGCGAGACCTGTCGATCATCGCGACACCTCCTGCACGCCGTTTAGCCATTAAAACCTTTGTTCGACAAAAAGAAGAGCCAGTGGTCCGTGAAGCGGTACTGCGTGAAATTATGCGTGGTGGTCAGGTTTACTTCCTGCACAATCAGGTTGAAACCATTGAAAAAACGGCAGAAGACTTACAGAAACTCATCCCAGAGGCACGTATTACCGTGGCTCATGGTCAAATGCGCGAGCGCGAACTTGAGCGAATCATGAATGACTTCTACCATCAGCGCTTTAATGTGTTGGTGTGTACAACCATCATCGAAACCGGTATCGACGTACCAACGGCGAATACCATAATCATGGATCGTGCGGACAATCTTGGCTTGGCGCAGTTGCATCAATTACGTGGCCGTGTTGGACGTTCGCACCATCAGGCCTATGCTTACTTATTAACGCCACATCCAAAAGCCATGACCAAAGATGCCATCAAGCGTCTTGATGCGATTGCTTCACTGGAAGACTTAGGTGCTGGCTTTACGTTAGCAACCCACGATTTAGAAATCCGTGGTGCTGGTGAGCTGCTTGGTGATGAGCAAAGTGGGCAAATTCAATCTGTTGGTTTTACACTTTATATGGAAATGCTGGAACAAGCAGTGCAAGCATTAAAAGAAGGCAAGGAACCATCTTTGGATGAGCTGCTTCGTGAGCAAACTGAAGTGGAAATGCGAATCCCAGCGCTCTTACCAGATGATTACATTCCGGATGTAAACACACGACTGTCGATGTACAAACGCATTGCGAGTGTCACAAGCAGTGATGAACTATCAGAGCTAAAAGTGGAACTGATTGATCGCTTTGGTCTGCTTCCAGACGCAACAAAGAACTTACTTGCCGTCTCAGAATTGAAAATTTCGGCTGGTAGTTTAAAAGCGAAAAAGATAGAAGCCCATGATAAAGGTGGATTTATCGAGTTTTACCCTGATGCTGACATAAATCCAGCGTATTTAGTTAAACTGCTGCAATCACAGCCGCAAAAATTTGCAATGGAAGGTCCAACTAAGTTCAAGTTTAGCGTACCATTGGTGGACCGACGTAAACGCATTCAGTTTGTTCAAGACTTACTGAATGATTTTAAACAGAATTTATTACCAACGAGCTAATAGTCGAATGAGAATACTGATCCCGTTATTGCTTCTATGTGTCTCAATGCCCTCTTGGGCACAGCGCCAATTTGATATTGAAGTGATCATTTTCAAGCGAGCAGTCGACGCTGAAAGCACAACAGAATCTTGGCCGAATCAACTGCCAAAAATCGATATGGAAAATGTCGGTAGCCTAGAGAGTGAATCCTACCGCCGCTCTAAAGGCGTGACGCTTTTGCCAAGTTCTTCTTTCCGTCTCAACGCGCAAGAAGCGGCACTAAATAATCATGCCGGCTTTAAAGTGCTTAAACACGTAGCCTGGCGTCAAGGTGACCGAGGTAAATCTAGCGCCCCAATTTTCCGCATCGTTGGCGGGCGAGATTTCTCTGATTCTTATCAAGCAGATGGCCGCCCAATCAATGGCAATCAAACATTTTCCAGCGACGGTTACAGTGAAGAGACGGTCAATGGCCCTTTATATGAACTAGATGGTCGATTCCAAATATACGTACAGCATTACCTCTTCGCCGAAACAACACTAGATCTGCGCGAACCAAGTGTTAGAGAGGTGCGTTTTGAACCAACCTCAACTGAGCAATTGGCGGATGACTTAGGTGAAGTAGATGGTAACGTCCAAGTCGGTAACTTGGCAGAAATATCGCCGACAGTAACCGAAGAGAAATTCCTGAAGAGTTATCGAATGGATCAAAAACGTCGTATGCGTAGCAGCGAGACTCATTACCTAGATAACCCGTTGATGGGTATGATCATTCAAGTTCGTCGGGTTCGATAAGCACGAGCGGTTCGACAAAGCGCAGCAAAGCTGCGCTTTGTTTTTATCTGCTATACCTCAGTTATTCCTAACCAACGCAGAGCAAGGAAAATAGCTGCGTTCAAGTATAAATAGACAGCTTTCAATTTACTTACACTCAACATGGAAGTCGTATTAGTTCATGAGTCCAGACTTTGAAATCATTGCGCCCCGCTTAGCGCTCAAGCTCATCCCTGCTGAAGAAGCACATTCACTACAACGATTACTTGCAGAATCCCCTTCGCTGCACCAATGGCTTGACTGGTGTGATAAAAACGTCACATTGAAAACCGCGCAGGACTTTCTGTTGGCAACCCGTCTTAACTGGGTCAAAACTGAGGCTTTTGGTTTCGGTATCTATGAGCGGCAAAGTAACACTTTGGTTGGAATGGCAGCGGTTAATGAGTTATATCATACGTTTAATATGGCGAGTATTGGTTACTGGGTTGCCGACCGCTATCAACGGCAAGGCTATGCCCAAGAAGCCGTTAAAGCCTTAGCAGAATTCTGCTTCGCAAAGCTAAGTTTAACTCGACTAGAGATTGTTTGTGACCCCGACAACGAAGCTAGCCAAGCCTTAATTGAGTCCGTCGGTGCACAAAAAGAAGCCATCGCCAGAAACCGGTTTATTTTTCATGGTAAGCCTAAAGATGGCGTTGTGTACTCACTTTTACCGACAGATCTAACATAAACAAAAAGCCACCGACTTGCGGTGGCTTCTGCATTTTTTAAGATACAACACATCCACACAGAGTGGATTTAAAACCTTAGTGCAGCTTAAGGTTTGGACGCAGCACGCGATTAATGCGGCCGACGAGCATCATCAGACCGGTTTTGAATACACCGTGCAACGCCATTAGGTGCATGCGATACAATGAGATGTAAACGACACGAGCAATACGGCCTTCTACCATCATCGACCCTTTAGTTAGGTTCCCCATCAGACTACCAACGGTTGAGAAGCGACTTAGAGACACTAATGAACCGTGATCTTTATATACGTAGTCTTTCAACTCGCGCCCGTTGATCTTCGCGACGATGTTACTAAATGCCTGGCTTGCCATTTGGTGTGCAGCTTGAGCGCGTGGCGGCACGAACGAACCGTCAGACTGGGTGCATTGTGCTAAGTCACCAATAACAAAGATGTCATCATCTCGTGTTGTCTGTAGTGTGTTTTTCACTACAAGCTGATTGATACGGTTCGTTTCTAAGCCAGCGATATCTTTAATAAAGTCTGGAGCTTTGATACCCGCAGCCCAAACCATGATTTGAGCTGGGATCTTCTCACCATCTTTTGTAGTAAGGCCATCTTTTTCAGCTTTAGTCACCATAGTGGCGGTGCGCACGTTTACGCCCAACTTCACCAACTCTTGATGAGCAGCAGAAGAAATACGTGGAGGTAACGCTGGTAAAATACGCTCACCTGCTTCAATCAGATTGACGTTCAACTTGCTAGAATCAAGATCACCGAAGCCATAAGTGCGCAGCTCTTTAACAGCATTATGTAACTCAGCTGATAGTTCAACGCCAGTTGCACCAGCACCAACAATCGCAATATCGACCGTACCGTTACCGTTTTTCGCGTGCAGCTTTAGGAACTCGTTGTTCATTTCTGTACGGAAACGGTGTGCTTGCTCAGGGCTGTCTAGGAAAATACAGTTTTCACGAACGCCAGGCGTGTTGAAGTCGTTTGATGTCGAGCCAATTGCCATCACTAGAATGTCGTATTCTAGCTCACGGCTTGGCATAAGAAGTTCACCGTGTTCGTCTTTAAGCTCACTTAAGATGATCACTTTACGTTCACGGTCGATGTCTTGAAGACTCCCCATTTGGAAGTCGAAGCTGTGGTTTTTTGCATGAGCTCGATAGCTCAGTGCATCTACTCCTTCGTCCAAAGAACCTGTAGCAACCTCATGCAATAATGGCTTCCACAAGTGGCTCGCTTTTCGATCGACTAGCGTAATTTGCGCACGGTTTTTGCGACCTAGAGTTCGACCAAGCTTAGTTGCCAACTCAAGACCACCTGCACCGCCGCCTACAACGATAATGCGTGTCACAATGATTTTCCTCTACAAAAATGAATATATGGGGTTCAGCTCGATGCATGACTCACAAATATTTGTGGCATCCATCCAACCGATGAATTCTTGGTTCTTAGAGGTGTCTCAATTACTTGGATTAAAAAACTGCCACTCACCTTGATTCTTTATCTATCAATGACTTGTCAGGGTTTGGCATGTTTATCTGGTACGCGTACGACGCCAGAATTTTTTGGGCAAGTTTATTACTCGCTCTCAATTTTTTTTGATATTTATCAAATTATTTTAGTCCGGTTCATTATATAGAGACCAACTTTGAAGGCAACCAAAATCCGTGTAACGAGTACGGATTGACTACTTTTCGACTACTCTACAACAAGGTGTTCGTGCTACATAGGAGGGAAGTAAGAAAACGGTAAGGAGAACACAATATTCAAAGCGTTAAACCAAGAAAATGTGCCTTTCAAAGAGACAGTGGCTCGGCATACTCAAGAGAAGGAATCGCAGCAAAGCAGCCGATAAAAACGCCGCTTTACTGTCTACACTCAACATTAATAAGTATTTTTAAATGCCTTTATCGCTTGTAAATGATGAGAGATTTTTTTGAACTTATGAGACTGAGTTTCATCCCAAATGATTTGATAGTGTTTTTCTAGCTCAGCTGCCGTTTTCGAATTGTCATGCA
The DNA here is from genome assembly GCF_033338535.1 of Vibrio sp. Vb2131. Lineage (NCBI taxonomy): Bacteria > Pseudomonadati > Pseudomonadota > Gammaproteobacteria > Vibrionales > Vibrionaceae > Vibrio > Vibrio sp. Vb2131. Next base: position 418,594 of record NZ_JAWOSW010000002.1, read on the forward strand.
CTTCATCATCTTTAGAGAGAATCACTAAGCAGTGAGCTTGATTTTTCGCTCGGAACTGATCAACACATTTTGTTGCGATATCTTCGTACTCTTCTGGGCGATCGATTCGACCAGCCATCGTTTTTTCTGGATGCAAGTTCGGGTTGAACATCACTTGCTTGATACCGCATAGAAAACCAATTCGCTCAGACCAGTAACCACCTAAACCAACCCCACAGATTAACGGGTTTGGGTCATCAGATTGATCGATAACTTTAGACACTTCTTTTAACAAGTGTTGCATGTCGTGCTTTGGGTGAAGGGTGCTGTAATTGATAAAACGAACGTCGTCGTCGATAAATTGCAGTTGAAGAACTTTTTCGTGGTTACCCGGGCTTGTACTGTCAAAGCCGTGTAAGTAAATAATCATGTGTACCTCTCCCTGTGTGTATCTGGTACTTTTATTAAAACTACCACTATTTCCTTACTGTTAAAGGGGAAAATATCACGAGTTCTCAAAACAGTGATCTTCCATACACAATGAGCCTTTCAACTCATACGCACTGTTTAAGTATTGTTCATCTCCCCACAATTTATAGGCAAGTAGATACCAGAGCATCGCCATCACCAAGGTTCTTGGTTGCCAAGCGTGTACACCTCTCAGCCAAAGAGACACATCTTCGATACCTCGAATTTGGCAATACTGCTTTACCGCTTCTTCCACAGGCGCATTCGCGACCTGAATAGTTAAGGTCAAATCAAGCCTAGGGTCAGCAATCCCGGCATACTCCCAATCAATGACTTTCACCCCATTCTCTCCTCGCACTAGGTTATAACACCCCAGATCGAAGTGACATAGGGCAAGCGGAACAGGTGCAACGTTCGGTTCCGTGCGCCACTTCATGTACAAAGCCTCAAACTCCGTACCCACATACTGACCATCAAGCTCAAGCCAATAATGATCGATGCGAGAAATATATGAAAATGGAACCAAAGGAATTGCGCTTATCGGATATTGATGAATCTTCGCCGCAATGGATAATAAATTGCTTAGTGCTAAGCCTGACTCCGTCAGAGCCTCTCCTTCTATCCATTCCACCAGCAGCCCTTGCTCATGAATAAAAACTGGCTTGGGGCCAATTTCCAATGAAGAGACTGCATTCAGCACTTGATATTCACTGTGACGAGAAATTGAAAAAGCCTTGCAGACATGACTGGTCGGTCGCCAGATGTATGCAAGGCCTTGAGAAGATTCCAACCGCCAACAACGGTTGGTGAGCCCCCCGGTAACAGTTTGTACTTTTACCGGAGGCTCCGTAAAGAAGCCATCGAGAGCGTTAAGACTCGGATCTAACTGTTTTGCTTGTTGCCAAGAAAACCATGCCATTGATGACTTCTCCACCCTGTTCGATTAAAGACCGAATAGGCTCTTAGATTGCGCTTTACGAATTTCAGTTTCATCCGCCCACTCAATCAAACCTGTTTCTAGGTCCATTAGGCGCATGGTCATCTTGTAGTATACATCTTTATCGCTACCTGCATTTTTCACAATGCTAGATAGGTTGCCGTAAAGCATGTATTGAGCACCAACCATTTTACCAAATTGGATCGCTGTGCTTTGGTTAACAAGCTCATCCGTGTTTTGGAAGTTAAGTTGTTCACGCACAGACTCAACACGATCCATATCAACAAAGCGGAACTTACCTGAGTTCAACATCTTAGTAGAGATCGTGTCGGTAATGGATTCAGTGTCAATATGTTCACTGGTTTTGTTCTTAATTCGCTCAACAAAAACGATAGGACGTTGGTCACGAGTAATTGCTGCTACAGAGCCCGACATCATCATGCTATCCACCATTTCAGCCGCGATTTTTTGTAAATCTGTTGAGCCAAAATCGATAGTCGTGGTTTCTGTTGCTTGCGCATCGCCGTAAGAGACTTTGTTAGAACAGCCACCTAAAATGACGGCAAGACCTAAAAGAGCAATAATACTTTTTTTCATGAGAGTTCCTTAGTTTTTCAATACCAGCGCATCGTTAGCGCGGCAGCTTCGGCAGAGCCGTTAAGATTAATCGTCTTGTGCTTCTCTAATTTGCACACGGAATTTTGTGCCATTTGGATTCACAGTAACTTCAGATAACGTGACTTGCTCAAATCCTCGCACAATCATTTTTCGCCACGGACCAGGTTTGGTATTCACTTCTAAACCATTGTTGTCATACCAATAAAATCGGTAAAGAATGTGCTGATCACCTTTGTAATTGCTACTCAGCTGCACGACTCCTCGTGGGCGATCATCAACGTAAGTGGTGGTGATGTTGTCAACTAATAAGCGACTACCTAAAACGTTATCATTAAAAAATACTTTTTGCGTTTGGCCATCAATTCGAATACCAGCCGTGTTTTCGGCGCATCCAACTAAACCAATAGCCATTGCTAAACAAACAAGCCATGCTTTCATTACAGTCTCCCTAGCTGTTTATGCCACACGGTTGAGTGTGCTCCCTGACGAGATACCCATACCAATGTAGTCTGCTGTGCAGGCACTTCAAACTGATAGGTTTGATCACCCAAGTTTAAACTTTGTGTTCCCGGTTTCACGATTTTTGAAGCCGTTTTCACTTGCGCTGGCAATGTTTGCCAACTTCTTGTATCTGGCTGTTCGGTCAATGTGTTCCATACATTGAAAAGTATGTTTCCCACATCATCGCCCTTTTTCGCCGCCTCTTTTCGGATTCGATCTTTTGCCCAAACACGAAGAGCTTGACGGATCACTATTGTAGTAAGACGTTCATTAAGATCGTTTTGCGCCATCGCATTAACATCAACCAGCGTACTGGAAGATAATACCTGACCATTTAAAACAACATCGCTAAAACGTTGAGCACCTCGGTTCTGATAATAAGGAAGCGCCAACGAATAAATCGCGCCATTATCGCGACTGTCGTAAATTGGTAAATCAATACGCCACCCTTTCATCGCCTCAACAACACCCTGCTCATCGATAACGATGACTCGCCCTTGTGACTGAGTTAATCCAGAAGGTGCTTTACCATACCGCTTCTCTAGCATGCGCAAGTCTTCACGCATGCCCAGCTTCTTAGCAGCGTATAAGGTGCTTTCCACAACTTGCTTGTTGTCTGGCATTACAGCGAGTGCTCGTCGGTAATCAACATAAGCACTGTTTAAGTCTCGCGACGCTTCATATAACAAGCCAGAAAGATAGAACAGATAACCATTTTGTACCGCGCTTAGTTTTTTACCAGCATCAGGGTAGTTCGCTAACACACTGCCTAAATTGGCAGACATGCCTTGCTTGTTAAGGTCTTTCTCTGCTGCTTTTAGCTCTTTTTCACGCGCCTTTCTTGCCGCTTCCTGAACTTGATTAGCTCGACGCACTTCAACTAGTGCTCCTTCTAAATCGTTTTTCTGTAAGTAATTTAGCCCTAGATACAGGTGCAAAAAGCCAAGTTCGTAATCGGCGGGATGATAGTCTTGGAGATTGTCGTTCACTGCGAGAGAGCCGACGCTCGTTGCCGTGTCTGACACAGATATCGTCGCACGATCTTGTTGAACACGTACAGCACGATCGCTGCTTTCTAGCGCATTTAAACTTGTTGGGTAATCTTCAGCAAGAAAAGAGATACGACCTTTTTCAAAATTGCCAAGTATCTCGCCACCCACTTCACTTGATTGAAGTTGTTTTGCTTTGGCATATTCCCCTGCAACAACGGCTTGATAAACTTCTTGATTCTGGTTGCTGTAATGGCTAAACAGATTGCCCGCAGATAAATTCGCGCAGCCAGAGGCCATTAAAGCCCAGCTCATCAGCCCTAACAGCTTTACACCTAGTTTCACATTTATCTCCACAAATGTGTCATTCGACAGGAAAAAGAAGTGGGTGAATCGCCACCCACTTTTAAAAGCTTAGCTCAATACCATTGGACCTAGAGGGCGGCCGCCTAGTAGGTGCATGTGAATATGGTAAACCTCTTGGCCACCATGTGGATTACAATTAACGATCAGGCGATAGCCGTCTTCAGCAATACCTTCTTCTTTCGCTAACTTTCTAGCAACAGTGAACAAACGCCCCATCATTGCTTCATCTTCAGCTTCTACATCATTCGTTGTTGGGATCAGTTTATTCGGAATAATGAGAATATGGCTTGGTGTGCGAGGGTTAATGTCGCGAAACGCAGTCACCAAATCATCTTGATAAAGGATATCGGCAGGGATTTCCTTGCGAATAATTTTACTAAAGATCGTTTCTTCCGCCATGAGGACTCCATTTTATAAACGTAATTAGACCCCAATTAGTATGCGCCAACCAAAAGCGGAGCTCAATAAAAACAGTGTTCACTTAACATTATTAATCAAATGCTAATTAACGAAGCTTTTTTTGTCGTGTGCGTCATAAAATGCGCGTCACAAACTGAATACAATCCAATGAATTTTGTTACTTTTTTAAGACAATTATTATTTTTATACCCAAGTAAACTCAAAAATGCTTGGGTAGCTTGTCTATTTTTGGGAGAGGAAACTCACTTATGCGAGGTTCAGTTATTAAAAGGATGTATGCCGGCTTTGCACTGATCATCATCCTATTTGCCGTCACAATTGCCATTATGATGGGAGGAATGAGTGATATTCACGGAAAATTTGGCACGGTTTCTAAATCATCCCTACCGTTGGTATCGTTATCTAATCAAACCAGTGTTGAGCTGCTTTCTGCCGACAAATCATTTAAAGACTTCCTGACGACAGAGAATAAACAACGCATGGATGAAATGCGTCAGGAATTTGCTAGATCTCAACAACGCTTCGAATCCACATTGGCTCAACTGAAAACCGCAAGCCAAATCTACCCTTCTCTTGCCGAACCGTTTTCACAGTTAAAAACGTTAGAGCAGAGCTATTTTACAGAAGCTCTAGAGGCCATGGACAACTACGAAGCAATGTTTGCGGCTCAAGAAGAAGTGCAAAAATCCTCACGCCGCTTCCAAAAACTGAATACCGAACTGTCGGTTGGTCTTAAAGAATATGTGGCAGATCAAACCAGCATTTCTGTCAAAGTCATGGCAAAGAGCTACTTTATCAAGTTAAAAGATGCCGAAGTAATTACCTCTGATGCCCTCGCCAGTTCCAACCCTGAGTTTGTTACGCAAGCCGTAGCTAAAAACCGCAAAGCAGTAACGCACTTGAATTACGCATTCCGCGGGTTGGTGACTCAGCTTCCTGAGCTAGAAAAAGCTTTTGGCGAATCTGTAGAGCAATTTACTCGTGACGTTGGTATGCGTGGCGGTGTGCTAGACCAACATAATAATTACCTCAATGCTCGCGCCGCTTTGTATAACAATATCGCCAACCTAGCAAATAAAGTGGATTCAACCATGGCGATTCTTGAGCAATTCACGACAACCGCAACAGATAAGCTCAATGAATCATTGGCAGACGCAGGTGACATATATTCGGCGGGTGTAACGAAAGCCATCATCATTGGCGTTATTGTCGTTTTACTCGCGACAGCGATTGGCTACCACATCGCACAAAGCGTTCGCGAACCGTTGACTCGTATTCTAAAAGTGTTAGAAAGCCTGACTGAAGGTGATATGACACAGCGTATCGATATTCGCTATAACAACGAATTCAGCCGTGTGAGTGGACACATTAACTCACTCGCCGACAACCTTCACGAGATCTTGGTGAAACTCAACGAAGCGTCAGAAAACCTATCGTCAACCGCTACAACCAACGAACGCACCTCTTCGCAAGCACAAATTAAATTGAGCTCTCAACGCGAACAAACAGCAAACGTCGCTACCGCGATGACAGAAATGTCTCATTCAGTGCAGGAAGTCGCGCAAAGTGCGCAAGGCTCGTTAGAAATGGTGCAACGCGTCGAATCTGCCTCTGAAGAAGGTAGAAATGTTATGAGCAGTAATATCTCAACCATTAATCAACTAGAAACACGTTTGAACGAATCGGTCTCCGCAGTTTCTGAGCTACAAAAAATGAGTGGTCAAATTGGGTCTATCCTTGATGTGATCCGCAACATTGCGGAGCAAACCAACCTACTGGCATTGAACGCGGCAATTGAAGCGGCTCGCGCTGGTGAACAAGGTCGCGGCTTCGCGGTAGTGGCAGATGAAGTACGAGTACTCGCATCAAGAACGACTCAATCAACCACTGAAATTGAATCCATGATCAGTAATCTGCAATCTAGCTCGCAATCGGCGAACCAAGTCATACAAAGCTGTATGAGCGATATGGAGATGTCGGTTGAGCAAGCATCAAAAGCGAACAGCTCAATGGAAGAGATCCAGGCGCTAATCATCGAAATCAGCCAAATGAGTACGCACATTTCACAAGCAGCAGCAGAGCAAAGTGAAACATCAACAGACATTGCTCGCAGCATTGAAGATATTAACAACATCGCCGATGAAAGTTTCCAAGCCATGTCGAGTATCGCACAAACCAGTGAATCACTGACCCACTTGGCTCATCAGCAAAATGAATTGGTCCACCGATTTAAGTTATAAATACTTTATAATTAAGAGCATTAATTAGTGCAATCAACTGTATAAGGGCGACTTTTTGTTAAGTCGCCCTTGTTTTTTGTCGGCCATGTCTACATATGATTAATAAGGCCAGCTCATCCCCTTGCACAACTCTTTTCGAGCGGCCTCATAAAAAGGAAAATCTATGGCTGTTCATGTTGGTATTATCGACCAAGACCCAGTGAGATTGGTCACTCCTCTATTAGATAATCGTACGCTAAGCACACATATCGTCTTCATCGGAGACAAGAGCCAGTTAGATATATTTGACCGACTGAGTGCCGTTTTAGATCAACGAGAAATTACTTCTGAATTTTTTGAAATTCCATCCGCTGTTAATACATCTCTGATCAAACAAGCAATTCAAAAACTGGCAAAAGATCTCCATGAACGCGGCGAAGATGTAAAATTGAACGCGAGCTGTGGTCTTCGTCATCGCTTGTTGTCGGTGTACGAAGTTTTCCGTACCTATCGCTGGCCAATTTTTGTGGTTGAGCCTAGTAGCGATAAGCTTTGTTGGTTATACCCTGATGGCAAAGAAGATACCCAAGTCGAAGATCACATTACGATTGCAGATTACCTCACTATCTTTGGTGCACGCGGCGAGTTTCACCACGTTGATTTACCACCTCTTCTTGATAAAAAATTGTATGAACTTGGTGAACGATGGGCCTCAAATGCGCTTGAGCTTGGGCCAGGTCTAGCAACACTTAACTACCTTGCAACCACATGCCGCAAAGAACAAAAGCTTGATGTCGAGCTCTCCGAAAAACAGCAGGGCTACCGTGAGCTCAACATGTTGCTTTCAGATTTAGTAGAAGCAGAAATCGCCACCTATGAGAATGGCGTTTTAACGTTTGCAGATGAAGATGCTCGACGCTTTTCAAACGGTGAGTGGTTAGAAACTTTGGTTCACAGCACCGTGAAGCAAATCCAAGACACCATGCCGACGATCCAAGATCGATCGTTAAATGTTCAGGTTTATCGCAAACTTGGTGAAAGTGAAGTACGCAATGAGTTAGATGTCGCAACAGTTGTAAACAACAAGCTGCACATCATCGAGTGCAAAACCAAAGGCATGAGAGATGACGGCGACGATACTTTATATAAGTTAGAATCGCTTCGCGATCTATTAGGTGGCTTACAAGCGCGCGCAATGTTGGTGAGCTTCCGTCCTCTTCGTCACAATGACATTACTCGTGCTGAAGACTTAGGGCTAGCCCTGATTGGCCCTGATGAGCTTAAAGATTTAAGAACGCACTTAACTGCTTGGTTTAAAGACGCGGGCGGTTCAGACGAGATATAGTGCCATTAAGAAAAGCTAAAATTCACAACGATAAAAAGCAGCATTAATGCTGCTTTTTTTATACCTAAATTTTAGCTGTACGCATTTCTATAAGTAGAAAAAAACCAGAGGTTAGCCTCTGGTTTTTTCTGTTTGTTTAAATGCCAACTATAGCGGCTTAAAGCATTTTACGCGCTGCTTCTACAACCACTTTAATTGAACGCGCTTCCGTTTCTTTCAGAGTTGAATGATCTGGAATCTCTTTTTGTGTACGGTTGATGATAACACCAGCCACACAACCCGCTTTTAAACCAGAGCTCGCACACATTGTTAGCAGTGTTGCAGACTCCATCTCGAAGTTAAGTACGCCCATGTCTTGCCATTCTTGCATAGAGCCTTGGAAACGCTTAACAACACGACCAGAGAACGTATCGTAACGTTCTTGACCAGGGTAGAACGTGTCGCTTGATGCAGTCACACCCATGTGAACTGTAGCGCCAGACTCTTCTACCGCTGCTTTCATTGCGGTTGCTACTTCAAAGTCAGCAACTGCTGGGAATTCCATAGGAGCAAAGTGTAGGCTCGCACCGTCAAGACGAACTGACCCCGTCGTTACGATCATGTCACCCACGTTTACATGCGGTTGAATTGCACCCGTTGTACCAACACGTAGGAAAGTGCGAACACCAAGCTGTGCCAATTCCTCAACTGCGATAGAGGTAGAAGGACCACCAATACCTGTAGAACAAACCACAACAGGTTTACCGTCTAGCTCTGCACGGTATAGCGTGTATTCACGATGGCTTGCTAGAAATACTGGATTTTCCATTTGTTCTGCGATTTTTTGAACACGCGCTGGGTCACCAGGAATGATCGCTAGAGTCGCACCATTAAGATCAGCTTCAGTAACACCTAAATGGAATACAGCTTGAGACATAAGTCGCTCCTTATTGTGGCTTATTTTATGAACAATAAGCTCATTAATCAGTTATTGGGTACAGATGCACTGTAGCGAACCTTTCACCAACATAGAGTGATCACAATCACAATGACAAAATGTAATGAAAATGAAATTTCAAACAAAACTGGTATTGATCACACTTTAAGGGGCGTTAGATCATTTTGTTGCATAGCAATGCGTGATTTCAAGGACGAGAAAAACGTCTGATCGCATCAGGTGAATACGGTTAAAAAAAGCCCGGTACACGAATGCCTCGGGCTATTAATGAGTGGGATTAATGGTTAGGTCAGTTATTTGATCTGCTTGGACTCAAAACGAAGTAATCTCAACGCATTCAATGTCACCAGTGCTGTTGCACCACTGTCGGCTAATACAGCAACCCACAACCCAGTAACACCAAGTAAACTTGTCACTAAGAATACACCTTTCAAACCTAGCGCTAACGCGACATTCTGACGAATGTTACTTAGCGTCGCACGCGACAGTTCTATCATGGCAGGTAGCTCAATCAAACGGTTGTGTGTTAACGCCGCATCAGCAGTCTCGAGCGCAACATCCGTACCGCCTCCCATCGCAATGCCGATACTCGAAGCTTTCATGGCTGGAGCATCATTGATACCGTCTCCCACCATCGCAACGGTATGTTGTTGTGATAGCTTCTCGACGTAATGCACCTTGTCTGCAGGTAACAAACTCGCTTTATAATCCAAGCCTATTCTATTTGCCATTGCTTCTGCACTTCTCGGGTTGTCACCCGTTAGCATCACCGACGTGACCCCAAGTTCCTTCAACATTGCGATGGCTTGCTGGGCATCTGAGCGCAATGTATCTTGCCATGCGATCACGCCAATGACCTCGTCATCGAAACGCACAATGACAACCGTTTTACCTTGTTGTTCCAACGTAACCACTTGCTCTTTGGCTTCTTGAGAAAGTGGAAAGTCTGCCTTTGAAGGCGTGACCACTTGGACCATTTTTCCATTGACGTAACCTGTGACACCAGAGCCTACTTGCGCGGTTTTATCCAACGCTTCAGGAATAGTAAGCCCCTGCTCTTGCACTTTGGTAACTAAAGAAACCGCTAGAGGATGACTTGAACCAACCTCGATTGACGCAGTTAGGCTAAGTAACTTGTCTTCATCCATATCAAAAGCAAAGACATCAGTCACTTCTGGTTTACCTTGCGTCAGTGTCCCAGTTTTATCAAATGCGACAGACTCAACCTTGCCAAGCAACTCAAGCGCCGCACCACCTTTGATCAATGCGCCCCGCTTAGCAGCTGCCGCCAAGCCAGAAGTGATCGCCGCAGGCGTTGAAATTACTAATGCACATGGACAAGCAATCAACAGCAGGGCGAGTCCTCGATAGATCCACGTTTCCCACGGTTGGGCAAATAGTAATGGCGGCGTAACGATAACCATCAGAGACACCAGCATCATTAGCGGCGTATACCAACGGCTAAATTTATCAAGAAAGCGTTCTAATGGTGCCTTACGGGATTCTGCTTCTTCAATCAAATGAAGAATTCGGTCTATCGCATTCTCGCCCTGACGGGAAGTCACCTGTAAGCGAACCACTTTATCGACAACCACAGCCCCGGCCATCACTTTGCCACCGGTTTGATGTTCAACGGGAACAGATTCTCCCGTTAACGCACTTTCGTCAAAACTCGCAAGCGCATCTTGCAAAACACCGTCGGCAGGCAAACGACCTCCGGGTGCGACTTCTATGATATCCCCTGGTTTAAGCTGAGCAGCTGGTACTTCTTTACGTTCACCATCAATAATTAAAATTGAATTTTCTGGGACTAAGTCCATTAACGCCTGGACACCGCTTCGCGCGCGAGATGATGCATATGCTTCTAACTTTTCACCAATAAGGAAAAGCAATAACACCATTGCGGCTTCGGCGGTTTCACCTAAATATAAAGCGCCGAGCGCCGCTACACTCATTAACGTTTCAATCGCAAAAGGCGTACCGCTACGCGCCAACTTAAATGCTTTGAGCGCGATTGGGTATAAACCAAGTAAACACGTCAAAGTGAATAACCAAGCGCTTATTTGAGGGTCGATCTTAGAAATTACTGCCGCAGTAGCCATTGCACCAGCAATCGAGAGAATTTGGATGTTGTCTCTTATGACGCCAAGCCAGCCTTTCTTTGTAGTGCTTGGTTTTGGAGCATCAAGTGAAGAGAGCGGGAAACCCGTTTTTTGGGCTGTCTGCTCTATCGTAGCTATCAGCTCTAGACCATCAAAATCGACGACCAGTTTTTCTGTTGCAAACAAAACCTTGGCTTGGCTGACGCCTTGTAAAGACGTAATGGCTTTCTCAAGCTTTTGCGCACAAGATGGGCAATCCATACCTGACACAAGCCAAGCGTTCCGAACGGAGGAATTACTCTCCCTTGTGGGATCGTCTTCCTCGCCTGTGTCAACGCTGCAGCCTCCTCCACTACAGCAAGAGCTTTCAGAAACATCAACACTGGCCTGAGAGATATTGAGCGAAGATTTTACTGGCGCACAGCATGACTCGCTTGCACCAAGCGGCACCGCAGTTTTGATTTTGCTAGATTGGCAACCTTGATGTTTTGTACACATAATTTTTTCCTTATTGGTATCGGTGATTTACCTATTGCTAAGGATAAACCTTAGAGTAAGCTCCAAGGTCAAGATAAATTTGTACAGTTCGGCGATAGAAAGTAAATTACCACCTTCTAAAGAAGGTGGCTTTGTGTGAGCCCCCTAAAAGGGGGCCTTTGTTTAGTCCAGCGCCAAT